>JAFZDQ010000129.1 GCA_017561085.1 Lachnospiraceae bacterium
TCCCAGAACCGCCAATGGTAAGGTTCAGCGGAAAAAACTGATTGTAGAGGAGTAAAAGGAAATGAAAATGAAAATCGGAATGAAGAGAGCATTTGCGCTTGTACTGAGTAGTGTTATGCTTTGTATGAGTCTTGCAGGATGCGGCGGCGCAGCAGGAAGTACGGGAGACGGAACATCTCAGGTTAATATAGCCTACCAGTACGGACTTGCATATGCGCCCGTTATTATTGCCAAAGAGCAGGGCCTGATTGAAAAGGCTTATGAAGAAGCAACCGGCAAACAGCTTACCGTTACCTGGAATCAGATGAGTTCAGGTGCGGATATTAACACAGCATTTGTTTCCGGCAGTATCAATGTAGGTTTTATGGGAATTGCCCCTGCAATTACCGGTGTTGCCAATCAGGTTGGTTACAAAGTATTTACAGGTCTTTCCGGACAGGAGCATGGCATGATGACCAGCAACCCTGACATTAAGACCATCGGTGATTTGGTAGGAAGCGACAAGCAGATTGCACTTGTGAATATCGGTTCCATCCAGCATATTATTTTGGCGAAGGCACTGGCCCATGCAGGCTTTGATGCCCATAGTCTGGATTCCAATATTGTAGCAATGAAGCACCCTGACGGAATGAGTTCCTTGGTGTCGGGAAGTATCCCCTGTCATCTTACCAGTAATCCTTATTTATACCAGGAGCAGGACAATGAAAGCCTTTATCCTGTAGAAGGAATTGCGGATGTTTGGAGCGTGGAGAGTTCTTTTATCGTAGGAATTGCAAGTCAGGATTTGAAGGACGGCGATCCCCAGGCGTACGAAGCAGTTTGTAAGGGAATTGCACAGGCCATTGAATATATCAAGGCGAATCCGGAAGCGGCTGCACAGCTGACCTGTGAGTTTAACGGAAATACGCCGGAAGACGAACTGAAGTATATGCAAAAAGGAAATTATTCCGTAGAAACAACCGGAATCTTTGATTTAGCGACCTTTATGTCTGAAAACGGATTTGTTGATAAGTCTTTTGCAGGCTATGGCGACTTAGTATTTGATAATGTGAAGGGTAACTAAGGATTAACACATGAAAAAGCAAAAAGTAGATGTATCAGGATTAATTGTAAAAATTATATTTGTCATTGCAGTCTTAATACTTTGGGAGGTAGTGGCCAGAGCGAACCTGTTCGGTAGCCGTTCCAGGCTGATTTTCCCTACCATCGGAGATGTGCTGCAGGCATTTGTGAATAACTTTAAGACAGGGTATGCGGGAAGCTCCTTCTGGGTATACATTATGAATTCCATGAAGCTTCTGGTGCTCGGTCTGTTTATCGGAATCGTGCTGGCATTCCTGTTTTCAGGACTGTCCATCGTAAGCAAGACGTTCCACAGTATTTACAATCTGGTAGTATCTGTTTTTGACTTATTGCCCGGTGTGGCATTGCTTCCCGTTGTAATTGTAATTTGTGGTGTAACTCCCGGTGTTATTGTCTTTTTGGTAGTGCACGCGGTAATCTGGCCTATGTCAAGAAGTGTCCTTGATGGATTTTTGGCAGTACCGAAGATTTACGTGGAGTCCGGCCTTAATATGGGACTTTCCGGTTTTTCCTTATTAACCGGTGTCTATATTCCGGCAGCGACCTCTTATATTGTATCAGGGTTAAAGGTAGGCTGGGCGAGAGCCTGGAGAGGACTTTTAAGTGCCGAAATGATTTTCGGTCTGGCGAATTGCCCCGGTATCGGTTTATATATTAACCAGATGCGTACCAACATGAAAAATGCGGAAATGTACGCAACCTTAATCGTAATTATTATTATTGGTGTGGTAGTACAGTACGGAATTCTTGCACCGATTGAAAAATGTACAGTAAAAAGATGGGGGATGTCAAAATAATGGAAAACAGAGAAATAATTCTTGAAATCAATCATCTTACCAAGGTGTTCCAGGATGAACCGGATGTAAATGCCGAACCGATTTTAGAAGATTTAAACCTGCAGCTTCACAGAAAGGAATTTCTTAGTATTTTAGGACCTTCCGGCTGCGGTAAGACCACTATGCTCCGCTGTATCGCGGGTTTTGAGTCCTATGAAGGAGAAATTTTGGTAGGCGGCGTATCCACCACCAAGCCGGGAACTGACCGTATCATGGTGTTCCAGGACTTTAACCAGATTTTCCCCTGGCAGACAGTAGAAAAGAACATCCAGTATCCCTTAAAATTACAGGGAATCAAGGATAAAGATCAGTTGAAGGCTATTTCTGATGAGTATTTGAAGAAGGTAAACTTAGACGGTACCCAGAAGAAGTATCCCCATCAGTTATCAGGCGGTATGAAGCAGCGTGTAGCGATTGCCAAAGCGCTTGCACAGAAGCCCAAGATTATTCTGATGGATGAGCCCTTTGCGGCGTTAGATGCTATGACCAGAAATAAATTACAGGCAGAGCTTCTGAACATTTCCAGACAGGAAGATTGTACCTTTATCTTTATTACTCATAACATCCAGGAGGCGATTGTACTGGGAGACCGTATCATTGTCATGAGTAAGAAGGGTAAAATTAAGATTGATAAGCAAAACACCTTGGCGCGTCCCATTACACCGGCTTCACCGGGCTATGGCGATATGTGGACATTGTTCCATGACGCGATTGAGGAATAAAGAGATTGACGCAAATGAAAATACAAAAAAAAGGCTTTTGGAATTTTATTAGTATAATAGTATTTATTGCCTGTTTTATTGGAATCTATATGTGTCTGAATGCAGTATTTATAAGAAAAGATACATATATTAAGAATGGCGAATTTTTAAATGAAGAAAACAATTTTGATGTGTTATTTTTTGGTAATTCACATGCATTTGATGCTATTTATCCGATGGAGTTGTGGAATCAATATGGGATATTTTCCTATAATCTGGCAGGCGCAAGTAATGAAATTGCAGTATCCTATTGGGAGATAGTAAATGCGCTTGATTATTCAGAGCCGGAACTGGTTGTTTTTGATTGTACTGCTTTAAGCAGTAATGTCAAAGTTCCCCAAAAGAATATGAATAATATTCATAAGTCATTGGATTTTTTCCCGTTAACATTAAACAAAATTAAGGCAGTAAATGATTTGATAGAGCCGGATGAAAGAATCGCTTTTCTTTGGATGTTTTCTTTGTACCATTCCAGATGGAGTGAATTGACTGAAGAGGACTTTAAGTGGGATTTTGCATCTGACAAAGGCGCTGAATTACATGTGGGTGTTGCTGTCCCGAATGAAAAGGCGGTTCTGGATAAGAGTGAAAAGTCTCCTATGGATACAGTGGGGGTAGAGTATTTACGAAAAATTATTGAGTCATGTCAAGAACGGGATATTGAAATTTTATTAACTTATGTTCCCTTTCCGGCTAATGAAAAGAAGGTGAGAGAAGCAAATCTGGTATATGATATTGCAGAAGAATATCAAGTGAATTATATCAATTTTTTGGACATGGATGGAATTGTGGATTTTGATACAGATTGTTATGATAATTATTCTCATTTGAATCCTTCCGGTGCGCGGAAAGTAACAGAGTATTTAGGAGCCTATATTCAGGAAAAGTATAAGATAAAGGATAGAAGAGAAGATGCAGCATATGCATCTTGGCATGAAGATTATGAAGAGTATACAGCGCATAAAATAAGTGTAATTAATAAACAGGAGAGTTTGGATCGTGCGTTGGCGTTGTTATATGATAAGAATCTAAACACTTATATTTTTATTAAACAAGGCTCTGAAATTCTGCAGGATGAAAGAATGGTCAAGCTGATTAAGAATGTGTCTCCTTATGCAGAGTTAGAAAAAATTGAGACCGCAATTCGGCAAAAAAGTGACTATTTATTTGCCGTAAATAATGACTTGCGAGATGTTGAAGAATATTTAGCAGATAAAGCGTTTGAAAAGTTGGGTGCTGTATTGGAAAATTCGATGCATAATGTAAATGAAGAAATGCCTGACGTACAAATCATTACCATAAATAGACTGACAGGTGAAATTGTTAATCAATCCGCCTATGTAACAGATGGGTATGATGAATATGGAAATATAGTAGCCGAAAAAGTGAAAGAATAAATGCGGTAGCCGTATAGCTACCGCATTTTGTTTTGCATTTATGACGGATATCATTCTGTCACCTCGTCAACTGCCAGAATGCAACCGCGCTGGCAGCTGCTACATTTAAAGAATCCACCCCATGGGACATGGGGATACAAACTGTATAATCACAGTCAGCGATGGTTTCGGATGATAAACCATCACCTTCTGTACCGAGAATGATGGCAAGCTTTGGCTCTGCCATTATTTTTTGGTCATCAATACTGTAGGCATCATCAGAAAGTGCCATGGCAACAGACTTAAAGCCAAGATCCTTTAACTGGTTAAGCCCCTGCGCCGGCCAGGATGCTTCCCCTTTCGGGAAAAAGGTCCAGGGAATCTGGAACACGGTGCCCATGCTGACTCTGGCAGCCCTGCGGTAAAGCGGGTCACTGCAGCCGTTTGTTAAAAGGACCGCATCCATATGTAAGGCAGCGGCACTGCGGAAAATAGCTCCCACATTGGTAGGATTTACCACGTTTTCCAGAATGGCAATCCGGCGTGCGCCTGCGCAGATATCACTTACGGAAGGGAGCGTGCGGCGCTTCATGGCGCACAAAAGCCCACGGGTTAATTGAAAGCCCGTAAGATTCGTCAAAACTTCCTTGGAAGCCACATAAACAGGTACCTGCGGGCAACGGGCCAGCAGTTTGGCTGTCTCGCCCTGCGGACCATTTTCAACCGGTAAAGCAGAAGTCTCTGATGCCAAGGGATCTTCCGATAGAGCGGCACATTCCGGCACCATGATATCCTCGCACAAAAAGGAAATGGGTTCATATCCTGCATCCAGCGCACGGGTGATGACCTTGGGACTTTCCGCGATAAAAATACCGGGTGCCGGTTCGTTGTAATGGTATAACCCGTTTTCGGAAAGACGGGCATAGATATCTAACTCTTTATGATGAAAATCTTCGATTTTAATGATGTTTTGCATAAGGGATCCCTTTCAGCGCCGCAT
Source organism: Lachnospiraceae bacterium (assembly GCA_017561085.1). Taxonomy (GTDB): domain Bacteria; phylum Bacillota; class Clostridia; order Lachnospirales; family Lachnospiraceae; genus Suilimivivens. The sequence continues at coordinate 5,057 of JAFZDQ010000129.1, forward strand.
AAGAAGTGTAAAAGTGATTACGCGGTTTTTCCTGTACTAAAACTTTTGTTTACAAAATTATTATAAATTGCTCCCGTTACTGTGTCAAATTCCGGAAAATTGCCGATATAGTAAAAAGAGGCGGCTTTTTGTACTGCAAATTACTCTTTTTGAAAAGTGGCAGATATGTTATACTTAAGAAAAGCATCAGCAAAAAAGATGTGGGAATAAGCAAGAGGTCGGGGAATGTTAAGAAACCCCGGATTTAACGGAGAAGGAAAATGAACGGTGTTGTAAAGGTTCTTACAAGTATATTAGGCGTGATGGCGGTAGTGGCCGCTTTGGCAACCATCGGAATTATTATTTATTCCATGTCAGGCGCACCTGCCAAAAACAGACCGGCAGACTACGAGGAAACGGTGGATGCGGTGGTTCTAGGCGGAGAAGAGGCAGGAGATACAACGCAGGTGCCGGATGCAAGTCCGGAGCAAAGCGAAGAAGAGGAAAGTCACATCCATTCCTATAAGGAGTCCGTGGATGTGAAGGCAACCTGCTATCAGCCCGGCAGACTGAAATATACCTGTGCCTGCGGAGATTTTTATTTTGCGGACGTACTTTCTACGGGACATGTGCCGGATGAGTGGGAGCAGATTAGGACTGCAACCAAGGATGAGGACGGTCTGAAGGTTAAGAGATGTATTTATTGTGATGAAATTGTAGCCAAGGAAATTCTTCTTTTTCAGCCGGAAACAAGCGGCGGAAACGGCGGTGATGAGACGCCCCATTATCATCAGTATACTGCCTCCGTAGAGCGGGAAGCCACCTGTATTTTGGCAGGACTTCGCAAGTTTACCTGTAGTTGCGGTAGTTTTTATACGGAGAAAATTGCAGCCCCCGGCCACGTGGCAACCGATTGGGTGACGGTAGAAGAGCCTACCACCAAATACATGGGGAGAATGCAGAGGACTTGCACTGTTTGTGGTGTGATTTTGGATTCCAGACCGATAAATGCCTTAAAGGAAAAACCTACGGCTTCTCCCGGTTCGACTCCCGGTACGGGTGCTACGGCAACGCCGTCTCCGACACCGAAGCCGACAGCGTCGCCTACTCCGGCGACGACCCCTTCCGCGTCTCCAAGCACAAGCCCTTCTAAGGAGGAGCACAGCCACAGCTATACTTCTTATGTGTTAAAGGAACCCAACTGTACAGAGAAAGGAATCCGCTCCTTTGTTTGTAATTGCGGCAGCAGTTATGCGGAGAGTATTGAACTTGATGCTAACAGACATTCCTTCCGGATGACCAATATTCCGGCTACTAATACGACACCGGGGTATACCCTTTATACCTGTACCAGATGTAACTACAGCACACAGGACAATTACACGACGAATTAACCCGGCGAATGAATCCGGCGAATGAGCAGTTCCTGAAATTTTATCAGTAAAGTAAGAGAATATTCCCTTCTGTCAATGCATATAAACATATGACAGGAGGGATTTTTTATGGACAAGACGAATATGCCAAAAGGAAGTCCGGAAATGGGACTTGCCCACTATCAGGTGGTAGAATTGCAAAAAGAATACGGAGAAAACAGATTAAAGGGGAACCGGGAAAAAAGTGTCGCCGCTTTGTTTTGGGAGCAGCTGAATGACCCGCTTATTTACATATTAATGGCAGCCATTGCAATTTCTTTGTTTTTGAAAGAAGGCTCCGATGCTGTGATTATTGCGGTTGTGATTTTGTTAAATGCCACGGTTGGCGTCATTCAGGAGGGAAAGGCCCGGAAAGCCATAGATGCTTTGCAAAAACTGACGGCACCCAAAGCGCTGGTAAAAAGGGACGGGGTAAAGGTAGAGATATCCGGTACGGAACTGGTCCCCGGCGATTATGTGTATTTGGAAGCAGGGCGTGCAGTGCCGGCGGATATCAGGCTCCTTACCGCGACCAATCTGCAGGTACAGGAAGCCGCACTTACGGGAGAATCGGTACCGGTGGCGAAAAGTGCGGCAATTCACGCCGGCAGAACTGCGGACCGGGCAGGCATCAGCGGTGTACAAGGAAGCGGCACAGAGACTGATAGTGTACCGGCAGGCAGTAATCTTCTGGAGAGAAGTGATTTTGTGTTTATGACCACCCTGGTTACCACCGGGAAAGGCGCAGGGGTGGTGGTTGCCACCGGAATGAATACCCAAATCGGCAAAATTGCAGATATGATTGAACAGGGAGAGGGAGAGTTAACCCCCTTGCAAAAGCGTTTAGCGGAACTGGGGAAGCTTCTCAGTATCGTAGCGGTCCTTGTTTGCGGCCTGTTGTTTATGATTGCCCTGCTGCAAAAACGTGATGTGGGAGATATGCTGCTTACCGCAATTTCCCTGGCGGTAGCTGCTGTACCGGAAGGTCTTCCGGCGATTGTCACCATCGTACTGGCACTTAGCGTTTCGCGGATGGTGAAGGTGGGGGCCATTGTAAGGAAACTGCCTTCCGTAGAAACCTTGGGAGCCGTGAATGTGATTTGTTCCGATAAGACAGGTACCCTGACCCAGAATAAAATGACGGTGAAGAAGGTTTATCTGGATGGAGTTTTGGAGGATGCAGCGGAAGCGGACATAGGGAAAGTACATCCTCTTTTACTTGCCTGTGTGCTTTGTAATGATGCCACTTTAGGAGAAAGCAGATTAGGGGATCCTACGGAGTTAGCACTGCTTGACTTTGTCGGTCAGCGCGGAGTAATCAAAGAAACGTTACAAAACAGTTATCCAAGGGTGAATGAAATTGCCTTTGATTCTACCCGCAAGCGGATGACCACCATTCATAGGCTGGCAAAGGGGATTGCGGAGGGACCGGTTTCGGAAACGGACACAGTCTCCGGTAGCGAGAAGCGTGAAATTGCCTTTTGTAAGGGCGCGGCGGACGGATTATTGGATAGATGCGATAAAATCCTGTACGGCGGCAGGGAACTTTCTTTTACGGAGATGCGAAAGGCAGAGGTCCGGAAGGCCATCAGTCAAATGGCGGGGGAGGCCCTTCGCGTACTTGCCTTTGCTTATAAAAAGAAAGGGGAATTGACGTCCGAAGAGGAAATGGTTTTTGCCGGAATGACGGGAATGATTGACCCGCCAAGACCGGAGGCGAAAGCGGCAGTAGAAAGCTTTCGGGCTGCCCATGTGGATACGGTAATGATTACCGGTGACCATGGGGATACAGCCTTTGCCATTGCTTCCCAGCTGGGAATTACGGATAAAAAGGAGGCATGCCTTACCGGAGCACAGATTGACCAAATGAGTCGGACGGATTTCCTGGAAGCGGTAGATGACGTACGGGTTTATGCCAGGGTGACACCGGAGCATAAGGTGATGATTGTGGATGCCTTGAAGCAAAAGGGCAAAATCGTAGCCATGACCGGTGACGGGATTAACGATGCGCCTTCTTTAAAAATTGCGGATGTGGGAATTGCCATGGGAGAAGGCGGCACGGACGTGGCCAGAAATGCAGCGGATTTGGTACTTACCGATGATAATTTTGCCACCATTGAAAAAGCCATGCGGGAAGGTCGCGGTATTTTTGAAAATATCCGGAAAACCATTCTCTTTTTACTATCCTCCAATTTCGGGGAAATTATTACCATGCTGGTGGCGGTCATTGCAGGATTTCCGTCGCCGCTGAAAGCAGCACATATTCTGTGGGTGAATCTGATTACGGATTCCCTGCCGGCCCTTGCCCTGGGGGTTGATAAAAATGATGGGGATGCCCTTATGAAGGAACCGCCAAGGAAAAGTAAGGACAGTCTTTTTGCCCATGGAGGCCTGGCGTGTATGATTTGCTACGGTGCGGTAATCGGGGCAATCAGTCTGCTGGCATATCTGACAGTGCCCTATCGGGAACTTTTGGATATGCACCTGCCGGTGACGGTCGGTAATCTGATTCAGATGCTGGAGCGAGGGGAAGTACTTAGCAAGGCCCAAACCCATGCGTTTACGGTACTGGGAATGAGCCAGCTGTTTCATGCGGTAGGGATGCGGGATGTGAATAAATCGGTATTCGGAATGAAGCATCTGGAAAATCCGGCCATGCTGGGCGCCTTGGGAATTGGAGTGTTTTTACAGGTGCTGGTGACAGAAATTCCGTATTTTGTGGAGTTGTTCGGAACCAGCAGGCTTACAATGGAAGAATGGGGTATGCTGGGAATTTTAGCCTCCGTCCCGCTTTTGGTTCATGAAATCTTAATTGTCTCCGATTTTTTAGTAAAAGGAGAAAACCGGGAGGAAAGCATAGGCAGCAAGAAGGTAGTGGAAGGACTGCGTGAGGATGGGGAAGTTTCCGCATAAGATACATAAGATGCGGCCGAAGAAATGGTAGTTTCCCTTATGTACTTTTTGTGTTATAATTTTACTGTTGGGAGAAAGGTAAAAGGAGGTATTCTTTATGAAACTGATTTTTGTGGGGGCTGCCCATGAGGTAACAGGAAGTTGTCATTATTTAAATGTCTGCGGAAAGAATATTCTGGTGGATTACGGTATGGAGCAGGGCGTCAATTACTTTGAGAACTGCGGATTGCCGGTTGCGGAAGCTGACGTGGATTATGTGCTTTTGACCCATGCCCATGTGGACCATTCCGGTATGCTGCCGCTTCTTACAGCCAGAGGCTTCAGGGGACAGATTCTGATGACCAAGGCAACGGCGGACCTTTGCAGTATCATGCTTCGTGACTGTGCCCATATCCAGATGCAGGAAGCGGAATGGAAGAACCGTAAAGCAAAGAGAAGCTCTGACGGTTTGGTAGAGCCTTTGTACGATATGGAAGATGCGGATGCTACCATTAAGAAAATCGTACCCTGCCCTTATGATGAGAAGATTGACCTGTGTGAAGGCGTGCAGGTGCGTTTTACCGATGTAGGACATCTCCTTGGCTCATCCAGTATTGAAGTATGGGCGACGGAAGAAGGACAGACCAGAAAAATGGTATTTTCCGGCGATATCGGAAATAAGAACCAGCCTTTATTAAAAGACCCAAGTAAAGTAGAGTCAGCGGATTATGTTATCATGGAATCTACTTACGGTGACAGACTGCATGCAGCTGAAAGACCCGATTATATCAGAGAACTGACCTCTATTATTCAGACCACCTTTGACAGGGGCGGTAATGTGGTGATTCCTTCCTTTGCAGTAGGAAGAACCCAGGAAATGCTTTATTTTATCCGTAAGATTAAAGAAGATAATTTAGTAAAAGGACACGGTAATTTCCCTGTTTATGTGGATAGTCCCATGGCAGTGGAAGCCACCGGTGTTTTCCATAAAAATGAATATGCATGCTTTGATGACGAAGCGATGAAACTGGTGCAAAAAGGAATCAATCCGATTGCGTTCCCGAACCTGCGTCTTTCCATCACCAGCGATGAATCCAAAGCAATTAACTTTGAAGATACACCGAAGGTAATTCTTTCTGCCTCCGGTATGTGTGAAGCCGGACGTATCCGTCATCATTTGAAGCACAATTTGTGGCGGCCTGAGAGCACCATCCTTTTTGTAGGATATCAGTCTGTAGGTACCCTGGGACGTGTGCTGGTAGAAGGCACCGACGAAGTGAAACTGTTCGGGGAGCCCATTCAGGTGCGTGCCGAAATCAGGACATTAACCGGTCTGTCAGGTCATGCGGACAAAGACGGACTGTTAGAATGGGTCCATGGCTTTAAAGAAAAACCCCGCAAGGTATTTGTGGTGCATGGCGAGGATGCGGTTTGTACATCCTTTGCGGAGTGTCTGCAGGTTGAGCACGGCATCAAGGCCTATGCGCCTTACAGCGGCACGGTATTTAACCTTCTTTCCGGCAAGGTGGAATACGAGGGACTTCCCATTCCGATTAAGAAGAAAGCGAAACAGCCCTCTACCGTATTTGCCAGATTACAGGCAGCAGGACAGCGTCTGCTTGCGGTTATCCGTAAAAACGAAGGCGGTGCCAATAAAGATTTGGCGAAGTTTGCAGACCAGATTAATTCCCTTTGTGATAAGTGGGACGTATAATTTTCGAGAGAGAAAGGCAGGATACCTGTTATGAGTATGGCAGATCAGATATTTATTTCCATGTGTAAGGATATTTTGGAGAACGGAACCAGCACCGAAGGCGAAAAGGTCCGTCCCCGTTGGGAAGACGGAACGCCCGCGTATACCATCAAGAAATTCGGGGTGGTGAACCGTTATGATTTGTCCAAGGAATTTCCGATATTAACACTTCGTAAAACGGCTTTAAAGAGTGCTACGGATGAGATGCTTTGGATTTGGCAGCAGAAGTCCAATAATATTAATGACCTTCACAGCCATATTTGGGACGAATGGGCAGATGAGGACGGCTCCATCGGAAAGGCATACGGGTATCAGCTTGGTGTGAAGCACCAGTACAAAGAAGGCATGATGGACCAGGTGGACAGGGTGATTTATGACTTAAAGAACAATCCCTTCAGCCGCAGAATCATGACCAATATTTATGTACATCAGGATTTGCATGAGATGAATCTTTATCCCTGCGCTTACAGTATGACCTTTAATGTAACCCAGAAGGCGGGCGAGGATAAACTGACACTGAATGCGATTTTAAACCAGCGCTCCCAGGACGTGCTTGCAGCCAATAACTGGAATGTGGTACAGTATGCGGTGCTTGTGCATATGCTGGCGCAGGTTTGTGATATGAATGTGGGTGAACTGGTGCATGTGATTGCGGATGCCCATATCTATGACAGACATATTCCGATTATTAAAGAACTGATTGAAAGAGAACCTTTGCCGGCACCTGCTTTTTGGCTGAATCCGGAGATTAAGGATTTTTATCAGTTTACCAGAAATGATGTAAAGGTTGAAAATTACGTAACCGGCGAGCAGATACTGAATATTCCCATCGCGGTTTAAGGAGGAAAAGAATGAATTTAATCGTAGCAGTAGATGAAAATTGGGCAATCGGCAGTAAAAATGATTTACTGGTGAGAATTCCCGCAGACCATAAGTTTTTCAGGGAAGAGACTACCGGTAAAGTAGTAGTGCTTGGCCGTAAGACCTTAGAGACCTTCCCTCAGGGAATGCCCCTTAAGAACAGAACCAATATTATTCTTTCCAAGGACCCTTCCTATCAGGTGAAGGATGCCATCGTGGTAAACAGCGTGGATGAGCTTTTGGAGGAACTGAAGAACTATCCGGAGGAAGATATTTATATCATCGGTGGTGAAAGCGTATACCGTCAGATGCTTCCTTATTGCAAAGTGGCCCATGTGACCAAGATTGACCATGCTTATGATGCGGACGCTTATTTCCCGAATTTGGACGAAATGCCTGAATGGGAGATTACGGCAGACAGTGACGAACAGGTTTACTTTGACCTTACTTATCATTTCCTGAAATATGAGCGGAAAGAAAAGGCGTAAGCAGTCACGGATTTATCATAAATATGGCATAAATATGCAGTCATATACTATTGACTTTTCTTAAGAAAAGTATAATAATAGAAAAAGATTTTATTACTTTAATCCGATGAATTGATTCGGATAAACTGAAGAGGGAGCGTAAAGCTATGGAAAAAAAGAACATTGACTGGGCAAATCTCGGATTTGGCTATATCAAAACAGATTATCGTTATGTATCTAACTATAAAAACGGTGCATGGGATGAAGGCGTTATCACAGAAGATGATAAAGTAGTTATCAGTGAATGTGCCGGTGTACTGCAGTATGCACAGACCGTATTTGAAGGAATGAAGGCTTATACCACTACTGACGGACGTACCGTTGTATTCCGTCCTGACTTAAATGCCAAGAGAATGGCAGAGAGTGCAGCACGTCTTGAAATGCCCGTATTCCCGGAAGACAGATTTTTAGACGCAGTAAAGCAGGTTGTTAAGGCAAATGAAGCATATGTGCCTCCTTTCGGAAGCGGCGCAACCCTTTATCTTCGTCCTTATATGTTTGGTAGCAACCCGGTAATCGGTGTTAAGCCTGCGGATGAATATCAGTTCCGTATTTTTGCTACACCGGTAGGACCTTACTTCAAAGGCGGCGTAAAGCCCCTGACCATCCGTGTCAGCGATTTTGACCGTGCGGCACCGAACGGAACAGGACACATCAAAGCAGGTCTTAACTACGCAATGAGCTTACATGCAATTGTAGATGCACATAACCAGGGTTATGATGAAAATATGTATCTTGATGCAGCAACCAGAACCTATGTTGAAGAAACAGGCGGAGCGAACTTCCTGTTCGTAACTAAGGATGGCAAGGTGGTAACTCCTAAGTCAAACAGCATCCTTCCTTCCATTACCAGACGTTCCTTAATCCAGGTTGCACAGGAATACTTAGGCTTAGAAGCAGAAGAGAGAGAAATTCCTTTAGAAGAAGTAAAGGATATGGCAGAATGCGGACTTTGCGGTACAGCTGCTGTTATCTCTCCTGTTGGTAAGATTGTAGATCATGGTAAAGAAATCTGCCTGCCCAGCGGCATGACAGAGATGGGACCGATTACCAAGAAACTGTATGATACCTTGACAGGTATTCAGATGGGTACTATCAAGGCACCTGAAGGATGGGTTGTTGAGATTAAATAATTTCATAGTACAGAGAAAGATATGGACTGAAAACGAAACGGCACTTCTGTAAAGGGAAGTGCCGTTTTTTGATACTTGATGAACGCTTACAATAAATAAGGGGGAGAAATATGAACTGGTTAATGACCGTATGTGCAGAAAGTATATATATCATAGAAAATTTTATGATTGTACTGGCTTTCGTGATTTTAATGAAGTATAAAGGGAAGCATCTGAAAATCAGTGTGATAGGTCAGGTGCTGTTTATCTATTTGTTTCAGAAAATATCTACACCTCTCAGTATCGCATTAACGGGAGAAAACTCCTTAAGTGTAATTGCGAATATTTTGGTAGAAGTAATAATTTCTATTATTTTTTACAAAGGTACCTTTTGGCGAAGAACCTTTGCTATTATCAGTTATTTACTACCGGCACTGTTGTCAGAGGCACTTGTTTGGCCGCTGATACACAAAATCATTATGCGTATAGAGGGTATTGATGCAACTTATCAGATGATTTATGAGGTTGTGGAATACCGGAATCTGGCCACGATTTTGTGCGGACAGATTATCCTTATTTTGTGGGTAATGATGCTGCTCCTTTGGAGAGTAACCATCGATAATAAGTGGATAAAAGAATATCTTTTGTTCATGATAATTCCGGTTTATCAGTTGGTTATCTTTTTCATCTATTACAATTCCTGCGAGAAAATTAATGTTCCAAGTATCGTGACCGGCTGGTTTTTATATATCTTTGGGATCGGGATTGATGTAGCGATTTTATATTTGATTTCCGGTATGTTAAAAAGGGTGAGACTGGAAAAAGAGTTAAGCGAATTGTACCAAAAGCGAAAAGAAGAATTAGAATATTATGTACAGGTAAACGGTCATATGGAGAATGTCCGCGAATTACGTCATGAATTTGCGAATCAGTTGCAGGTTATCTATGGTCTGATGGAGGAGAAGGATACAGATAAGGTACGAATGATGCTGGATGCAATTCATGAAAATATGGAACATGTTTTTGCTGATGTAAGCGATGAGGTGAAGGTATGAGAATAGAAATTCTTTTAAAAATTTGTCAGGCGGGCATGTTTTTGGTGCAATGGGTTATTATGGCAGTAACCTCGCTAAACCTGTTAAAAACGAAAATAGAAAGTAAACGAAAGACTTTTGTATTTTATATTATTTTAGGAATGGGTTCTGCGGCAATCAGCAGAGTTATATTGTCGGTGACCAAAAGTGTCCTTCTGAATGTAGTATTATGTGCCGGAATTGTAATCATGGTTCATGTTTTGCTGTTTGCCGATTCTCTAAAAAAGAGAATCGGATTAGGGGCAATAGAGATGATGATATCTTTAATCGGAGAATCAGGAACAGCCTATTTGCTTTTAACTACGGCCCATAGCAGAGGAATAGATATGCTTTACGGATACGACAGTATGTATGCACATACAGAGTATGTGGTATTGTCCAGTATTTATTCCACATTGATATTCTTTGTACTCTTCATGATTCTCTTGGTTTTGTGGAAGGGAATTGTGGACCGGTTCTGGATGAAGGCTTATTTACTGTATATAATTGTACCTTTTTATCAATTGATACTGATTTTGATTTATTACGCGACATGTAAAAATCTGGAAGAAATCGAGTTGACAATTGGTGTTATTTTGGTTGTATTCAGTCTGATTATTGATTTTAGCCTGATTTATCTCGTAGGAGGAATGCTGAAAAAGGAACAGGTAGAGAAAGAACTGACAGCCTTGTATGCCCAGCGTCAGACAGAGCAGCAATATTATGAAATGGCTGTAAATAATATGACGGAGTTAAAAGAAATCAAGCAGAATTACACCGGGCAACTGCAGAACATATATGATCTTTTGGAAAACGGAGAAAATAATTCAGAAATAAAGGATTTATTGGATCGTTCGTCACAAAAACTTCAGGCAACCGCGCTGAAAAGATATTGCGAGAATGCGATTGTGAATGCGATTTTGACGATTAAGAGTGCTGCTGCTTTAGAAAAGGGGATTGATGTGGATTGTGCCTGCGGCGTACCGGAATCGGTTGGAATTGAAGCGATTGACTTGTGTAGTCTATTTGCCAATCTTTTGGATAATGCAATAGAAGCCTGCGAAAAAAGCGAGGATACCATGCAGAAAGCGATTTCCATTCATGCAGGGGTCCGTGGCGGCTACCTTACCATTAAGACTGAGAATACCTATTCCCAGCCGGTAGTCAGGGAAAAGGGTAAGTTCCTAACCAGCAAATCGGATAGCGCAAATCACGGGTATGGCTTGAAGCTGATTGATGATATTATCCGAAAATACGACGGTAATCTAAAAATAGATGCGGAAGCGGGAATTTTTAAGGTGGTTGCGTCACTAAAAGTATAAAATAAGCAAAAAACTGCATTTATTTTACAATTTTTGTACTAATCAACTCAAAAGCAAAAACTTAATGTAAAATACGATATAATGAAACAATGAATGAAATTATGAGTGGAGTGAGATAAAATGACCAGGCTTGGAATTTGTGATGACGATGCTAAAGTTCTTGATATTTTACATAATATGATTGACAGTCAGTATGGTGAACAAATACAGGTACAGACTTGGAAGTCGCCCCAGGAGCTTTTGTTCTGGTGCGAAGAAAATGAGTGTGTTCCCCTGGATATTATTATCATTGATATTGTGTTGCAGCGCGAAAGCGGCATTGAACTGGCAAAGAAGTTGCAGAAGCTGTCCCGCAGGGTAAAGATTATTTTTATCACGGGTCATATCGAGTTCGCCGCAGATATCTTTCAGATAGAGCCTGTTTATCTTTTGAAAAAGCCGGTGAGCGTTTTGAAGCTGGTAGAATCAATTGACAGAGCTATCGAAAAGATTACGATGGAAGAAAGCCAGGTGATTACCCTGCAGTCCAAGGGCATGGTTTACAGGGTCAATATTAATTATGTCTCCCACGTAGAATCACAGGAGAGGAAACTGCTGATTTATCAGAATGAAGGCGTAATCAGCGTGTACATGAAAATGGACGGGCTGGAAGAAAAACTGGGCGAAAATTTTTTAAGATGCCATCATAGCTATCTGGTAAACATGGCGTATATCAAGAATTTTTCTTCGCAGGAAATCGAACTGATTGACGGAACCCAGATTCCTGTCAGCAGGCCTAAGAGCAAGTCGGCGAAGAATCGGTTTTTGGCGTATCTGGGGGAGAAGATTTAGAGGATTTAATAAAGACTATATAAGAAAAATAAATATTAAGGAAGTTTTATAGGTCCGTGTTTGTGCGTGAGGGGGCGTGCAGATGCGGGCTTTTTTATTTGGAATAACAATTTTTGACAAGAAAGAGGCAGTTTTTGCAAATCAGAACAAGTGCATGATGTTAGGTGTTAGCATGTTATTTAGCTATAGAAAAGTATTTAAATTGAGCTGGAAATCTGTGGGGGTATATATGATATTAACAGAAAAAGATACGTGGGCTAATCGTTATATAAGGATGAAAATCAAACAGTATAAAAAGAAAAAAGCTGAACTACTTTTTTCTGACAAACCAATAAGAGGTGTTACTGTCAGAAAGCGAATTCATCCCATATTAATCAAAGTATTGCAAATTAAGAGTATATTATCCGGGTTGACCTATGAATTTGTCAGTAAAGAAAATAATATGCCAAAGGAACAGCCAGTTATTTATGCAATCACACATATTGGAAAGTATGATTATGAAATGCTGGTAGAGGCTTGCGATATTTTTGCATATCCTTTTGCCGGGGATTGGGAACTAATGTATGCGACGGTAGATGACTTTTTCCTGCGTGCAAATGGAGTACTATGGGTAGATACCGGTGATAAAGAAGATAGACAAAATAGTTTCCGATTTATGAAAAAAGCATTAAAGCAGGGAATATCTATGTTGATTTATCCGGAAGGCATCTGGAATTTAACAGAAAGTTTACCAGTTATGAAGATATTTCCAGGGGCCGTACAAGCAGCAAAAGAATGTAATGTCCCAATAATACCCATAGCAATAGAGCAAAAAGGGAAGCACTTTTTGATTAATGTGGGAGAAGCGTTGGATGTTTCAGAAATGGAAGAAAAAGAGGCTGTGGAGGTTTTGCGGGATAATTTGGCAACACTTAAGTGGAAAATTTGGGAAACGTTTCCAATGGAAAGAAGAAAGGATATTCCGCGAGGATATCATGATGTATTTGTACAAGAACGTCTTGCTGAATGTGCCGGATTTACCAAGGAACTGGTAGAAGGAAGAATGTTCAGAGATAAGACAGATAGAGAAATTTTGGCTATTGAAGAAGATTTAAAGAAAATCCATGCTTAAATTGACAATTTTTGACAAGAAAACAGCAGTTTTCGCAGGTTTGAACATGGATGCATATACGAGTGGTAAAATGGTACTAATTCTTGCAGAAAAAGGAATGAAAGCAAGAGAGATTATGTATTGGAGGGAAGTATAATGAGAAAACGATTATTGAGTGGTTTTCTGGCATTTTTATTAGTGGTGCAAATGTTCACACCACAGGTTTATGCTGCAGAAGTATCACCTCAACTTACGCAGGAAATTCAGAGTGAAACTCCGAGTCCTGAAGTAGAAGCAGAGGAAGATACTGATGAAACCACACTGGCAGAAGAAGTAGAAAGTACACAGGCACCGGAAGAAGAGGTGATTCCTGAGGCGACAGAAGAACCTGAAGCGGAGGCAACGCCGGAGGCTACAACTATGCCTGAGGAAGAGGAAACACCCGAGGTGACACCTACTCCTGAAGGGGAAAATGCGCCTGAGGCAGAAGAAACTCCGGAGGTGGAAGCAACACCTGATGTAGAAGAGGTATTGGAAACGGAAACTTCTAATGATTTTTTAGAGAATGATGATAACCTGATAGAAATGGCTGAAGAACCAATTAAAGAAAATGAAAAGAGTTTAGAACAGTCATCACAACTAATTACCGTAAATTATACTCCAGAGTTAATTGCACAAGTGGGACCACAGGGCAAAGATATGTGTATGGCATATACATTAGCATATTGTAGAACTATAATTGATGGAATTGTACATAAGGGGCGAGAATATTGGCAGGATAATGTAGGTGGTATGTATAGCTGGGCTGATTATACAAAAACCGGTACTAATGATAAGCAAAGTTTTCTGAAAATGATAGTTAATGAAATAAATCAAGGAAAACCAGTAGGAATGTGGGTTACAAAGCATTATCGTGCAAATCAGGCATGGAATGCGAATGGTGATCATTGGGTAGCTGTAATTGGATATCGAAGTACTGCAGATATTAACAATTTAAAGACAAGTGATTTTTATATAATTGATCCAGGAAATTGTGGATATGACTATTTATCAGATAATGAAGATTCATTTAATTTTACGACGTACAATTTACTATTGTACAAATATCAAGTAAAGGATGAACCCCAAGTATCCAAGCTTACACTTACAGCAAACAAACCAGAAGGTAATTTGCCCAGAGGATCTAGCTTTACTGTTACCGGTACAGCGCAATCTAATGTAAAATTAAAAAAAATAGAAGTATCAATAACCGAGATTGATGCAAATGGAAATCCTTCAGGTAAAATGTTACCTCCTGCAAATATAGATTTAGATTGCTACAATTATAGTTGGGGAGCACACTCAGAAATTGATGAAAAGATGACCTTCAAGGAACTGGGAGAAGGAACTTATTTATACAAAGTCAAAGTAACCGACGCGGCAGGTAAAACCAAAACGATTACGAGTAAATTTACAATAGTTCCTAAGGCTAATGAAAATAAAGTCATTGCGCCTACATTGATATTACATACCGATAAAAACACCTTAGATGAAACCAGTGCAACCAGAACAGCATTGTTAACTAATCCCGGTAATTTAAGAGTTACTGAGGCAGGTATGATTCTTTATGATGAAAGTCGCAATGCAATTGCCAGATGTTCGGAAAAGTTAAATGATTTCCGAGGACAGATATGGATATATTATGCGACCAATTCCAATACCAATGTGAATTTGAACATAAACCTTACGCCCGGAACCAAGTATTATTATGATATTTATGCTTATGTAAATAATGAAAAATATGTAGTAGAGGGTGAATTTACCACCAAGGGCAGTTCTAAACCGCAAACTCCTGTGTTAAATGTTGACCAGGTAGAGTATGCAGCAGGAGATGTCGCAACAATTACATGGAACAGTGTAGACCATGTAAAGGATGGATATGAAGTAACTCTTTTTGCTAAGGACGGAAGCTATACCAAAACCGTAGATACTAAGCTTACCAATGCCAGCTTTGTATTACCTACAGGCGGAGAATATGATGTTTCCATCATTGCCAAAGGATATAGCAATAGTGATACGGGATACCTCGACAAAACATTAAAAGCATATGATGATTGTAAGGTTACCTTTGTGGAAGAAGCGGAAGACGGTACAATTACTGTTTTAAAAGAGGAAGTGGTAAAATATAAGAGAACTGCAACTCCTCCTTCTGCACCTACAAGAACCGGTTGGATATTCCAGGGATGGGATAATTCCTTTACGACAGTTACTAAGGATGTTACAGTAAAAGCTATTTTTGTTAGAAATACATTCAAAGTAGTGTTTTTTGATATTGACGGAAGCGTCTTGAAGCAGGAAAGAGTTCCTTATGAAGGTTACTTAGAACCGCCTGCAGATCCGATTCCTGAACCGGGATTTGTATTTGTAGGTTGGGATAGCGATAAATATAAATATGTAACAGAAAATACAGAAATTCATGCAAGTTATGTTTATGAAAATATAGATCTTCCGTTACAGTTAAATGTAGATAGTTGTGAGTTTGATAGTGATGCAACTGGATATGCAGTTTACTATGATGTTTCCAATTATGATAAAGGAGTAACGCAAGGGCGCGCAATAGTATCCTTGATGACTTCTGATGGTAGATTGGTTTATACTACGGAATCCAATGCCTTTTCCTTAAAAGCTTCTCAAAAGAAAAATAATGTAGAAGTGTTTGTTCCGTATACAGGTGAAGCTGCTTATGCGGAAGTAGTTATTGTGGCAAGCTTTAATAACAGTATTCCGCTTTCTGAAAAGAAAACGATTGATGTAATCAGAACTTGGAGTGGCTGGAAGACAACTGCACCTCCTGCGACAGCAACAGAAATTGAGAGTCGTGTTGAATATCGTTATCAGGACAAAGATACTTATGTTAGTTCTTCACCTAATCTTAGTGGTTGGCAATTGGAGAGAACAGAAGGTTATTGGGGGGACTATGGAGCATGGAGTGGTTGGTCCCGTAATCAGTATTGGGCATCTGATAGCAGACAGGTACAAAGTCGTACAGTTACAGACCAGGCAGCATATAATCTTCAGCACTATTATTTCTGGAAATATCATAAATCAGGTGTAGGCTGGATGTATTCTTATGCAAACCGTTCCGGAGGAGCAGGAGTATCTGGTGTAGAGTATCATGAGACATGGATAAATACAGCGGGTGATAATAAGACTATGGTACATGATGGATATGATGATGGTTATGACAGATATATCTGTGTGCCTTGGCAAGTTTATGAAGTAGAGTTTTGGTATAGAGGAACAGGGGATAGGTATGTCCCTGCAGTAACCCATACCGAATGGCAATGTCGTGACAGACAGTATTTGTATAGATATCATTTCTACAAATGGAGTAATTGGTCTGAATGGTCCACCACACCATATACTGCTAGTGCAACTAGAAGGGTAGAGAAGCAAACCGTATACAGATATAAGACAGATGCTGCTCCAGTGGATGAGTGGCATGGAGAATTACGAACCGTTAGCGGTAAAGTAAGTGAAACTTTAGCCGGTAAACAGGCATTATTGGTTGTATATAAGAACGAAGAACCTTCTGACTTTAATAACGAATATTTAGGTCAGACTACTATTGGTGAAGATGGTTCCTATAGTTTTACCTTCTTTACAAGAGAAGTGCCTTCCGTTGAGACAGGTGATTTTACAGTTAAGTTAGGTATTGAAGGCGCAAGTGAGTTGCTTTACTTAAGTACAATTGAAGCTCCTAAGCCGGAATATAGTGTGAAGTTTGTAGACTGGGACGGAACCATTTTGAGTGAACAGACTGTAACAGAAGGAAATTCAGCTGTTGCACCGACAGAACCTGTAAGAGCAGGACATCGCTTTATTGGTTGGAGTACCGGACTTACAAATGTACATGATGAACTTTCAATTATGGCAATGTATGAAAAGGAACAGTGTACGGTTGTCTTTGTAGACTGGAGCCAGGATACTTTTAAGACAGAGCAGTATGATGTGGGTGCCGATATTATTTAT
Source organism: Lachnospiraceae bacterium (assembly GCA_017561085.1). Lineage (GTDB taxonomy): Bacteria > Bacillota > Clostridia > Lachnospirales > Lachnospiraceae > Suilimivivens. Next base: position 21,920 of record JAFZDQ010000129.1, read on the forward strand.
CCTGTTTGGAAAGAAGTAGAAGGCTACGATTTCATGGGCTGGTTTGACGAAGCAGGAAACGTTGTAACCAAAGCTGAAAAGAATCTGGTTCTCACTGCACATTATGAAGTGAAAGAGTATAACGTAGTATTCTACAATCAGAGTGGTGAGCCTATCAGTGAACAGGTAGTGCGCTACGGACAGTCTGCGTTACCTCCTGAAGCTCCTGCGATAGAGGGACAAAGCTTTAGTAGCTGGAGTACCTACGATTATTCTTCCGTAAAGAGTGATTTACATATTTATCCGAACTACAGATATTATGAAACGACCCAAAATCCCAGTGCGGATATTAAGTCAAAGACATTAGAAGAGCCGACGGCTATAACACTGAGTTGTCCCGATAAAGATGCAACAATTTACTATACTTTGGATGGAACAAGACTGGATATGTTTGCTACAGAATATACAGGTCCGATTACCATTGATAAGAACGTAGTATTACAGTTCTATGCAAGATCAGAAAACAAGAACGACAGTGAAATTATATCAGAAGCATATCTGATGATGAATGCGGAAGATGATTCGGGAGCAGTGGTAATTAAGAAGGATAAGCTGAATTTATTATTGGGAGAGGAAGCCCCTCAGATTACGTATTTCCTTTACCATGAAAATCAGAATATCGGAGTTGAGTTCCATGCACTTAACGACTCTATCGTTTCTGTAGATGAAGAAGGACAGTTGACGGTTAATAACGTTGGTGAAACTCAGGTATTTGTTGTAACAAAGGATTATCGTTATGCGGATTATTGTGATATTACAGTAACCTCCAACGAAGTAGAAATTGAAACCTTAGATATTTCCAAGAAGAATGTTGACCTGTTTGTGGGAGAAGAAGCTGATTTGGCTACAAGAATTACACCTGAAGATGCAACTTATCAAGATGTAATTTGGAACTCCGCAGATACAGATATTGTAAGGATTAATCAGGATGGACATCTGGTTGCGGAAGGTGTAGGTGGTGCATATATCACGGCGTATTCTCATGCAGGTAAAAACATTGCATATTGTTATGTAAATGTAGAAGACACAACTCTGAATTTAAGCGAGCAGGAAATTGTAATTGCAATGGGACAGAAATACCAGTTGAATGCAAGAATACCAGGAGCTGAACAGACACTGACTTGGAAATCAGATGATAAGAGTGTGGCAACCGTAAGCGCGGAAGGTCTTGTAACAGGTGTAATCCCCGGAATGGCAACCATTCTTGTGACTGCTGAAAATGGTGAGTTCAGAACCTGTACCGTAAGGGTTACCAGAGGTCAGATAGCAGCAGAACCTCCACAGGCACCGCAGGTAGAAGATGTTACCGACACAAAGATTGTATTGGTAAAACAGGAGGGCTGCGAATATAGTTTAGATGCCAAGGTATGGCAGGACAGTAATGAATTTTTAGGTTTGACACAGGATACGGAGTATGTTGCATACAGTCGAGTAAAAGCAACAGAAGAAACGCTGGCAAGTTCTGCAAGTAAGGGAACAGTAATTAGAACAGAAGAAACGAAGATTGTAATTGCTGAAATTCCTGAACAAATTTATACCGGCAAAAAAGTTAAACCTACTGTAACGGTAACTTATAAAGGGGAAGAGTTAGTAGCCGGAAAGGATTATACAGTAGCGTATACTAACAATACCAAGGCTTCCGCAACGGCTCCTAAAGTGACTGTAACAGGTAAGAATTTCTATACAGGTTCAGTAAGTAAGAAGTTTGTAATCAATAAGAAAAATATTGCAGAGAGTGACATTATCTGTAATGAATTAATTACTGCACCAAGTAATAAAAAGCAGCAATTAAAGCCTACGCTAAAATATGGAACCATTACATTGACAGAAGGAAAAGACTATAAGCTTAGTTATCCGGATTTAGATGATGGAGCCTACAAAAATGCTGGCGAATGGAGCATTACGATTACCGGTATTGGTAGTTTTGAAGGTTCACGTACAGTGACTATGCAAATTACTGAACTGAAAAAGATAAGTAAAACGAAGATAAGTATTCCTAAGGCAGTGACGTATGATGGTGAAATGCATAAGCCTGAAGTGGGTGTTTCCTACAATAATAAAGCATTGGTTAAAGGAACTGATTATGAAATATCCTATCCTTCAGAAGAAAATGGTGCTTATGTAATGCCGGGTACTTATTTAATTAAGATTACTGGTATTGGTGATTATACCGGAAGCAAGACAGTTAATTATAAAATTAATGGTATTAAGATTGACGAAGCAGCCGTTAGCGGAATTGTAAGTGAAGTAGAATATATTGGGGAAGAAATAACCCAAGATGAAATGGATGTTAGTTTAGAAAGTATAGGTTCATTAGTTATAGATAGAGATTACGAAGTGGCCTATGCAAAAAATACCAATGTAGGAAAAGCAACCATTACAATTACCGGTATCAATACCTATACAGGAACCATCAAAAAGTCATTTAAAATTATTCCTTATAATTTAAAGAATGATGAAAGTGGTTTGGTAACATTTGTAAGTGAACCCGAGACAGTGGCATTTACCAAAGGCGGTTGTAAGCCGGTATACGAAATTTTGTTTGATGGTAAATTACTGGTAAGTGGTAAAGATTATACCATTAAGTACAAGAATAATACGTCTGTAAATGACGGAACCAATAAGAAGACAATACCTACAGCAACGATTACCGGTAAAGGTAATTATTCAGGTACATTGACACGGACATTTGTAATTGAAGAACAGGATTTAGAAAACCTGAATATTACAGTAGCAGATGTAGCGTATAAGAAAAATGCGTCTTATTATAAGGTGGTACCGACTTTATATGATCTTGATGGCAAGAAATTAGTAGCAGGAAAAGACTATGATAAAAAGTATGTCTATTCCTATGCCGATGGAAGTAGTATTGGTAAGAATGAAGTGCCTGAAGCCGGCTCGGAATTACAGGTAACCGTAAAAGGTAAAGGCAGTTATGCGGGTGTGATTTCTGCGACATATCGTGTGGGCGAGAAACTGATTAATAAGGCTCAAATCAGTAAAATAAAGAAGAATTACACGGGAGACGAGATTACATTAAGTGCAAGTGAAATTGTCGTTAAAATTGGTAAAACAAGACTAGTAGCCGGAAGGGATTATGTAATTGAAGAAGATACTTATGCTAAAAATACAAATCCCGGAACAGCGACTGTGATGATTAGAGGCGTAGGTGATTATGCCGGAACCGTAAAAGTAAAATATACGATTCAAAAGAAACGCTTTTTCTAGTCATATATATTTTTTGATTAAACTATTTACTAAAAAACAGCTATGACGATATACATCGCCATAGCTGTTTCACTTTCCTTCAATTATATCAAATCACTTAACAACTCTTCAATTTTCTGCAAAGGAATATCCAGCATAGAAGCAATCTCTTCCTTAGATTTTCCCTGCAAAAGAAGCTTATACACTGTACATGCTTGCTGAGCAGAAGTCAGTTCATTCTGAGCAGAAGTCAATTCATTCTGGGTAGAGGTCAATTCATCCTTCGCCGAATCAAGTGCTGCTTTCGTAGCTTCCATTTCTTCCTGCCATTCTGCAATCATGAGTTTTTCCATGTTTCGGTCCATAATATACAATTCTTTTGACAACATATTAATCAACTCCTCCGGTTGCCTGGTGAAATCCTTGAGTTCCTGGTAAAGTTCTGCAAAAGAAGGAAATGCGCTAATAAGTGAAAGGATGGAAGATACATCCGTACAACATAAAAAGGTAAGCCATGCTTCCTGCAGAGAACTGTCTTTGGTTATAGTATGTGGGATTTTATTGAAACTGTCAAGGCAGATAAAGATATCTTCGTGAAGTCCTGCATCATGCGGATAGATACCGGTTTCAAAGCAGGAATAACGCCTGTGTACATATTTGTTTGGAACTGTATGAAAGGGAGCAGGACTACGCTCCATGAGAATGATGCAATAGACTTTATTTAAGGATTGGAAGGAAAATTGGTCTTTAGAATTGGCCTTTTCTTTTACATATTGCCGCATAATAATATCGGAAGCGTAGCAATCGGCCCGTGCCAGCGGAAAACTGTAACCTACCTTTTGCATTTCGATATTGGCGTAAGAACCGTCATCTAATTGCACCAGAACATCCATGATAACAAAGGAGCCTTGTTCAACCAACTGGGTACCTTCCCGTGGAATGACCGATATAATCTTTACATTACGGTTTAGCAGAGCAAAAAGTAATGATTCCAAGCGTTCCTTGTGAATGTCCGGGCGGAAAAGTTTTTGAAATATCGAATCGTATGTAACCCGTAAGCCTTGTTTCCCGGTATAAAAATCAAGAAGCTCTTGCTGGATTTTATACGGTAAATCCAGAAAAACTGACCAGGTATCCGGGTTCTGGGCCAAATAGTGGTTTGCTTCTTTGTAAGAAGTAAGAGAAGGGAGTATCTGCGCATGGGCAGACTCCGAGTGGTTAAGACGTGTGTGTTTGTTCATAGAAAACCTCCTTAGAAAAAATGAGATGTGTAAATAGATATCAGATTTTTAGAATGGTTTTCAGTATAACACAGAGGGAATGGACACGCAAGGGAAAGATTTAATACCCCTCCCCCTGCCGCATCTTCCTTAGTTCAATCCTTTTCAGGGCGCTTTCATAGTCTCCCTGCTGTGCGGTAGTTTCAATCTTGATTCCGTAAGGAATCCGGCAGGGATTGTTAGCCTCATCCAGTGTGACCAGGGTAATAAACGCCCGGTTAATGGGCTGTCTCTGGCCTGTAGAGTCTTCGAGATAAGTGTCAACCCTTACTTCCATGGAGGTGTTGCCTACATAGGTCAGACGGCCGATGATCACAATCAAATCATCCAGAAATGCAGGCTGCTTGAATTGCAAATGATCAATGGAGGCGGTTGTAACCTTCATACCGGAATGGCGCTTGGCTACGACGCCGGCTACTTCGTCAATCCAGGAAACCAGCTTGCCGCCAAAAAGACGGTTTTCACCGTTGATATCTTCATATCTAAGCAGGTGAATCTGCTCGGTTTGGGATGATTCAATTGATTTTAAAGGGCGATTTTGTTCAGACATAGAAAAATCCTCTCTTTTTGCTTGTATCATTGCTTACTCTCATGTTACAATACAGTTTGGGCAAAAGCAACCCGACTTTATACGAATAAAATATATTTATAAAGATAGAAAGGTGGAACTACTTTGAAAAAGGAACATGCAGGCGAAGCGGTAGTTATGCTGGGTAATGCCGCAATTGCAAGAGGTGCATATGAAGCAGGTGTGAAAGTTTCTGCAGCATATCCCGGAACTCCCAGTACGGAAATCAGTGAAAATATGGTGAAATATAAAGATGAGGTTTACGCAGAATGGTCACCCAATGAAAAGGTTGCCATGGAAGTGGCAATCGGTGCATCCATCAGCGGTGTGAGAGCCCTGGTATCCATGAAGCACGTTGGTGTGAACGTAGCGGCTGACCCTCTTTTTACCATTGCTTATAGTGGCGTAAACGGCGGACTTGTACTTGTGGCAGCAGACGACCCGGGTATCTACAGCTCCCAGAATGAGCAGGACTCCCGTATGGTGGCAAGATCAGCCATGGTACCCGTAATTGAACCCTCCGACAGTGAAGAAGCCAGAGTTTTTATCAAGCGTGCTTTCGAGCTTTCCGAGGAATATGATACCCCCATTATTTTCCGTGAAACAACCAGACTTGCCCATTCCCAGGGACTTGTGAATCTGGAAGAGAGAGTAGTACCGGAAGATAAGCCTTATGAAAGAAATATTGCAAAGAATGTTATGATGCCCGGTAATGCCATCAAGCGTCATCTGGTAGTAGAAGACCGCTTAAACAGAATGGCAGAAGATGCATGCACCATGGACATCAATAAAGTAGAGTACAAGGATACCAAAATCGGTGTGATTACCAGCGGTATTCCTTATCAGTATGTAAAAGAAGCACTTCCTGAAGCTTCCGTACTGAAGCTTGGTCTGGTTCATCCCCTTCCCAAGAAGCTGATTGAAGAATTTGCTTCCAAGGTAGATACCCTTTATATTGTGGAAGAATTGGAACCGGTGATTGAAGAACAGGTGAAATCCTGGGGCATCAAAGCCATCGGTAAGGAAATCTTTACCGTACAGGGCGAATACAGTGCCAATATGTTAAGAAAGGCAATTTTAGGACAGGAGCTTGATTTAGAGGCAGCAGCACAGGTGCCTGCAAGACCTCCGATTCTTTGTCCCGGTTGTCCTCACAGAAGCGTATACTCCGTACTGAAGAAACTGAAAATGCATGCAGCCGGCGATATCGGTTGCTACACCCTCGGTGCAGTAGCACCCCTTGGCGTAGTAGATACTACTGTTTGTATGGGCTCCTCTATTTCCACCCTTCACGGTATGGAAAAAGCGAAAGGCAGCGAATATATCAAAAACTGGGTAGCTGTAATCGGTGACTCCACCTTTTTACATACAGGTGTAAACTCCCTGATGAATATGGTTTACAATAAGTCCACCGGAACCGTGATGATTTTGGATAACTCCACCACAGGTATGACAGGTCATCAGGATCATGCTGCAACCGGTCAGACACTGATGGGCGATACCACTTATATGATTAATCTTTACAAGCTTTGTAAAGCAATGGGTATCGAGCATGTATATGAAGTGGATGCCTTTGATATTGAAGAAATCGAAAGACTGGTAAAACAGGAAACCGCAAGAGACGAAGTTTCCGTAATTATTACCAAGTCCCAGTGTGCGCTCCTTAAGACCTTTGTACCGAAGGGCAAATGTGTGGTAGACCCCGAAAAATGTAAAAAGTGCGGACTTTGTCTGGTAGCAGGCTGTCCTGCAATTAAGAAGGCAGAAGACGGAACGGCAGTGATTGATGAAAGCATGTGTAACGGCTGCGGTCTTTGCATGAAGAACTGTAAGTTCGGTGCCATCAGCCTGATTGAGAATAAGTAGGAGGTTTGCAAGGATGGAAACAAAGAATATTATGATTGTAGGTGTCGGCGGACAGGGAACCCTTCTTACCAGCCGTATTTTGGGCGGTATCACCAGAGCAGCCGGCTATGATGTTAAAATTTCAGAAGTACACGGAATGGCACAGCGTGGCGGTAGTGTGGTAACCTTTGTACGTTACGGTGAAAAGGTAGCAGAGCCTATCGTAGAAGAGGGCCAGGCAGATGTGCTCATTGCTTTTGAAAAGTTGGAAGCACTGCGTTATGCACATTTCCTCAAAAAAGACGGTGTACTGATTGTGAATGACCTTCGTATGGATCCCATGACAGTTTCCGTAGGTCTGGCACAGTATCCTGAAAATATTATTGAAACTCTTAAGGCAAACCACAAAGTAGTTGTGGTGGATGCCAAGAAGACAGCTCTTGAACTTGGTAATTCCAGGGTATTCAATACCATTATCATCGGTGTGGCTGCGAAGCAGATGGATTTCGCAAAGGAAGAATGGATTAAGGTAATTGAAACAACCGTTCCGCCCAAAACCATTGATATTAATATCAAAGCTTTTGAGGCCGGCTGGAATTTACAGTAAAAATAAAGCAATAAATAAAGAGATTGCGCATTTGCACAATCTCTTTTCTTTCATGAATGGTGAGGTGACAGATGAACCGGAATTATTCGAAGGAACTGGAAAAAATATTAAAGAATACCGAAAACAGAGGAAAACGATTGTTTTTGCACAGCTGCTGCGCGCCCTGCAGCAGTTATGTGCTGGAATATCTGCGTGCTTTTTTCCGGATTACGGTATTTTATTATAATCCCAATATTACGGAGGATGAAGAGTATTTTAAGCGTGTAGAAGAGCAGAAACGGCTGATTTTTCGGATGAATTCAGAATTGACTGATGTGGACAATGGAGAGAACGCTACGGATGACACCACGGAAGCCTATCCCATCGACATTGTGGAAGGTAATTATGAAAAAACGCTCTTTTTCGATAGCGTGAAAGGCCTAGAGCAATGTCCGGAAGGCGGAGAGAGATGTTTTATCTGTTATGAAATGCGCCTTAGGGAAACCGCCAAAAGAGCGAAGGAAACCGGTGCGGATTATTTTACCACGACGCTTACCATCAGCCCCCTTAAGAATGCAGCAAAGCTAAATGAAATCGGTGAACAGTTAAGCGTAGAGTATGGGATTGACTTTTTACCCTCTGACTTTAAGAAAAAGGGCGGATATCAGAGAAGTATCGAACTGTCCAAGGAATATGATTTGTACAGACAGGATTATTGCGGCTGTATTTATTCCAAGGTAGAAAGAGAGAAACAGAAGAAATAGAGAACGGAATGGGCGAGGGATTACCTGTAAAGATGCGGGTAATCCCTTTTTGGATAAATTGTATATTGTACATTTAGGATAGGTATGTTATGCTAACCGCATCTTAAAGCATATTGGAAAATCTTTTGTCTGTATCTTACGCAGAGTCTGATGGCATCATCGCCGGGCATTTCGCCATATTTCCAATAGTTTTTATATAGTTCATAAGGAGGATACAAGTACAAATGCAAAATGAAAACAAAGGAAACCGGGAGGTAAAGGCAAGTGCGTTTACTGCTTTTTTCAGTATGCCGGAAAATGCGGCCAAGTTGTATGGAGCACTGAATGAAAAAGAGGAAGTGTCACCGGAGGATATCACTTATCAAACATTATCGGGTGTGCTGTTTATGGCACGGAAAAATGATTTGGCATTTCAGGTACAAAACAGAGTGTTGGTGATTAGCGAGCATCAATCTACAATTAATGCCAATATGCCGCTGAGGGATGCGATTTATTACGGAAGAACAATGGAAAAAATAATCAGTGACAAGGCATTATACAAGTCATCATTGATTAAAATACCGACGCCGGAATTCTTCGTATTTTACAATGGGAAGGAGGATTTTCCGGCTGAAAAAACGTTAAAACTTTCAGATGCCTATCTTGAAGAGACGGATGCGCCTATGCTAGAATTAACAGTGAAAGTGATTAATATCAATTTTCCTGTGAATCATCCCATTTTGGAAAAATGCAGACCATTATATGAGTATTCTTGGTTTGTTCAAAAAATACGGGAATATCAGGAGATTGGAGAATCCCTTTCGGAGGCTGTTACACATGCCATAGAAGCCTGTAATGAGGAAGATATTATGGCAGAGTTTTTGAGAGAACATGGTTCGGAGGCGGTTAATATGTTATTTACGCAATTTAACATGGAAGATGCTTTGGAAGTCAGATACGAGGAAGGAATAGAAAAAGGAATAGAAAAAGGAATAGAAAAAGGAATGGAAAAGGGAATAGCTGAGGGTAGTAAAAAGGCGGCAGAGCAGACAGCCATGCGCATGCTTTCTGCAGGGAAATTATCTATAGAAGAAATTGCCGAATATGTAAAAGAACTTACGGTAGAAGAAATACAAGCACTACGGTCCGGCCGATAAGTTATGATACCGGATAAGTTATACTATAAATATAAACTAACCTTTAAGCCTTGCGAAAAACAAATTATAGTGTTAGGATAGATATTATGCAAAAATTGGTTTAGCGAAGGCGCTTATAAAAGATATATAAAAGCGCATAGGAAAGAAGTGAGGTCTAAAATGATTAAGTTTTTGGATATGATTTCAGAAGAAGTAAAAAGTGCATTTGAGGCGGCCGGTTATGACAGGGAGCTTGGTAAGGTGACTTTATCCAACCGTCCGGACCTTTGTGAATATCAGTGTAACGGTGCCATGGCAGGTGCCAAGCTTTATAAGAAGGCGCCCATTATGATTGCCAATGATGTGGCTGAAAAGTGTAAGGAAAGCAATATTTTTTCCGAAGTGACTGCAGTTGCACCGGGCTTTTTGAATTTCAGGATTAGTGATGCCGTGATTGCCCGGTTTTTGAATGAGATGGCGGCAGATGACAAATTCGGACTTGCCATGCCCGAAAATCCGCTGAAGATTATCATCGATTACGGCGGCCCTAACGTGGCGAAGCCTCTCCATGTAGGACATTTACGTTCTGCAGTTATCGGTGAAAGTATTAAGAGAATTACCAGATATGCCGGCCATGATGTGATCGGTGATATCCATTTGGGAGACTTTGGTCTGCAGATGGGTCTTGTAATTACCGAAATGCAGTGCCGTCAGCCTGAACTTGTTTATTTTGATGAAAATTACACGGGTGAATACCCCGAAGAAGCGCCCTTTACCCTTTCCGAATTGGAGGAGATTTATCCTACGGCATCCGCCAAATCCAAGGAAGATGAATCCTACAAAGAAAGAGCACTGGAAGCAACCTATAAATTACAGATGGGACAGCCCGGACATCGTGCCCTTTGGAAGCATATTATGAATGTTTCCCTGCCCGATTTAAAGAGAAACTACGAGAACTTAAGCGTGGAATTCGACCTTTGGAAAGGGGAATCCGACGTCCATGATATCGTACCCGGTATGGCGCAGCAGATGAAAGACGGCGGCTTTGCTTATATGAGCGAAGGTGCGCTGGTAGTAGATGTAAAGGAAGAAAGCGACAGCAAGGAAATTCCTCCTTGTATGATTTTGAAGTCAGACGGAGCGGCACTTTATACCACTACGGATTTGGCTACCATTTTGGAACGTATGGAGCAGTATCATCCGGACAAGATGATTTATTTAACCGATAAGCGTCAGGAACTGCATTTTGAGCAGGTGTTCCGTTGTGCAAGAAAGACAGGACTTGTTGATGCGGATACACAGCTTATGCATATCGGCTTCGGTACCGTAAACGGCAAAGACGGAAAGCCCTTTAAGACAAGGGATGGCGGTGTCATGCGTTTAGAGTCTTTGATTACGGAAATCAAGGAAGAAATGTACCGTAAGATTACCGATAACCGCGAGGTAGAAGAAGCAGAAGCAAGAGCTACCGCAGATATCGTGGCCCTTTCTGCAATTAAGTATGGTGACCTGTCCAATCAGGCAGCAAAGGATTATATTTTTGATATTGATAAATTTACTTCCTTTGAAGGCGATACAGGTCCGTATATTCTTTATACCATCGTACGTATTAAGTCAATTTTGAACAAGTACAAAGAAAAAGAAGGTAAGCAGATTGCAGAACTTTCCGTAAATGATATGACAAACGCATCTGAAAAGGCACTGATGCTTGAACTTGTTAAGTTCAATGCCATGATGGAAAATGCCTGCGAAGAGTCTGCACCGCATAAGGTATGTGCATACATTTATGATTTGGCTAATGCATTTAACCATTTTTATCATGAAACCAAGATTCTCACAGAAGAGGATGAAAAGAAGAAGGAAGGCTTTATTGCACTCCTGAATCTGACAAAGGATATTCTGGAAACCTGTATTGATGTACTTGGTTTTGCAGCACCGGAGAGAATGTAAGAACAGAATGGATAAACAAAGTTACAAAGCAAAATCCAAAAAGAGATATCGTAGTAAAAAGCAGAAGTTTCTTCTGCTTTTTCTTGTGCTTGCAGGGATTCTGGCCCTTGGTATTTGGAGCCAAAATAAAAAAGCGGGAGAAAGCGGACAAAATCTAAATTCTTCAGAAACCATAAAACCGCTTGAAAATGCAGGACTGGAAATTCATTATATTGATGTAGGTCAGGGGGACGCCACGCTGCTTTTGTGCGGAGAGGAAGCAATGTTGATTGACGGCGGCGGTAATGAGATGGAAGGCAGAATCCGGCGTTACTTAAAGAACCTTGGGATAAAAGAACTTGCCTATGTGGTAGGAACCCATCCGGATGCAGACCATATCGGCGGCTTAGATGAAGTAATCAGCGTGTTTGATTGTAACCGTGTGATTTTACCGGAAATAAAAAGAGATAATGTGACCTACCGGGATGTGACGGATGCCATCAGATACCGCCGGGCGGAAGAACTTACGGCGAAGGTGGGAGAAGTTTATCCTTTCGGGGAAGCGTCTTTTACCATTGTGGCACCGGAAGGCAGTTATGAAGAATTCAATAACCATTCGGTGGGACTTCTGTTTACCTACGGAGAAACCAGATTTTTATTTGTGGGAGATGCGGAAGGACCTGCAGAAGAGCAAATGCTTGGAAGCGGGATTGATTTACATGCGGATGTGTTGAAAATCGGGCATCACGGAAGTAGTGACTCAACAAGTCAAGCGTTTTTGGATGCAGTAAAGCCGACCCATGCTGTGATTAGCTGCGGAAGAGCAAACGAACATGGGCATCCCCATACGAGAGTACTGAATTTGCTGAAAAAACGTGATATTTCCGTATATCGGACGGACTTGCAGGGGACAGTTGTTTTGCAAAGTGACGGTCGTGTCATAAGGTTTTTGACCGAACCGACCTTGGATTTTACAAGCGGTTGGGATTTGCAAGCCGGTGAAAATTAATATAAAAACAGGAAGATAATTTGACAATAAATAAAAAGGTTTTTTCTATTACTTTTCACCTCTCTGTGGTATAAATTTTACTGATAAGTATTTTACTTGGTAAGTAGAAGAATTGATGGGAGAGTAAGATGAAAAAATATGTAAAAGATATGACACAGGGAAAACCCGCAGGGCTGCTTTTGTCCTTTATGCTTCCCATGATTATCGGGAATGTTTTCCAGCAGTTTTATAATATGGTAGACTCTATGATAGTGGGACGATACGTGGGGGCTACCGCGTTGGCGGCAGTAGGTGCCACCGGTTCCCTGAACTTTTTTATATTTGCGGTATGTAACGGTTTATCAAATGGTGTGGGAGTAGTGGTTTCCCAATATTTTGGTGCCGACAATGAAAAGCAGGTAAAAAAGGCCATCGGTAATGCGATTTATATTATGTTAACCTCGGCCCTGATTATGGGTTCCCTGGGCGTGATATTGGCAAGACCGCTCCTTACGCTATTGAAAACACCTGCCGATATTATCGGAAATTCAGTTGTTTACATGCAGATTATGTGCGGTGGTGTATTTGCTGTTGCCCTGTACAATGGTGTAGCAGCCATTCTTCGAGGAATCGGGGATTCCAAGACACCATTATACTTTTTGATTGTATCCAGTATTTTAAACGTGGGACTGGACCTTTTGTTTGTCCGCGTATTTCATATGGGTGTGGCCGGAGCCGGAATTGCAACCATTATTGCCCAGTTTTTATCCGGTATCGGCAGTTTGTGCTTTGCCCTGAAAACAAATCCCTATTTCAGGTTGCAGCGGGAGCATATGCGTGCCCGGGCAGATATTATCCGTCAATGTGTCCGTATCGGTATTCCTTTGTCCTTCCAGATGTCCCTGATTGCGATATCCTGTATCGTGTTACAAAGTGTGGTAAATACCTTTGGTTCTGTTGTGGTAGCAACTTATACCGCAACAAACAGAATCGAGCAGCTGGTACAGCAGCCCTATAACTCCCTTGGTATGGCAATGTCAACCTATACAGGACAAAATGTAGGCGCAGGCAAGTTAGACCGAGTAAAGAAGGGGTACCGCACCGGTCTTGTAATGATGGGTATTTTCTCCATGTTGATGCTGCCCCTTGCACAGTTTGGCGGAGAGTTTGTTATGCGTCTTTTTGTAAATGAAGCAGACGTAATTGCCATGGGAAGTCAGGCGATTAAGATAACCAGTTATTTCTATTTCTTCCTGGGACTGATTTATGTATCCAGAGGTACCTTAAACGGAGCCGGAGATGCAACCTTCTCCTTTATTAACGGTATCGTGGAAATGATCGGAAGAATTTGTTTTGCAAAGCCCTTTACCATGATTCCCGGCGTAGGCGTATGGGGAATTTGGGGTGCAACCGCATTTACCTGGTTTATCACGGGAATTGTCAGTGTAATCCGCTATATGCAGGGAAAATGGAAAAGAGTCATGATAAAGAGCGAATAAAGACTAGGCATAGAGTGCCGGATGTAGTAAAATAAATAAAAAGACTACGGAGGAAATGCTGTGGAAGATACGAGAATTAAGTTAAATGAGCAGGAGTTAGTGTATAAAAAGAGTCTCAAATGGCATATGCTTTCTTATCAGGATATTAAGCAGGCCTATCTTCGCATAGAAGAAGCAAGAGGAAAACTTTGCTGTGGTGTTGCACTCTTCGAAACTTATTATTTGATGCTGAAAACCGTGGATGAAGAACTTTTAAAGATAGAGGTGTCATCAAAGGAGATTGCAAAGCGGATGTTGGATCTGTTAAAAGAAAAAAATACGGAAATAGAAATCGGACTAAAAAAATAAAAAGAATAGCCGTCCAACCGCATAGGAAGGACGGCTTATTTATTAAAAAAGTCTGAAAAACTTGAAAACAAACCTATTATTAGTATAATTATAATAGAGAAAGAATCGGAGGTTTTCATGGCAGCAAAATTTTATGCAGTAAAGAAGGGTTCATTAACAGGGATTTTCCGTACATGGGATGAATGCAGAGCCTGTGTGGAAGGATATCCCGGTCCCATATACAAAAGTTTTACCACCTTGGAAGAGGCGGCCCGGTTTATGGGCTGGGTCAGTGAGCCTTCCGAAGTGAAAAATACGCAAGCAGCATTGGAAAGTGATGTAGTACCAATCTATGTAGACGGCAGTTTCCACAGCGCAACCGGAGAATTTTCTTACGGAATGGTGGTACTGGTTGATGGCGCAGAGGAAACATTCAAGGACAAGTTTGATGATCCGGAGCTTGCCACCATGCATAATGTGGCCGGAGAAATCAAAGGCGCGCAGGCCGCCATGCAGTATGCATTAGATAAAGGAATTGGTAAAATTGCTATTTTCCATGATTATGAGGGAATTGCCAAATGGTGTACCGGTGAATGGAAAACGAACAAAGAAGGTACGAAAGCATACAAGGCATTTTACGACGAGGTCCGTCAAAAAATAGAAATACAGTTTGTAAAAGTAGCCGGACATACCGGTGATAAGTATAATGAAATGGCGGATAAACTGGCCAAAGAAGCGCTTGGAATTATATAGAGGAGAAGCAAATTATGAAAGTATTATTAATTAACGGAAGTCCGCGTCAGAAGGGTTGTACTTATACCGCACTTACGGAAGTAGCAAAAACATTAAACGCGTGTGATGTAGAAACAGAAATGATACAGATTGGCAATCAGGCAATCCGTGGCTGTATCGCCTGCGGAGGATGTGCGGGAAAAGGACGTTGTGTATTTGATGATGATGCGGTCAATGAAATCATTGCCAAGATGGAAGAGGCAGACGGTCTTGTAATCGGTTCCCCTGTATATTTTGCATCACCTAACGGTAATTTAATCAGTTTATTGGACAGACTTTTCTATGCAGGCACCTGTTTTGCACATAAGCCGGCAGCAGCAGTTGTATCTGCCAGAAGAGCAGGTACTACAGTGACATTAGATGACTTAAATAAATATTTTACAATCAGACAGATGCCGGTGGTATCATCAACTTATTGGAATATGGTTCACGGTAGCTGTCCGGAGGACGTGTTACAGGATAAAGAGGGTTTGCAAACCATGCGGAATCTTGGAAGAAATATGGCATGGCTTTTAAAATGTATTGAAAGCGGCAAGAAGAATGGGATAGAAGCACCGACAGCAGAATCCGGAAGTTGGACGAATTTCATCCGATAAAGACCATACCGGTTAAGAGAATGAGTATACAGGGAGGAATCAGACGTGATTCACTATTTGTTAAATAATAATACACCAATGCTTGCGGCAATCGGGCTGCTTGTTGCATTTACAGGGACATGCCTCTTTTTGACGAAGTTAAGTCCCTATCTGCCTAAGGACGGCGGCAGGGAATTTGCCCACGACGGAAAATTATCGGCAGGAAAGCCCCGTGGGGCCGGTATTATTTTTATTCTGGTATTTACCTTTGCGGCACTTTTGTTTGCACCGGTCAGTATGGAGATGATTATTTATCTGGTACTTGTGGTAGCAGAGATGCTTACCGGCTATATGGATGATGCTTCGGAGAAACCCTGGGGCGAGTACAAAAAAGGATTACTGGATTTAATCGTGGCAGTGGTGCTTGCGGTGACCTTTTTACATTACAATTCCAGTACCATTGAAATTGCCACTTGGGGTCTTAACCTTACGGTGCCTCCTGTGGTATTCGGTATTCTGACCGTTATTTTGGTTTGGACTTCCATCAATGTAACCAACTGTGCAGATGGTGTGGACGGACTTTCCGGCACGCTGGCGATGATTACGCTGATGACAATTTATATCATTAATCAAATCAAAGAAATCCCGGAGAGTTTTTCTTATTTGATTTTGTTATTTGTGATTTGTATCCTTGGTTATCTTTGGTACAATGCCACTCCCAGCAGACTTATGATGGGAGACGCAGGCTCCAGGGCCATGGGGATTTTTATCAGTATTGCGATTTTAAAGACAGGTTGTCCGGTTTTGTATATTCCGGTTGCTATTGTACTGATTCTGGACGGAGGTTTGGGACTTCTTAAGGTATTTTTACTCCGTTTTTGCAAAATCCGTATCCTGAAAAATATACGCACCCCCCTGCATGACCAAGTGAGAAAGAATATGGGCTGGTCCAATACCCAGACGGTATTTCGATTTGCCATTATTCAGATTGTTGTCTCGACGGCAATTATTTATATGCTACTTTAATTTATAGGAGGGTGAAATTATGCGTATTGGAGGAGCAGTAGAAAGACCTTATTCAGGTCCGGATGAATGGTACAAGTGGGTAGAAGAATTAGGATATCGTGCAGTGCTTGCACCGGTTTCGGCGGATGCACCGAAATCCGAAAAAGAGGCATATCTTGCCTGTGTAAAGGAACACGACCTGGTGATTAGTGAAGTGGGTGCATGGTGCAGTCCCATTGCCTTTGATGAAAAGGCACGGAAAGAAGGGATTGCATATTGTAAAAAGCAGCTTGCCCTTGCAGAAGAGCTTTCTGCCAATTGTTGTGTAAACATCGCGGGAAACAGAGAAGCAAAGTGGGACAGCTATTGTGCGGCCAACTATGAGCCGGATACGTATGCGCTGATTGTGGATACCGTGCGTGAAATTATTGATGAGGTACAGCCCGAGAAGACTTTTTATACATTAGAGCCCATGCCTTGGATGCTTCCTACATCTCCCGAAGAATATTTACAGCTGATCAAGGACATTGACCGTAAGGCATTTGCCGTGCATATGGACTTTATCAATATGATTAACTGTCCCGAGCGCTTTGTGAAAAGGGATGCCTTTATTGAGCATTGCTTTAAGACCTTAGGACCGTATATCAAGAGTATTCATGGGAAAGATATTAATATGGGACATCAGTATCCCTGCGTACTGGAAGAAACCATGCCGGGTAAGGGTGTGGTAGATTATGGTAAGGTGATGAAGCTTGTCAGCAAGCTGGATGTGAATATGCCTTTTATGGTAGAGCATCTGCCTGACCATGAAAGCTA
The DNA here is from genome assembly GCA_017561085.1 of Lachnospiraceae bacterium. Lineage (GTDB taxonomy): Bacteria > Bacillota > Clostridia > Lachnospirales > Lachnospiraceae > Suilimivivens. The sequence goes on from JAFZDQ010000129.1 coordinate 39,255, forward strand.
TATGGAAGCAGCATCCTACGTAAGAAAGCAGGCAATTCAGGCAGGCGTAGAACTGCCCTAAAGCCGCGCAAAGTAAAGCGGAAAGCAAAAGCAGAAAGCAAAATCGGAAAGTAAAGCGGAAAGCAAAGCCGCGCAAAATAAAACTGCGAAGTTTAAGCTGACGCAGAGTGAAAGTTATCAACAAAGAGAAGGGGACGAAAGATGAAGGAAAGAAGAGATAAGGTGAATTATTACCTGGATTTGGCGGAGAGCGTATCCCAGAGAGGTACCTGCCTTAGGAGAAATTACGGTTCCGTAATCGTAAAGAATGATGAAGTAATTTCTACCGGCTATGTGGGCGCGCCCAGAGGACGTAAGAACTGCAGTGACGTAGGAAGCTGTATCAGGGAAGAGATGAATATTCCCAGAGGCGAGAGATATGAGCTTTGCCGCAGCGTACATGCGGAAGCCAATGCCATTATCAGTGCTTCCAGGGACAAAATGATCGGAAGCAGTATTTACCTGGCAGGCACCGATGCCAAAACAGGAGAGTACATCGCCAACTCCAACAGCTGTTCCATGTGTAAGCGAATGATTATCAATGCGGGAATTGAGAAGGTTTATGTCCGTGACGACAAAGACAATTACCGCATGATAGAAGTAAAAGAATGGATTGAAAATGATGAATCCTTAAACGGAGCCAAAGGATATTAAAGGAAATTTCATGGAATTAAACAGACAGGAAAAAATTGAGTCTCTGGCAGGGCAGATTATGCGCCATGCCAGAGACAGTATTCTTGTGAATATGCGCTTTTTGGACGTGGCACTTTCGGCACTTACGCCGGTAAGCAGACCACAGACCGGGCAGTTTAGCTGTGACGGCAGCCATCTGTATTATGACCCGGAGCTGTTACTGAAGGAATACCAAAAGGATTCTGCCATTGCCCTGCGGATTTATCTGCATTGTCTATTCCACCAATTGTTTTATCATGGTTCCTTTGCGGACCGGGTGGTGAAAGAGTTGTGGGATGTGGCAACGGACATTGCCGTGGAAAATACCGTATTGGAGCTTGGGATTCCCGGAAGCAGTCTCGCATCCGACGAGGCCAAAAAACGGAGTCTTCGGGCTCTTAGTCAGGAAATCAGTGTACTCACAGCCGAAAAAATATATCGCTATTTCAAAAATACGGGCATTACCGGAAAGCTTATAGAAGAATACGGAAACTTGTTTTTCGTGGATACCCATCTGACCGTTACGGAGCCTGAAAAACTGGAAATCTCCCTGGAACAATGGAAGAAAATCAGTGAACGTGTACAGGCAGACTTAAAATCCTTTTCCAAAGGAAAAACGGACGCGGAGAGTCTTACTCACAATCTGGCAGAGGCACTGCGGGACCGGTATGATTATGCGGAGTTATTACGGCAGTTTACGGTGATGAATGAAGATATCCAGATTAATGAGGATGAGTTCGATTATATTTATTATACCTACGGACTGACCCGATACGGTAACATGCCTTTGGTGGAGCCGCTGGAATATAAGGACGCCAAGAAAGTTAAAGAGTTTGTGATAGCCATTGATACATCGGCCTCCTGCAGAGGAGAGCTTGTGGCTTCCTTTTTGAAAAAGACTTACGGAATTTTAATGTCCGAGGAGACCTTTTTCAAAAAAATGAATGTGCACATCATCCAGTGTGACAATGAAGTGCGCAGTGATGTCAAAATCACCTGTAAGGAAGATTTTGATGCTTTTTTAAAAAACGGGAAATTAACCGGTTTTGGTTCTACGGATTTCAGGCCGGTATTTACACATATAGATAAACTTCTTTCGGAAGGTGAGTTCGAGAATCTGAAGGGACTGATTTATTTTACCGACGGTTATGGCGTGTATCCCCAAAGAATGCCACCCTATGATGTCATGTTTGTTTTTGTGGGAGAGAGCATCGGACAGCCGCCGGAGGTGCCGCCATGGGCCATCAGGGTGGTACTGGAGGATGAAGAAGTTTAGGGAATACGGAAAAAGGAAAGACGAAATATGAATATTAAACAGGCAAAGGACTATATTGAAAATACGGTCCGTTTGTACTTAAAGAAAAATGAATTCGGGGAATACCGCATTCCGGTGGTGCGCCAGAGACCAATCTTTTTGCTGGGAGCACCCGGAATCGGAAAAACCGCCGTTATGGAACAGATTGCGCAGGATTTAAATATTGCGCTGGTTTCTTATTCCATGACCCATCATACCAGACAATCGGCATTGGGACTGCCTTTTATTGCCCATAAAGAATATGAAGGGATGTCCTATGATGTGTCTGAATATACCATGAGTGAAATCATTGCCTCTATTTATGAGGTGATGGAAGCAAGCGGAATCAAGGAAGGAATCCTGTTTCTGGATGAGATTAACTGTGTATCGGAGACGCTGGCACCCTCCATGCTGCAGTTTTTGCAGTACAAGGTATTCGGCAAGCACAGGGTTCCCGAAGGCTGGGTGATTGTAACGGCAGGAAATCCGCCGGAATACAATAAATCCGTCAGGGAATTTGATGTGGTGACCATGGACAGACTTAAAGTACTTTCCGTGGAAGCGGATTATCAGGTATGGAAGGAATATGCCAATGTGCGTGGCCTGCATCCTGCCGTTACCAATTTCCTGGAACTGAAAAAAGAGTATTTTTACAAAATAGAAACCACCGTAAACGGGCGGACCTATGTCACTGCCAGAGGTTGGGAAGACTTGTCCGAAATCTTAAAGCTCTATGAAGAAGAGGGCATGAAGGTGGATGAGAACCTGGTAGAGCAGTACCTGCGTAATGACAAAATAGTAAGGGAATTTGCCGCTTACTATGACCTGTTCTTAAAATACCGCAGGGAATATCAGGTAGAAGAAATCCTGACAGGTACCATGGAAGCCAAGACGGTGGAAAGAGCCCGTATCGCAGCCTTTGATGAGCGGCTTTCCCTGCTTGGTATGCTGATGGATAAGGTACTTTCCGAAATCCGTGAAAATATGGAAACAGCCGATTATCTGACAGAGTTATTTAAAGGGTTAAAGGCCATCAAGGAATCCCTTACAAAGAGACGTGAAAAAGAAACTTCCGGCGAAAACTACCGGGAGCAGGAAGTGCTTGCAGACCTTTTGGAGAAGCTGGCAGCAGGCCGTAAGAAACAGATTGAAAATCTGCAGATGGCGGGTAATTTAAGAGAAGAAGACAGACGTAAAAATAACCGTGTCATCCGTTTCCTGGAAGCGGCCAAAAAGGAAGTATATCTCCTTTCTGCAGATACCGATGCCTTTGTGCGGGTGAAGGAAGAATTTGACAGGGAACTTGCAGAAATGAAGAAGGAAACCGAACGGGTTTCAAAGCGCCTTTGTCATCTCTTTGATTTCGTGGAAAATGCTTTTGCGGAAGGCAATGAAATGTTGATTTTGGTAACCGAGCTTACGGTAAATACCTACAGTGCGGGCTTTATCAGCAGATTCGGTTGTGAACCGTACGTAAAATACAGCAGCCGTCTGATGCTGACGGAGCGGGAAGCACTGCTGAAACAGGAAATAGAAAATCTGGACTTATAAGCACCGGATGAGAATTGGAGGAAACAAAGTTGCATAACGAATTATTTTCAATAGGACCCATTACCATATACGGATACGGACTGATGATAGGAATCGGCGTGCTTGTCTGCATTTTTATGGGAATGTACCGTGCAAAGAAATACGGACTGAAAGAGGACGTGGTACTGGATATTGCCATTTACGGTCTTTTGTTCGGATGGGCAGGAGCAAAGGTTTTGTATGTCATTGTGGAGTGGAAGGCTTTCATGCAGGATCCGCTCAGTGTCCTTGGCTCAGAAGGGTTTGTAGTATACGGCGGTATTACGGCAGGTGTATTGGCAGCCATTGTTTATTGTAAGAGAAAAGGTCATGTCTTTATCGAATATTTTGATATTTTATGTGCTTCCATTGCAGTGGCACAGGGCTTCGGAAGAATCGGCTGCTTTTTGGCGGGTTGCTGCTATGGTAGAGAAACCACTTCCCCCATCGGTGTGGTGTTCCCGGCCGGCAGTATTGCACCGGCAGGCGTAAAGTTGCTTCCCACCCAGCTGTTTTCTTCAGCGGGAGACTTCGGAATTATGTTTGCCCTTTTGTGGCATTACAAGAGAAGAAAGCATGTGGGTGACACCGGTTACCTTTATATGCTGCTCTACGGAATCGGACGGTTCCTGATTGAAATGCTCCGAAATGATGACAGAGGAGATGTGGGAAGTCTTTCTACCTCACAGTTTATCTCTATCTTTATCGTGGCGGCAGCAGTGCTTTTGTTATGGAATAACAAAAAACGCGGCCGTAAAGTGGAAGCGGCCATAAGTGAAGATACCAAGGAGCAGGAGCCCGGACAGACAGCAAATGAGGAAGGAATGGCTTAAGTGGAATTACAGGTAAAAGGCGGAAGTGTGTCTTTTCAAATTCAAAAGGATAAGGTTTGCATTACGGATGTGCATGTGGAAAAGGATTACCTGGAAATTCCGGATTTCATGGAAGGATATCCGGTTGTATCCGTCGGGAAAAAGGCATTCCTTGGCCAAAAACTGCTTAGGGAAGCTGTGCTTCCGGGTTCCGTAGAAGAAATCGGAGAGTGGGCTTTTGCCCATTGCAGCAATTTAAGCAGGGTACACATTCCGGAAAGGGATATCTTTTTTGGCAAGGGTGCTTTTAAGGATTGTGTTTCGCTGAAGGAATTTGTCCTGACAAAGCAGGAAGCGGCAAGTGCAAGAGGAAACGGCCATATAGGTGCTCTTTTGGCGGCAGTTCCCGTACTTTTGGATGCCCCTTATTTACTTACGCCCACGGAAGCGGGAGAAATAAACTGGCTTAAAAAGTGGGATGCAAGATTACTGGATTTGCTCGAAAAACCGGACCGGGAAGGGTATTCCAAACAGGTTCTTTGCGGCGAAGAGGATTTGATGGCAAGTATTGATGTGTATCTGGCAGAGAGAAGGCGCCAAAAGGCCTTTCTTTGTTATGTGCGCTTGCAATATGACCTGGGACTTTCCGAAGAATTGAAGGAAATCCTGCAAAAAAGACTGCGGGATCACACCAAGGGCTGTGAATCCGAAGCGGCCTGGGAGGTTTTACTGGGACAGGAGGCTTCCGGGGAACTACTTCAAATTTTTGCGGATGCAGGCTGTATTACGGAAGCAAATTTTGAGGATTTATTATCTGACCTTCCGGGAGAGGATGCAGAAAAGAGGGCGTGGCTGTTAAGGTACCGTGACGCTCATATGCAAAAGATGAATTTTTTTGATGAGATGGATTTATAAATAGAATCCTGTTACAAGCAGGATTCTGCGTGCGAGCGGGTCGTAAAGCGACAGATTCCGCTCCGTGAGCTGCGCATAATAAAAGAACCTGCACTAAACGTGCAGGTTCTTTCTTAGTTTGTGGGGGGTAGTATGATAAGTGTCTTTAAACATACGCATAAAGACCTTATAATTCTTAATTCCGTTTGCTTCCAGCAAGTCATTGACACTGTAGCCGGTACTGATTAAATCCTGATAAAAGTGCAGGAGCCTTACCGCATTCAGATACTCGGTAAAGGTTTGTCCGGTGTGCTTTTTGAACAAGCGGCAAAAGTATTCGTTGCTGACATTCAGCCGGCCGGCGATTTCGCTTAAGGAAATATCGTTCCGGTAATTCTTCCGCACGTATTGGACCGTTTCTTCGATACGGGAAAAGTTTCTGTTCTCCCCGGCATCCGGGGAAGCAGTGAGAATCTTGGTATGATTCCGGTATAAGATATATAAAAATTCATATATGACAGAGGAAAACATCAGCTGGTATCCGTCTTCCTTCTCCTCGTACAGCCGGTACAGGGTAAGTAATAGCTCCCGCAATTTCTTTTGGGTGGCATTCATGGTAATGGAGGGAAAGTAGGCCTGGAACTGCAAAAGAGGAAACTGCTCTAAGCTGCGTGCCAGATAATCATAAGGAATCTGCAGCAAAATATAATCCAGCTGCCCGTAAGCACGGGTAGAATGTAAATCCCTGGGACTGATTAAGAGCATATCGTCCCTGCGCAGGGTATATTTCTTTTCATTGACAAAAGCCGTCATATAGCCGCTCCTGACATAAAGAATCTCCAAGTGGCTGTGCCAGTGAAGCGGAGAATACAGATTGTCAACATGGACAGGCAGGAATAAAAGCTGCAGGCTGCTGTCATCATGAATAATTTCGTGTGCATATGTATTCATAGATGAAAACCTTTCAAAAAGTCAAAAATAACCGCTGAATTTAAGTAATTATAATCAAAAAAAGAAACAAATGTCAATATCGACCTATTATTTGATTAATAAGAAGTCTATCCTAAAGGAAGGGAGGCAGGTTACAATAAAAACAGTGAGAGTAAGGAAAAAGACCGCTTTTGCGGCAACTTTCTGACAGGAGGTATCAGATGACAAACAGAGTACTTGATTTAACAAAGTATGTGGATGTGGCAAGACAGGCAATTGCGGAAGGACAGGTCCTTTTGCGCAATGAAAATCAGGCACTTCCGTTAGCGGGAGGCAGTCAGGTAGCAGTTTTTGGCAGAATCCAGTTTAACTATTACAAGAGCGGTACCGGCTCAGGCGGTATGGTAAATGTAAACAAAGTAACCGGTATCCTGGATGCCCTTCAGGAATCTGACAGGGTAACCGTAAACGAAACGCTTTTGGATGTGTATAAAAAGTGGGTGGGAGAGCATCCCTTTGATGAAGGAATCGGTTGGGGACAGGAACCCTGGTCCCAGCTGGAAATGCAGGTTGAGGATGAACTTGCGAAGAAGATAGCAGGGGAAACCGATACGGCCTTGGTGATTATCGGACGTACTGCAGGCGAAGACAAGGACAATTTAAA
>JAFZDQ010000130.1 GCA_017561085.1 Lachnospiraceae bacterium
CCGGAAGAAAAAGTACAAAAATGACTGCCATACAAAAAAGCAGTCCCATCAACAAAATATTTCTTTTCTTCATATTACTTCTCCAAAACAATTGAAATCAAGCAGAACGATAAGCCGGGTTATGTCGTGAATGTTCATCTATCTAGTACTGTTGTTACCAACAGCATCAAGCGACCCACCTGAAAGCTAACCGGGCCGGCTACTGACGCTTTCTGTTTGGTCTTGCTTCGGATGGGGTTTACATGTGCCCTGCCCGTTACCGTGCAGGCGGTAGTCTCTTACACTGCCTTTCCACCCTTACCATCGCTTCCGTGAAACGGAAGCTTTGGAAGTTTGCTTATACAAACTTCTCCTCCTATCATTGGCATACACCGCGAAGGCATACGCCGACAAAAGAATATGGCGGTATATTTCTGTTGCACTGGCCTTGGAGTCACCTCCACCGGACGTTATCCGGCATCCTGCCCTATGAAGCCCGGACTTTCCTCACCTGCCAAAGGCAGCCGCGAACATTTGTCCTACTTGATTTCACAAGCAATATCTTAAGCGTTTCCCAAAAGAAAATCAAGTGCAACTTGCGTCACACTTGATTTTTATTAAATAACACTCGTTTTTAGTTCTTTAAATCTACATTTACACATTGAAACAGCTGCCGCCGATGAACTCTCTGCAAATAGAATTACTGGGCACGTTCTGGCTGTCAATTCCCTGGAAGTATTCCAGGAACTTAAGAAGCCTCTTTGCCTCATGATATTCTGCCTGGTCTTCCGTGATGCCAAACAATAAAGGTTCTGCATATTGCTTAATCACCGCTAATTCATAAATTAAAACAGAATTAAACATTTCATCTGCACTTTCCTGGAAGGGGAAGATATACATTTCCTCTCCTCTTCTTACGGAAGGCCACATTTCAATGGTTCTGCGGGCATTGGTGCCTCTGGTTCTTGCATCACGCACCATACGGCGGAGAAGTCTTCCGTCAGTGGTAGGAATACGGTTGTGTTCATCCACGTTCAGGCTGGTAAGGGCACTGATATAAATCTTAAACTTACTTTCATCCGGCAGAGATAAAGTTGTTTTGGGATTGAGTCCATGAATCCCTTCGATTACCAGTACATCCTCCGGTCCTAACTGCTTGAAGTTCCCCTTATATTCTCTCTTACCTGTCTTAAAGTTAAAACTGGGCAGTTCCACACGCTCTCCCTTGAGCAGCCTGTTCATATCCTCATTAAACTGCGCAATATCAATGGCTTCCAGACATTCAAAATTGTAGTCGCCGTTTTCATCCCTGGGTGTTTTTTCCCTGTCTACGAAATAATCATCTAAGGCAATGGGATGCGGAATCATACCATAGGTTCTAAGCTGAATGGAAAGTCTGTGAGAGAAGGTCGTCTTTCCGGAGGAAGAAGGGCCTGCAATCAGTACAAACTTCACATTGCCTTTATCCACGATTCCTTTGGCAATTTCACCGATTCTTCTTTCCATCAGTGCTTCCTGAACCAGAATCATATCTCCCAGTTCGCCGCGGCAAATGGTATCATTTAAATCACCTACGGAATCAATCCCCATCATTTCTCCCCATTTGGATGAGGTCTGCAGGGTATGGAATAATTTGTCCTTAGGTTCAAAATAAGAAAGCTTATCCGGTGCTTCCGTTCCGGGAATCAATAACAAAAGTCCGCTTTCATAATGCATAACATCGAAATACTTAATATATCCCGTGCTCGGAAGCATATAGCCGTAATAATAATCATAATAGCCGTCCAGGCAATAAATATTTACGGATGAGCTGCGGCGGTAACGGAACAGTTTTTCCTTATCCTCCATCTTATGGGCACGGAAAATGGCACGTGCCTCATCAATGTGATAGGACTTCTTGGTAATGGGAAGATTCGCTTCTACAAGCTCACGCATTCTTTCATTAATCCGCTTCACCATTTCGTCCGTCAGTGCATCATCCATTCTGACATCACAATAATAGCCCTGGCCAACCACAAACTCTACTTTTACCCGCTTCACGGTCTCTTCACCCAGCACATCATAAACCGACTTAATCATAGTCATAATTGCCGTACGCACATATGCCTTGTGGCCTATGTTGTCCTTTAAGGTAAAAAAGGACACTTCCGCATCTTCACGGACTGTTTTAATCAGCTCCTGGATTTTGCCGTTTACTAACACCAGCGCAATCATATTATCATACTGTGACTGATAATCATCTGCTATTTTTTCAAATGTAGTTCCTTTCGGATACTGTTTTACTTCGCCGTTAATCGAAATATTTACCATATGTAACCCTACCTTTCTTCCCCATATTTATTCAGTAACAAGCCGCAGCAAGGTTTTCTCAAGAATTTCTGTTTCTTTCGCCAATTCCCTTTTCCTGTCAGCTGTTTTTCCGACTTCCTCGCCCTCTGGCATTCCTTCCAGAATTCTCTGCTTCATCTTCAGTTCCCTGCGGATAAATTCTTTCAGGACCGGATGCTTTTTCTTTAACAAAACAGGACCGAACCGGTCTTCAGAAAGAAGGCCCCCACCTTCTGCATCAAAATCTGAAAACGTATGGTCTGTCCCGCCATAAGCCGGCGGCTTTACCTTCATCATGGGATAAAACTTTTCGTCCTCCCATATCATATTCTCATCCACAATCAAAAATCCGTTTTCCCTAAGCCATTTACGGAATAATGCAATTTCTGACTGGGGCTGTAATATGAGTTCCCGGAAATCACAGGTTTTCTCAGGTTCCTTTGTCAAAATATGATAAAGGAGCCTGCCTCCCATTCCTGCACAAACCAGGCTGTCCGCTTCGCCTATCCCGTAAGCCGTAAGCCCGTCCGATAAGCGCAGCGTTATGTAATCTTCCACCCCGTACTGCCGTATATGTTCTCCGGCACCAAGAAGCGGTCCTTTATTTACATCCATGGCAAGCACTGCGGGTGCAGCAAGTGTCTGTACCAGATAAATGGATACGTATCCATGGTCACACCCCACATCACAGACCCTGTTTCCTTTCGTCACAAAATCTGCTACTGCCTGCATTCTTTTGGAAAGTTCAACTGTTTTCATAAATCGTCCTTAATCCAGATAATCCTTTAATTTACGGCTTCTGCTGGGATGACGCAACTTACGGAGTGCTTTTGCTTCAATCTGTCTGATACGCTCTCTGGTAACGTTGAATTCCTTACCAACCTCCTCTAAGGTTCTTGCTCTTCCGTCATCTAAACCAAAACGCAATCTAAGTACCTTCTGCTCTCTTTCCGTAAGGGTTCCGAGTACTTCCACAAGCTGCTCCTTCAGTAAGGTAAATGCTGCTGCATCTGCAGGTACCGGCACATTATCATCCTGGATAAAGTCTCCCAAATGGGAATCTTCTTCTTCACCGATGGGTGTTTCTAAGGAAACAGGTTCCTGGGAAATCTTCAGGATTTCACGTACTCTTTCTACCGGCAGATTCATTTCATCGGCAATTTCTTCCGGGCTGGGTTCACGTCCCAACTCCTGCAGTAACTGTCTGCTGACACGGATTAATTTATTAATGGTTTCTACCATATGCACGGGAATACGGATGGTTCTCGCCTGGTCCGCAATGGCTCTGGTGATGGCCTGACGGATCCACCAGGTTGCATAAGTAGAAAACTTATATCCTTTCCTGTAATCAAACTTTTCGACAGCCTTAATAAGACCTAAGTTACCTTCCTGAATCAGGTCAAGGAAAAGCATACCGCGGCCTACATATCTTTTGGCAATGCTGACAACCAGACGAAGGTTTGCTTCCGCAAGACGCTTCTTGGCATCCTGGTCACCGTCTTCCATTTTTTGTGCCAATTCAATTTCTTCTTCGGCACTAAGAAGCGGTACCTTACCGATTTCCTTCAGATACATTCTGACAGGGTCCTCGATACTGATTCCGTCCGGTACGGAAAGGTCAATGTTTTCCATATCCACTTCGTCTTCTTCGGAAAGAATGATTTCTTCATCATCCACAATATCTTCCTCTACAATACGAAGTATATCAACGCCGCCGTGTTCCAGTGTCTCAAGCACTTTATCAAACTGTTCTTCACTAAGTGGCATATCAGCAAAATAATCCATCACTTCCTGATATTCCAGAACATTCTTTTTCTTTTTGGCAATTGCTAAGAGACTTTTCAGTTTCTCATCAAATTTTGCCTGTGTGTTTTCATCCATCCTTAGGGTTCCATCCTTCCTGATATAATAACTATAGTTTGACCTTAATCCAATGAAATATGCGTTTTGCTAAGTTCTTCCAGCGCCTTTTTACCTGCAATTACCTGATTTAACGCGGAAACATCCGCTCCCAGATTCGCAGAATAGTATTCATAACTGTTGCGCTTTACTGCCAAAACGATATCATGGAACGCTTTTTCTTCTTCGGACCTGGTGTTAATTTCCCTTAATTTGGTGTTAAAGACACCTGCCACTTCCCTTTGCTCCTCTTCGTCCGTAAAAAGACTGATGATTGCAGCGGGATTATAATTTCCTTTATCCAGGTCGTCAAAAAGACGCTCAGCCACTTTTTTATATAAATCCTCGGTAAAGTCCTCCGGGGAGATATATTTCTTGATTTTGGGGTACAGGGCCGGCTCCTCGGTCAGCCATGTCAGTAAAAGCCTTTGGGCTTTTTTCTTGTTTTCTTCCGGTGTCATCTTCTTTTGGATGCCTGACTTAGGACGCTCCGCCGGTGTCGCAAGTCCGGTCTGTGCAGCATAAGATAACACCAGTTTTTTTAATTCTTTGTAGCCAATCTGATACTTCTCGGCCACAGCCTGTATATAATTGTCTCTTTCCAAATCCTCGGAAAAGCCGCAAAGTTTCTTGGCAATTTCACGGTAAAATTTGGTCTTGCTTTCCGGGTCCTTTAAATCAAATTCCCGCTGCAAAACACGGATTTCAAAAAAGAAACTGTTTTCTGCCTGCCTGATTCTCTCCTCAAAGGCTTCCGCTCCTAAGTTTGAAATAAACTCATCCGGATCCTTATAAGGCTCTAAAGAAAGAACCTTGCCGGTAAGCCCCGCTTCCTTCAGGATACCGATGGCTCGAAGGGCTGCTTTGGTTCCCGCCTCATCACTGTCGTAGGCCAGAATCACTTCCTGTACATACCGCTTAAGTAGAGACGCCTGTCCTTCCGTAAATGCGGTTCCAAGAGATGCCACCGCCTCCGTAAAGCCTGCCTGGTGCATTGCAATTACATCCATATAGCCTTCGCACAAAATCACATGACTCTTCCGTGAAGTGCGGGCAAAATTAAGGCCGTACAAATTCCTGCTTTTATCAAAAACCATGGTTTCCGGAGAGTTTAGGTACTTGGGCTTGGCATCGCCCATTACTCTGCCCCCGAAACCGATAACCCTATGGTTCACATCCGATATAGGGAACATCACACGGTTCCAGAACTTGTCATGAAGACCGTACTTTTCATCAAAGCTTGCCAGCCCTGACTCCTGAATCAGCTTGTCCTCATATCCCTTGCTCTTTAAATACTTCACCAGATCATTGCTGGTCATATTGGCAAATCCGAGACCGAATTTATGAATGGTTTCATCGGATAAGTTTCTCTTTTTCAGATAACTAAGTCCGCCCTTCCCCTGGTTTGCCCGAAGCTGGAAATAAAAATATTTGGCAGCCTCCTTGTTGATTTCCAGAAGTTTCGTCCTTTTGCTTTCCTTCTGACGGACTTCCTTTGAGTACTCCGCCTCCGGCAGTGTCACGCCTGCACGCTCTGCCAGATGCTTGATGGCTTCCGTAAAGGTATAATTTTCATATTCCATCACAAAGGTAAATACATTTCCGCCTGCCCCGCAGCCAAAGCAATAAAACATCTGTCTTTGACGGGATACGGAAAAGGACGGGGATTTTTCATTGTGAAAAGGGCACAGTCCGAAATAACTGCTTCCCTTTTTCTGGATTTTCACATATCCGGAAATCACATCCACTATATCGTTTTTCATTCGTACTTCTTCAACTATTTCATCCGGATAATACATACGCTTCCTCTATCTTCTCTCTATAGCTGCCAGGACTTCGGAATATAAATCTCCTCATACTTGGCAATGGCAAAACGGTCTGTCATGGCTGCAATATAATCAGCCACTACCTTCTCCTCTGCCTCTCCCTGTTTAATCAGATTAATCCAGTCATCCGCCAGCAGCTCCAAATGATGGCGGTAATGGCTGTACAGGGTCTGTACCAGCATTTCTGCCTTGCCTTCTTCGCTTTTGGCAGCCTTATTCTGATAAACCCTTTCAAACATAAACGCTCTCAGTTTCTTCATTGCTTCCGCCACCGGTGCCGACATAACGATATCATCTTTGCCGTAGCTGCATGAGACAATATCATGGATAAAATGATCCAGTCTCTCTCCGGTGGTAAAACCGATTACCTCACTGATTTCCTTCGGCACATCCTCTTCCTGTAAAATACCGGCACGGATGGCATCATCCATATCATGATGGATATAGGCAATTTTATCTGAAAATCTGACGATTTTTCCTTCTAAGGTTTCAGGCATTCCCTTGGTCTGGTGATTACGGATTCCGTCCCGCACTTCATAGGTCAGGTTCAGTCCGATACCGCCTTTTTCCAAACGTTCTACCACTCTCACGCTCTGGTCACTGTGACTAAAGCCAAAAGGACAAACAGCATTCAGGGCCCGTTCTCCCGCGTGTCCGAAGGGCGTATGGCCCAAATCATGTCCCAGTGCTATCGCCTCTACCAAATCCTCGTTCATACGCAGTGCCTTGGCAATGGTTCTGGCATTCTGGGAAACCTCCAGGGTATGGGTCAGTCTGGTACGGTAATGGTCACCTTCCGGGGACAAAAATACCTGTGTCTTATCCTTCAGTCTGCGGAATGCTTTGGAATGAAGGATTCTGTCACGGTCTCTTTGATACACCGGTCTGATATCACACTGTTCTTCTGCCCGTTCCCTGCCTTTGGAGGCTGCACTATGTGCTGCATAGGGACTTAAGTTATCAAGCTCCAGCCTCTCTAAGTTTTCTCTAATGTTCATAGGATATTCCTCATGGCTATCACAATAGTCTCTACTTATGTATACTGCACTTTTTCCGAAAATCCTTTTATTTTTCATAAATTTTCTTCATTTTATACTTTTTAATCAATGCAAGGAAAGTTTTATGTCCGCCGGCTTTCTGTTTGTGTTATACTAATTAGGAATATGTAAATGATTTGACGATAAAGGTAAAGAAATCGATTGAAAAAAGAACCCATTTCCCGAAAAGAAAAACAGCATACAGCAAAGGTCTGGTACAAACTTGACCTTTCCGCCATCGTATATCCTACCCTGCAGCGTAAGGATTTCTCTTCTGTATATCGGCTATCCGTTCTGTTAAAAGAACCCATTGTGCCGGAAATTCTGCAACAGGCAGTGGATATCACCTTAAAGCGTTTCCCCACCTATAAAACAGCAATCCGTAAAGGGGTGTTCTGGCGTTACTTAGAGCCTAACAACAGGCCCGGTCCCTTTGTCCAGCCGGACATCAGGAATTTTTGTATGCCTATGCCCTTTAAGACAAATAACCGCTATCTGCTTCGGATTTACTATCACGGCTGCAGGATTGCCCTGGAGGCCCACCATTCCCTGGGAGACGGCAGCGGCGGTATGTGTGTGCTTCACACATTGACAGCGGTATATTTACGCCTTTTGGGACATGAAATTTCTGACGGATACTTCGTAAAAAATGTCAATGAGGCACCTGACCCGGAAGAGCTTGAGGATGCTTATATGCGCTATGCCAATGCCAAGGTTTGTCCTCCCCGTCCCGGCGAGAGGACCTATCGGGTCAGAGGGACGAAGGAGCCTTTTTATACCTTTAATGTTATTAACGGTATCGTTTCCGTCAAGGAAGTGGCTGCTGTTGCCGGTAAATACGGGGCGACCGTAACGGAATATTTCAATGCGGTACTGCTTTATGCCCTGTTGCAAAAACAAAACAGCGAATGGCATCTTACCCAAAAGCCGGTGAAAATTGCCATGCCCGTAAACCTAAGAAGGTTCTTCCCTTCCAAAACCCTGCGGAACTTTATTACCATGGTTTATCCCGGTATTGACCCCCGTCTGGGTGAGTATACTTTTGAAGAAATCATCACACAAGTTCACAATTACATGCGTTATTATATTAATGAGAAGTTCCTTCGGGGCGACATTACCACCAATGCCAATACCCAGCGGAATCCTTTTATCCGCATTGTTCCGCTTTTTCTGAAGGATTATGTTGTGAAACAGTTTTATACCCGCGTGCAGGATAAAAATTCCTCCGCAGGGCTTACCAATATGGGTGCTATGAAGGTTCCCGAAAATATGAAACCTTTTATTGAACGCTTTGACATTTACATGGGCATGCCCTTCTCTTCCAGAACCAATTGCGCCATCATCAGTTTTGAAGATATCCTGACGGTGAACTTTGCCAGCGGAATCGTGGAAGCCGATGTGGAACGCTTTTTCTTCCGGAAGCTGGTGGAAGACGGCATCCATGTATCCATCGAAAGTAACCGGACCGTCTGAAAGGAGTTTATTATGTCCTATTGTGTTAATTGCGGGGTCAAATTGGACGCTTCCCTGAAAGCATGTCCCTTATGCCAAACCCCGGTTCTCAATCCAAACGAGCTTGTTTCGGCAACTGCCGCCTCGCCCTATTCCACTACGTCAGGACAGGTTGACAAGGTAAAGCGCCATGACCTGGGGCTGCTTGCCGGCATTGTACTTCTTGCAACTTCCTTAAGTTGCTTTTTACTGAATCTTTTGGTTTTTTCCGGCTCTAAATGGTCCTTCTTCGTCATCGGTATCTGCCTGATTTTATTTGTTTTTATCATGCCCTTTACCGTTTGTCCCAAGATGCCGGTTTACATCTCGCTGCTCCTTGACGGAATTGCCATCGGTATCTTTCTCCATTTGATTTGCCTGGCTACCCCGGGAGACAGATGGTTTACCCATATCGGACTGCCTGTAGTGGTGCTTTTAACGATTTTGGTGGAAATCTACGCACTGCTCCAGCATATATTCCGCTTTTCCTACTTAAACAGTGCCCTTTATCTGTTTGCGGAGCTGGCTGTTTTTTGTATCGCACTGGAATTACTGATTGACCATTATCTTGGAATTCCCTTACACCTGGTATGGTCCGCCATCGTGCTGACTGTATGCGGGGTGATTATTGTGCTGCTCATCTCTGTATTATCCATCCGCAGACTCAGACATTTCGTAAGAAAAAGACTGCACTTTTAAAGTGCAGTCTTTTTTGATGCGCAGCATACGCGCGCGAAAAGCCCGGGGACGGGCTTTTTACTTTTAGTGCAGTCTTTTCCTTATATCACGAAGTCCGTTCCGGTTTCGCCTGTCAGTTTCTGCAGATAACCGTCCGGGCTCTTTTTCATCTTCAGGAAGGTATCAAAGGCAAGCAGTACCATCCTGTCTTTATTTTGCTTCGTCCTGGAATTATCCCTGTCCATGGTGGCCCTGAAGTGGTCAATTTGCCAAATCAGGATATCTACTACCGAGTATCCGGAGATTTTCTCCTTACAAAGGAAATTATCTGCTTCTACGTAATGCTTCCATTCCTCACACATTCCCGCATCAGCCGACAGTTCCTCTCCAAGGGCTTTTGCAAAACTTTCATCCAGTCCTGCCTCCAAACAACGTTTCTTAATATCCTCTATCATGCCATTCCCCGCTTTCCTATCTTTCCTGCTTACGATTTCCTATTTTCCGGCTTTCACCGCCTTTATCGTATCATTCATATATTCTTCTATGATATAAAACGGCGCCGGTCCCATTTTTAACAAAAAGTCATGGAATTCCTTTGCCTCAAAGGCATCCCCAAGCTTTCGCTCTGCCGTTTCCCTTAAATCCAAAAATTCCAGATATCCGATGAAATAGCTCAAATAATTGGCCGGCTCACTTGCCACCGATTCAAAAATTTCTTGGGCGGTTTCCTGATCACCCAATCCGAAATCCGTCAGATACGCAAGTACCTCTTCCGTATTCCAGCCGTCATAATTGACCTTCATATCCAAATAAGCGCTGATTGCCAGGGAAAGGGCCGTATTACCGGACAATAACCGGTCTATGGGCGTTCTCGCCCCTGAGAAGCCGTAAGAATACTCATATTCCACATAAGTAGCCCAGCCTTCCGTATATCCCGGGAAGGAAAACAGATTGCGGACTAAGGGCAAGTTTGCCGTTCCGGTATAAATGTTCTGATACAAATGTCCCGGATATCCTTCGTGGGCCATGGTAGGATAAAGGTCCATGGAACCGCCTTCGCTTAAATGCTTTTGATTAATATAAATCACATTGTGCTCCAAATCATCAATGGGCGTGGTCAGATAAAAAGCAGGGCTCATGCTTTCCTGCATGGAAGGATGCACCTGCTTGATGGTATAATTCACCGCAGGCGGTTCCGGGAAATCCTCTTTCGCCTTCCGCATCAAATCTTCCATCATTTCTTCCGGCTGCATATCAGGGAACTCATAAAACAGCAGCTCATCATAAAGGGCCTCATCTTCCATGATATGCTCCTGTAACAGAATAAAGTAATCTGTCATAAAACGCTCTACGCGGCGTTCCATCTTCTTGATGGAATCATCACAGCCGGTAGACGTTCTCACTAAATATTCATAGTATTCCTTGCCTTTATCAAAATAACAAAGTCCAAGTTCGTTCTTACCGGTCCCCTTGAGCTTCGTCAGTCCCTCAATCAGGGTATTATAGCCTGCTACCACATCACCGGTTACCACTTCACGGTTTCTTTCTTTATAGGCCTGTTTCTCTGCTTCCGTAAGGCCTTCAAATCCATCGATTTTGGAATCAAAAACCTCCAGCATATAATTTTCATCCGGATTTTCAATAAAGTCCCTGCACTGGTCTATCACACCGTCTGCCACATAATCAGCCATAAAAAGACCTGCTGCGGATTTTTGCTCTTCGTAAGTGATAATTTCCCCCGCGATATCGTCCACCATGGCAGCAAGTGCCAAATAGTCTTCAATATCCTGCTTCGTACGGAAGGTATATTCCGCCAATATGACCGGAAGCTGTGCCTGATACCCGGTTGTGGGACTTAAGGTTTCCGCATAATACTGAAAATCCTCAGCCGCAAGCTCCGTATCCAGATAATCCATGATAATATCATAAGAAACTCTGTACTCCTCAGAAAGACTGCCTCTCCGAAACTTACGCATCTGTTTCTTTAACTGCTTCATATCATCGTAGCTTTCCTGAAAATCCTCTACGGAATAGCTTCCCAGGGAAACCTCATAATCGGTAATCCCGAAATTCTCCGGATAAGCCAGCGTATAATGAAGATTAATGGTATTTAACACAATTTCATCCTTAAACAGCTGCTCCGTAAATTCTTCATATGCTTCCTGACCGGAATTTTTCAAATAAATCAAGATACCCACAACCGCCGCAATAAGAATAAGGCCTGCAGCAATCCCTGCCGCAAGCCATTTCTTTTTACCTGTTTTAGGCTGTTTCATCGTGGATTCTTCTGACGGAATTTCTCCTGCTGCTTCCTGCATCAAAAGTTCATTTTGTTCCATAAAAACCACCTCTTATTAATGTTTATCCTCACCGAAGGCTTTCAGATATTTAATCAAATCTTCTAAGGATTTGGTTAAAACCACCCGTTCTTCCTCATCTAACTGTCCCATCACCGCATCAATCATATTCTGATGAAAGGTTGCGTGATGATGAAAGGCTCTCTTTCCTTTCTCTGTCAGGGAAAGAAGCACCACTCTCTTATCCTCCGTACTTCTTTCACGGTTTACATATAGTTTATTGGTTAAACCGTCAATGGCCTTGGTTAACGTACCCATGGTAATATCCAGCTTCTTCGCCACCACGGAACTGGGCTTCGGCTCCGAAATACCGATTGCCTCAATCACATGCATATCATTTACGGTAATATCTCTATATTCTTCCGTAATCAGGGAACCCTCCTCGATATCCAAAATATCACGGAATAATGAAACTAATAATGTGTTTAGGGTCTGGTCTAAACTCATCAAACACCATGCCTTTCTACCAGCTCAGTAATGCCGCTCCCCATGTCAGTCCTGCACCAAAACCGGCCAGTACGATTTTATCGCCTTCATGGAGTTTTCCCTCTTTATGAATCATGTCCAAAAGAATCGGAATACTCCCTGCTGAAATATTACCACATTTTTGCAGATTTGTGGGAAATTTTTGCAAAGGTTGGCCAATTCTTTTTGCGGCAGCCTCAATAATACGTATTTAAGCCTCCAGTGCCATAAACAACAAAAAAGGAATGTGCTGTCGGCACATCCCTTTTCATCCATCACTATTTCATTTCTTTGTGCTGTGTTTGCTTCATTTCATACATGGCTTCATCTGCTTTTTTCAGGTACTCCGTTAACTTCAGTTCTTGTGTCGCATCCACAAGCACATAGCCGATACCTGCCTTTAATGAATACGGAAGTTTCAGTTCAACCGCTGTCTGTTCCAGTTCCTCATTCAGCTGCTTCATTAAGCGCTCCGGCTGATTTTCTTCTTTATACTCACCAACCATCAAAAACTCATCTCCGCCATACCTTACAATAATAAATTCTTCCTTCAATACGTTTAACAAAGTATCCGCCACCGCGCGTAACGCGATATCTCCCTGCAGATGACCGAATTTATCATTGATATCCTTCATCTTATTGACGTCGGCAAACATCAGTATCGCGGTTTTACCCTCTTTGTGGCACTTTTCCAAGTAAGGGTACGCCACCTTTTCACAACCGAAGCGGTTATATACACCGGTCAGATGGTCCATTACATACAACTTTTCCAAGCGCTTATTCAACTCTTCAATGGTGATATTTTTGCGCACACGGTTTAAATTCTGGGAAATACTTCTGGTCCAGTTAAAAACGGAATAATCATAAAGAATGCCTACTTCCACGTCAAATACCACATAACCGAATGCAGCTTCCTCTACATAAAGCGGTACACAAACAAATATCTTACTTTCTTTACTGTCATAGTCATATTCCGGAACCAAATCCTTAGTGGCAAAACGTACACGTTCCGTAGCCTTTCCGTCTTTTAAACGGCAAATCACCTGCATATGGTCCGTATAACCTTTTTTACTTAAAGGGGCACCATCCTTCTTTAAAGATGTAAAAAAGTTATCCATCAGGCAGAAACTCAAATTCTCTCCCTCATACCCGTGATGTTCTTCAAAATAATCGGATAAGGACTTGTGCAACTCCTCTTCCGTCACGCACATACTGACACTTTCGGTAATATCACATAAATGGCCGGACCAGAAGGAACTATTTACATTTCCGGCATAGGCACTGTTTTCACGGATTCTTTTAAATTCAGGCAGATTCTTATCTGTTTCACATCCGCAGCTCTCTGCCGGCACTGCCTTTGAATTTACATATCTGGATTCCCGCTCCGCATCCCCTTCAATACGCCTCAGCAGATACTGCATACTCTGATAACTCATATCATCCCAGTTTCTGTCTACTGACGCAATGGTGGGTCTATAAGTTCTGACCGATAAAAGATTATCAAATCCTGTTACTTTCACGTCATCCGGTATTTTGTAATGAAGTTCCTCCATCGCTGCACAGGTTCCCATCGCCATAACATCGTTGGCGCACACAAACGCATCCGGTAATTTCCCATAGTTTTTAACAAAGTCCGTTACATTGGTCTGTGCATCATGATAATTCCAATTGCAACAAAGAACATGGTCCTCTTTCAGGGTAAGCCCCTTCTTTGCCTGTACATCCTCCAAGGCTTTGCGCCTTGTATTACTTTCCAAATTGCCTTTAGGACCGCTGACAAAGACAATATCCTCACATCCGTGGTGCATCACCAGATGCTCTGCCAGCTCCCGCATTCCGGAATAATTATCAGAACCCCAAAAATCAATTCCCGGCATATGGTATTCAAGGCTTACCGCCGGAATATTATTACGAATAATTAAATCACTTAGATAATCAAACTCTGATTGAAGATGAAAGGTATTGGCCAATAAAACAATGCCGTCAAAATTACCGTGCTCCACCAGTCTGTTGATATTGACATCGCCTATACTCTTCTCCTCTCCGTTGGTTCCTGAGGAAAAATTCAAGAACAGAAAAACATCCACATTCTGTTCCTTGGCACAGCGGCGGATTCCGGACATTGCAATCTCTAAGTATTCATTACTCCAACCATTTCCACATACGGCAATTCTTCTTTTCATATGTGTTCTCCTATCAAATTAACAACAATTCATTAACTTAATTTAATTATAGTACATATTTCCTATTTTTTCAATAATTTCACACTTTTTTCAAATTATTTCGCCGTATTTTTCTAATCGTGCTCACAATAAATGAAAAAAACCGGGACACTTATGTCCCGGTCTTAGTTTCCGTTTATCTGGTAAACTGTGAAATAAACTTCCATGCATTCTCATTGGTATGATGTCTGCACTCATGCACCTGTCCGCTGATACTTGCAAAAGCAGTCCTGCAAACACCGTCTTCACTGTCATAGTAGTGGATGGTAAGCTCGCTGCCTCTGGTTTCATCAAAAATCTTTTCGGTACGGTCACCGGGCACACTGTAAATCGGATCTTCCCAATTATCCTTCTCAGCATAGGTCTCGTTAAATTTCTTTTTCAATTTATTTACCTGTGCGGCATACTGAATTCTCTCAAGTCCTGATTCTGCCTGCTTAGGGAGCTCCGGAAGATGAGACTCTTCACCGCCGGAATAAAACATCGGCACGGGTACTGTCGTATTTAATGCATCCCCCAAATCTCTTCCGAACGGATTGTTTCTTACAGGGAATAACGCGCTGGCAGGCGCAAGTCCCGCAAATACTTCCGGATATTCCTGGAACATATCCCAGGTCTTACCGCTACCCATGGAAAATCCGGTGGCATAAATCCGTTTCTCATCTACCTTGTACTTCTGCTTGATATGTTCAATCACCTGAATCGCTTCCTGGGCAGGTACGTCCTGGTGGTTATCAATTGCCACATAAAGGAAACCGTATCTGTGGGCAATTTCATACCATCCGGATACAAAGGTAAGGAACATGGAGGAATCTCCGCCTCCGTGGAAGCCCATCAAAAGAGGCACGGGACCATTATCAAAAATACCATTGTTGTAATATGCAAAATAGCCTACTTCATGTTCATCAGTTCCCTTAAACTGTCCCATATTGTAAGCTGATGTTTTCACTACCACGCTGCCTGCTTCTTCTGTCATATCCATGGCATCAAAATCCGGTTCCGTTTCCATCACACCGCACCACATTTTAAACTTACGTACAAAAGCCTTAAAATCTGCCTGATAGTCTGCCTTATCTTTGATTAACAGATTTTCACATTCTGCAAATGCCGCATTGATTTCATCAGAATTTCCAACGCTTAAAATACCGATATCCTTGCGCTCAGGGGCCGGTACTACGCTTAAATTCTCCATGGAGCACATAGCCGGTGTAATTTCACCGGGACCCCAAAGATATTCGCCCTGCACGGTTTTTAACAGATTCTTTGCCACATAATCAGCAGATTTTCCGTAGCTGTAAATATCTGCCCTGAAAATCGCTCCTCTAATAAAATATCCCTTAAACTCACGGGTAAAGAAATCATCTAATTTGATGATACCGTCTTCATAGCGGGGATCCATTTTCACTTCTTTAATCACAGCCGCATAAAGAGATTCATCTTCTGCTTCCCAGCCGCCTTCTTTCGTAGGATATACGAACAAAACGGAAGAATCCACTTTAGATGCAATATCAGCCAGTCCGCTTTCTTTCGCAAAGGCTATTGCCTCTTCCATGCTCTGTCTGTTTTCTTCGAAAACTAATAAAAGCGGGGCACGGAAGGTATAGTTATTCACCTTTCCGTTAATCTCCGTAGGCGGAAGATACACCTTTAAATAAAATTTCTCAAACTCATTTTCCCAATATTTTCCGCCGTCCGCAAGTGCGCTGACTACGGGTCTTTCCATCATTGCCATAAGAAGCCTCCTACATAAATAATAAATGAATTATTTATATTATACACTTTCTTATTTCGTAAAAGCAACTAAGTTTCTTCCACCAAAATGTAATCAGCATAATCGGCTGCATTTTTATCTATAAATTCCTTTATCATTTCTTTCGACCACAATGCATTTCCAAAGATATTGGAATTCGGTTTTAAAGTCACTTTCATTCCGCTTTTATGGGAAGAAGCCTCGATTATCAACTCATGCCCGGCAACTCCGTTTATGTAAGATTGAGAATAACTTTTGCCATTTCTCCAAACACACACAGACATGCTCTCACATAATGAATTAACCATATTAAGTTCTAAATTATTAAAATCTTCAATGTTCACATAATCTAACGAAGACATCGGATGCCCACCAAAAATATGATTTAAAATTTCATTACTTTTTTGCAATTCATCCACCAAAGGAATTCCTCTTCCGTCATCCATAATTTCTACATAATTATTTGGCAGCAAAGATACTCTTATTCTTGAACAATGCCCTTTTTGCATTTCTGCAATGGATTCCATTAATAACAAAAATACCATCATATGCATTTCTTCAACAAGATTTTTTCTATTCATAATTTCCATACTCCTTTCTCTTAAAACACAATACTTAGGAATGGTATATGTGATTTTTTGGTCTTTTATCACTTTGGGCGAAAATCCAAAAAAACGTTTAAATGACCTGGTAAACCCCTCATGTGATTCAAAGCCGTATTGAAAAGCAACTTCTAAAACGGTTTTACTTTTTTGCAACGCAGAAAAAGCAAATTGTAGTTTACGCATACGGATATAGGAAACTATAGAAATTCCCATTATATGAGAAAACATCCTACTAACATAAAAGGGATTATAGCCCAACTCCTTTGCTATATCATTCAGATATAATTTTTCTTCTATATGTTCATCTATAAATGCCAATGCTTTTTCGATTTCGAAATCTCTCACAAAATACCTCCATATATTTAGATGAATACTAAATTCTTTGCTTACTTCCGTTTAACACGTTATCCGTTTGGCTTACTAAAATAATACATCATTTTATAAAATAGTTCTTGATAGTCTTTGCTCTAATAATATACAATTTCTGAAATAATATATAAAATGGATAGAAACGAAAATAGAGCAGGTCAAATGACCTGCTCTACTTCGTTCTATGCGGAAGATGGGACTTGAATGAATTTGTTCCTAAAAAAACACGATAGAAAGGGGCTTTTCAGCACATCATCTTCAAGTGTAACAAAAGTGTAACAAACTTCTGCATTAACTCTTTACTCCGCATAATTTATTAAGTCATGATAGTCTTTCATTTCTTCCAAATTCATATTTTTACGAACATCAGCACTATAACTACTCTTTCTTATTGCGCTAGAAGGATTTCCTTCTTCTGTATAAAATACAAATTTCACTTCCATATTGTCAAACGCTTCTCTCATCTTATAAAGAATGGAAAATTCTATCAACAAAGCTTCATCTTCATTCCCAGCAGTAAGCAAATACTTGACCGTAGTAGCATCATATGCAATGTTTTGAATTCTATCATCACTTCCAATAGCCTCAACAGCAACTTTATACAATCTTTCTTCAAGACTAATCTCTTCCGTGTTCTGCTCATTGTTTTGAATTGATAACTTTAACTGGTTAGCCAGTGTCTGTACTTCGTCATTTGTAAGATTTGGTATCGTTAAAATTCCACTTCTCACACTATCATCAACTTCAAGATTTGTTATCCAAGTATCATTTACATATAACTTAATTGTCTGTTCAGAGAAAATATCCAATATTTGTACGAATGAAGATATTTTATCTTCGTTTATCTTAATTTGAATTGTATTATTAGAAATAATATCTACTGACTGAATGCAATTATCTATAATTACATCCTCATTTTCTCTGGTTATTTTGAATATTATATCATTCAGCACAGCATTTTCATTATTCTCTGTGTCAATATTATTTTCGCTTGTTTCCTCTGATACTACCTCTGTGCTTTTTGTATCCGTTTCTTTAATTGGTTCTTTTGTTGCAGAATTGCTACCGCAAGCGGATAACCCTATTGACAAAACAACTGATAAAATTACTACTAATTTTTTCATAAGCACCTCGCACAAATCAATTTTATCTTTAACAATTATTATATCACTCTTTCCAACATGAGCAATCAAATTTTATTCTATTTTCTTAATCGTGATATAAGTTGTTTCAATTCCACGCTCTTCATCTTTTACCTTTTTAATTTTTACAAGGTCTTTATGCTTTGAAAGTAGCAACTCCATAAATTTCAAATCTTCTTCAAATAGCGTTTCACTTTGTGGCTTCGCTAGGTTCTTGCTATATAAATAGCGGTGTTGTCCTTTTGACATGGTAATTAGTTCTTTGGTTATGTACTTTGTGATGTAGTTGCTTACTTTTTCGGTGCTTTCTATTTTGGTGGCGGTAGTGAAACCATATTTGAAACTATGCTTATTGATGTTATAGATTTCTTTCCCATTTTTGACAATACCACTATTTTCAAATTTCAACTTATCACAATTTACACCAATACCATGAAAATGCCAACGCTTGCTTTTGTGCAACTCTGGAACAAATAGATATTTAAAATCTGGGTTTTGGTCTTTTACATTTTTTAGGAACTGATAGACACGATTATAACATTCTTCATAGTTAAAACTATCTACTTGTTCAGGGTCAAAAGTGATAGTGAAGAACCAACCACCACTCCAATCATTTGCAAACGCATACTCATAGATTTTCTTTTTGGTTCGCTTCAAACTAGAAACCGCACTTATTTCAATACTTTCATTGGAACGCACCGCACCTGTTTCCAAATTGTACTCTTTTCCGTCTGCACCAACAAAATACTCTACTCTTTTGGTTTTGCTTTCAAAGTTGGTTACGATTGGCAAACTGTATAAAATGTATTCTTCTTTGTTGAAATAGGTTGTATGCTTCACATTGTAATTAACAACTCTTTTCAAGTTCTTCTTTTGTAGTCGCTTCTCTACAATCTTGTTTTTAAATGCTTCTTTCTTTTCATGTTGCTCACATATCACATCAAATATTGTAGCCATGTATATACCTCCTTGATTTCCGCCCAAAGTGTTGTCTATGTCAAGTAAGACAACACACGCAGGCACATTATTTTTATTGGTATATACAGCATGATTTTTCTGGC
>JAFZDQ010000131.1 GCA_017561085.1 Lachnospiraceae bacterium
AAAGGCCGGACAATTGTGTCTGGCATCATAGTGCTTCTTTCTGACGGACTCAATAAAGGCAAGGGCCTCCTCTTCACTCTCTGCCGGCGCTATGGCAGCAATGAAGCGTGACTTTTTTTCTATGATTTCGCCTTCTCCACCGGAATATACTATTTTGTAAGGAAGAAACTGTTTTTTATTATTTTCCATAAAAGTTTCCTTTCACTTCGTATCTACTGTAAACATCATAGAACCAAATCCGTTTTTTTTCAATCCTCTCTTCATTTATAAGGATTTGGAACGTCTTTCCCAGTCGGAAGATTGAATAAAAGTGTATCAAATTGTAAACAATTCTTAAGAAAGCATAAAAAACCTTTATTTCAGTTCCACATTTTGGTATACTGATTTTGTATGTAAAATTTTTCTTTATGAATTATATGGAGGCATTTATATATGAATTATGGTAAAAGGGGACTTCGAAAGAAGCAACAATCCCTACATGCTACATCCACTAAGTGGAGCCGTAAAATACTGATATCCTTCCTATATCTTGCCCTTCTTGCCGTACTCGCGGTAGGAATCATCGGTGCAAGCCTTGGTATCGGTATTTTCAAAGGTGTCATTGACACAGCACCCAGTATTGAAAACATAGACGTTACTCCGACCGGTTTTTCTACCTTTGTCTATGACCTGGAAGGCAACCAGATCGGCAAGCTGATTGCGGCTGATTCCAACCGTATTCCGGTGGGACACGATATGATTCCTGAGGATTTGGCACATGCCTTTGTGGCAATCGAAGATGCACGTTTCTATGAGCACAACGGTATCGATATCAAAGGTATCATCCGTGCAGCATGGGTCGGCGTTTCTAACGGTTTTCATTTTTCCGAAGGTGCAAGTACCATCACCCAGCAGCTTCTGAAGAACAATGTATTTACCGGCTGGACCGGTGAAGACAGCTTTGCCGAGAGTCTGAAACGTAAAATTCAGGAACAATATCTGGCTATCCAGTTAAGTAAGACCATGAGTAAAGAAGACGTGCTTCTGAACTACATGAATACCATTAACTTAGGACAGAACACCCTTGGTGTACAGGCAGCGAGCCTTCGCTACTTTAACAAATCCGTCAACTCTCTGACGCTTTCCGAGTGTGCCGTCATTGCCGGAATCACCCAGAATCCGTCCAGGCTTAATCCCATCTCTCATCCGGACAAAAATGCTGAAAGACGTAAAAAAGTACTGGAAAATATGAAAGACCAGGGCTATATCACCCAGGCAGAATATGATGCGGCTATGGCAGATGATGTATATTCCCGTATCCAGACCGTAAACACGGAAGTTGAACAGGAGTCAGTTAATACATATTTCGTAGACGCATTAACTGATGATATTATGGAAGATTTACTGGCAACCGGTCTTTATAATGAAACCCAGGCTTATACCCTGCTTTACAGCGGCGGTCTTAAGATTTATGCAACCCAGGACCCTCACATCCAGCAGATTTGTGATGAAGTATTTGCAAACGAAGAAAACTACCCTGCGGACACCCGCTGGTATTTAAATTACGAACTGACCATCCAAAAAGCAAACGGTGAATTTGCCAACCACAGTACGGAAATGCTCCGTGCATACTTCCGCCAAAACAATTCTTCCTTTAACCTGATTTTTAATTCCCAGGAAGACGCTTATGCAGCCATCGAAGAATATCAGGCTGCAGTTATGGAACCGGGTGATGAGGTATTTGGTGATAAGGTTACCTTAACCCCCCAGCCTCAGGTATCCATTGTTGTTGAGGATCAGAGTACAGGTTATGTCGTTGCAATGGTAGGCGGCCGTGGTAAAAAGGAAGGAAGCCGTACCTTAAACCGTGCTACCGATACAGAGCGTCAGCCCGGTTCTACCTTTAAAATTGTTGCGGTATATGCTCCCGCTTTAGACAGCGCCGGTTTAACCCTTGCTACCGTTCAAAACGATGCTCCTTACAACTACGCAGACGGTCGTCCCGTAGGAAACTGGTGGGGAAATGACCCGGAAGATTACAGAGGCTTAAATTCCCTGCGAATGGGTATTCAGGAGTCTATGAATATCGTAGCGGTTAAGACCCTGACCCAAATCAGTCCCCAGCTTGGTTATGACTATCTGAAAAACTTCGGATTCACCACCCTGGTAGACAGAGAAGAAATTACCACTAACGGTAAGACAGAAATTTATTCCGACATTCAGCAGTCCCTTGCTCTCGGCGGTGTAACTCATGGTGTTACCAATGAAGAATTAACAGGTGCCTACGCTGCGATTGCCAATGGCGGAACGTACAATAAGCCCAAACTTTATACCAAAGTACTTGACCATGAAGGTAACGTACTTTTGGATAATACACAGCCCAAGGCAAGACAGGTTATTAAAGAAACCACTGCTTGGCTCTTAACAGACGCTATGGTGGATGTTGTAACAGCCGGTACCGGTGCTTCCGTCAACTTCGGAAATATGGCCATTGCCGGTAAAACAGGTACTACCTCCGATTACAATGACGTATGGTTCTCAGGATATACACCTTACTACACCGCTTCCGTTTGGACCGGTTATGACAACAATACCAAACTCCGCAGCGGTGAGGAACGTAACCTGGCTAAGAAGCTCTGGCGTGCGGCAATGTCCAAAATCCATGAGGATTTAGAAAATACGTCCTTTAAGATGCCTTCAGACGGCGCCCTGGTGACTGCCACGATTTGTTCCAAATCAGGTAAACTGCCAATTGCAGGCTGGTGTGACGCTTGTCTTACTACCGAGTATTTTGCAGAAGGAAGTGTTCCTACCGAAACCTGTAATGTGCATTATCAGGGTATGGTTTGCCAGTATAGCAATCCTTCCCTTCCTGCATGTGAAACCTGTCCTTTCAAGGTACCGGCCGTTCTTGAAATGATCCCTCCCGAGGACCCGGCTCTTCTTTCCGGACAGCCGGAAGCCGCGCTTCCTCCCCTTACACAGGAAGTGACCAACGAAGATGGTACGGTTTCCACCATTACCATCCCGCAGTCCCAGATACAGTACTGTATGCACAATCCGGAATTCATGGCACAGCCGGGTGCGGAAGAAATCATTAATAATCAACGTGCCGAAATCCAGGCAATGTTAGCCGCTGCCCAGGCCGCAGCCGCTGCTGCTCCCGCTGAAGGCGCTCCTGCACCTGCAGCCCCTCCGGCACAATAAAATTTTCACGATACAAAAAGACATGCAAAACAAATTTGCATGTCTTTTTTAACATCTGTTTACTTTATCATCAGTCTATCTGATATTGTTTATCTGATATTTCTTCGTTATCTGACATATAGTATATTGCCAAGTATCTTTCCCAAAAAGTGTGTACTGATAAAACGGTCATATTCTTCGAAATTGATATAGTACTCTTTTCCCCAGGAAGCAATCCTAAGATAGGGCACCTCGCCTTCATAAAAAAGCTCCGTCACCGTCACATAATGGCCGTTGGTCTTTTCTGCAATTCTGTAAGTATACTTTCCTTCTCTTTCATCATATTCCCTGAAATATAAAGGCAGCTTGTCCTCACGGTCTTTCTTTAACAGCATCATGGGAATACACAGAATAACCGGTATATTTTTCTCAAGCATCTCTTCCATTCTGCCAAGCAGTTTCTTCCGGCTGCAGCCCCATTTGGCACGCAGTCTCCAACCGTTTTTACGGGCAATTTTATTAAAACGCCGGAAAATGGTAATCCCACTGATTCCGTAATTTCCGATTACACCGCCTATCACATCATAAATACGGTTAAAATATTCTTTATAAGTCAGCTCCGACAGTTCCCTTTTTATATAATCTGCTGTTTCCTTAACCCGGAAGGTCTCGTCCCGCTCTCCCAAATAAAGGAGCAGATCTGCAAATGCAACTACACCGCAGCCGAACTGTTTCTTCTTCCGGTCCGTCCCGTCTTCTTTGTTTCCGAAAAAGTTTTGGTCCCCACCAAAACTGAGATTTCCGTTCGCTCTTTTAATTTGAATGTAATCTCCCAATAACCCGATTCTTTTCATATTACCCCTTAAGATGCACCCGCCGTGCCTTCCTAAATTTTCTCTTTGAGAATTTTGAGAACAAATAGTTTCTAAAAACACAAAAAACCTTGATTTCTCAAGGTTTTCAAAGAGCTGCTGACGGGAATCGGACCCGTGACCTCCGCACTACCAATGCGACGCTCTACCGACTGAGCCACAGCAGCCTGTGATGTTCTCACACCAACGAAAATTATTATATCATGCCGCCTATGGGTTGTCAACTTTTTTATAGCATATTTATATTGCCAAAATGCACAAAAATAGCGTCAAAAAATGCACTTGTAAGCACATAATCACGAGAGTATAATGGTAGTATGGGGTTTTAATTAAATAATAAGAGAGGGACTACAAATGAATAACGAAAAAACAAAACCACTTAACGCAATTTCTGAGCAGAAAATCTTCAAAATCATGCTTTATGTTACCTTCGGAGTTGCGGGTCTATTCTTGATTAAGAACATACTTACCAAAAGTATCGGCGGTGCCATTACCATCGGCGCATGTTTATCCGTCTTTGGTATTGTCATTCTGATTATGAGTTTCCGTAAGATGCCGGATAAGTACCAACAGCTTGTCGTTTCCATGGCACTTGCCTTTGTTATCTTTATTGTTTCCTTAAACAGCGGATCTTATTATAGTGACGACTTTCCGTTGTATCTGGCAGCAATCGGTATGACCGGACTTTATCTTCGTCCCAAATATACCATCATTCAAACCATTCTTTGCGACATACTCCTTGCCCTTCAATATATCATTCATCCCGAAAAGGCAGAGAGCCTGAGCCAGTTCATTATGTGTACCGTTATTTTCACACTGGCTTCCATCTTAATTTATCTGACGATCAAACGTGGCCGTGCTTACAATGAAATCAGTTTAAACCGTGCCCGTGAAGCAGAGAAATTACTGGCTTCCTTAAATCAGCTGGGTGATGAATTACAGAAGAACTTCGAAAAATCCTCTAACAGTATTGAAAGACTCCGTCAAACCAGTGCACAGTTAGACGGCCATACCGAAGTATTACGTATGGGTTCCGGCGAAATCGTGCAGGGTGCCCAGGAAGTAGCCGATACCTGCGAAGATGTAAAGGTAAAGGTTCGTGCTACCGGACAGCAGGTTAATGCACTGATCGACGGCGTATATCAGGTAGAAACAGCGCTTGCTACCAACCAAAAGCATATTGAGGATGTTAGCCGTCAGATGCGCTCCGTTCAAACTGCAACAGAGCAGGTTAATGATGTATTCCGTACCTTAGAGCAGCATATGCAAAAGATTTCCGCAGTTACCGAACAGCTTTACGGTATTTCCAACAGTACTACTATGCTGGCGTTAAATGCTTCCATTGAAGCAGCCAGAGCAGGTCAAAGCGGTGCCGGCTTTGCAGTCGTTGCTTCCAAGGTTCAGGACCTTGCTGTTGACAGTAATACCTGTTCCGGCGAAGTTGCTGCAGTGGTATCCCAGATGCAGGAGCAGATTGATGAAACCACCGAACAGCTTGCAGGCAGCCGCGAAGTGATTAATGCTTCCTTGGATGCGCTGAAGAACTTACAGGAAGGCTTTGAACAGTTATACGAACAATTCGGTTCTTTATACCAGAATATTGAATCCCAGAATCAGAATGTATCTGATGTAGATACCATTTTCGAAGAACTCCGTGGAAAGATTGCACAGGTTAGTAAATTCACCGAAACCAACCAGCTTACCGTAGAATCCATTGCCAAGGCTATGACCGTTTATAAAGAAGGTATGGAATTCATGGTAGATGATACCAGACATGTTCATGAATTATCCGCTGATATGATTGAACTTGCTAAGCAGGAATAAGCACATAGCGCTTCTTTCCGAAATAAACCATATGACATGAAAAAGGCTGTCGCGGCAACTATTTTCCTACGCGACAGCCTCTTTTTTTATCCGGCCAGCAGTTCCTCTGCTTCCCTACAGATGCTTTGGCATACGAGCCTGCGCATCTCTTCATTCCTGCAATTCTCTAAATTATAAGGATTGCTAAAGCTCATTCCGTAGCACAAAATACGGGAAATAGAGCTGTTTATTAAATACAACATTTTTTCATTTGATACGGATTGCTCCCCGAATTCTTCCGTGATGGTAAGGCGCATCACATCCTCTACCATGATGGTATCAGCCGGCTTGCTTTCCATTAATTCCTTTAATCTTTTTCCGATGGTGCTGTTATCAGTCAGGATATGCACCAGACGGAAAATACAACTGCTCTCTCCTACTGCATTCTCCATATATAAAAGGATTCTCATCATTCGGTTCCTAAATCCCTGTTCTTCTTTGGAACTAAGATAAACCTCTTTACAAAACGCAGCAGTGTTAAAAAACAAAGCCTTGGCTATCATTTCTTCTTTGTCTGAAAAGTAATCGTAAGCAGTTCCTTTGCCGATTCCTGCTTTTGCGGTAATTTGGGAAACAGTCAGATTGCTTAAATCCGCTCCCTCTTTAAAAAGCGTAATTACTGCATTATAAATCGCCTGTTCTTTGGATGGACATTCTGTTTTATTCATCACAGCCCTCCACTACAACGCTTTCCGCCGCCTTTTTCTTTCCGAAACGCTTTCTTTCCTTCTTTTCTTTATTCTCACCTTTGGTAAAGATATCGTATACACAAGGAATTACAATCAGTGTAAGCAGTGTTCCGTAAATAAGACCGCCAATGGTTACCACTGACATGGGCTTACTTAAGTCTGCGCCCATATCATCACTAAATGCCATGGTACTAAGGGCCAAAATCGTAGTCAGTGCTGTCATTAATACGGGACGCATTCTGGTCCGGCCTGCTGTAATAATCGCCTCTTTTTTCGACATACCCTCTGCACGGAGCTGATTGATATAATCTACCAATACGATACCGTTGTTTACAATAACACCGGATAACATAACGAAACCGATAATCGCAATTACACTGACCTCGCTACCGCTTAAATAAAGACCCATGAAACCGCCGGTAAAGGCCAGAGGAATGGTAAACATAATGATAAAGGGTGAAAGCAGGGACTGGAACTGCGCAACCATGATCAGATACATGAAAATCAATGCCAGCACAAGCATCAGCATCAGCTGCTCTATCGCTTCCATAATCATTTCGTTTTCACCGGTCATTCTGATCCTATATCCTGAAGGAGCCTGATAATCTTCCAGTGCTTTTTCAACATCCGCCGAAACAAGGCCGATGTTGTAACCGTCTGCGATTGCTGCAGATACTGCGACATATCTGGTCTGACTGCTTCTGTTAACGGATTTAGGTGCAATGGTTTCTTCAAAGGTTGCAAGTTCTGTAAGGGGAACCGTTTCCTTGATACCATCCTGTTTCGTTCTTTCAATGTCAAGTTTCTTAATCAACTCTCTGGTAAGTGCCATATCCTTGGCATGCTTTACATATACGTCATATTCTTTTAATTCGGTTTCTAACGTGGTAGCACTGGTTGCTTCCGCAATCTTCACCTGAATCTGCTGGAAAATCTGTGCTACGGTCAGACCGTGTTCAATTGCCTTCTGACGGTCTACAATGATACGCATTTCTCCGGTAGACTCTTCCAAGCCGTCCGATACTGCCTTGGTTCCTTCTACGCCCTCTACAATCGCTGCCACTTCCTTGGCAATTTCCTGTAAGGTATCCATATCACGGCCCTCTATCTGCACGGAAATACCGCTGCCACCCAGCGCACTCATATCCATTGTTGAAGTCTGAATGGAAAGTTCTGCCTGGTTTTCCTCTAAAAATGCCGCAAAATTCTTTTCAATTTCTGATGCCAGTTCTACATTGTCCTTCGTCTTATTTTCATCTAATGTCAGATAAAAGGTAGTCGAATTGGTTGCGGAATTTCCGCCGCCTGTCAGCATTCCCATAGAAGAATCACTGGCCATGGCGCCTACATCAGACACTTCCGGCATCTCCATCAAACGCGCCACCATTTCATCCGAAACTTCACCGGTTTCCGTAAGCGGTGTATCCTTGGGCAGCGTTAATGTTATGGTCATCTGCGGACTGTCCATTTCAGGCATAAAAGCAGTACCTCTGGATATTGCCAGTAATGCACTGACTACCGTTAATACCAAAACTACAATCAGTACAACAGGTTTCAGTTTCAAACATCCGCCTAAAAATTTCTCGTAACCATCCATCACTTTGGAGAAAATCTTGCTCTCCTTTTGTTCCTTTGCCGTCACCATGGTCTTAGATGCCATAGCAGGCACTACCGTAAGTGCTACGAAGAGACTGGCCATTAAGGAATATGCAAAGGTAAGTCCCATATCCACAAATAACTGTCTGGTGATACCTTCCGTAAATACAATCGGTAAGAATACACATACTGTGGTTAAAGTGGATGCCAGAATCGCACCCGCTACTTCATTGGCACCTTCGATAGCTGCTTCCTTGGCGGAATAACCAAGACTCTTCAAACGGTAGATATTTTCAATCACTACGATTGAGTTATCCACCAGCATACCTACGCCCAGCGCAAGACCGGATAAGGAAATTACATTTAGTGTAACACCGCTGAAATACATACAAACCACAGCCGCAATCAAACTGATGGGAATGGAGCATGCAACCACTGCGGTAGGTCTTAAATCCTTTAAGAAGATCAATAAAATCAGTACAGCCAGAATACCACCGAAAAGAACATTTCCGATGATGGAATCCATAACCAAATCAATAAAGATTCCCTGGTCCATCAGTGTAATCAGCATTAAGTTCTCATCTGCCTCGGTCAGTTCTTCAAAACGTTCCAAGATTCTGTCGGACACATCACCGGTGGAATAACCGGTCTGCTTCTGCATAGAAACCATAATACCGGGTTCCCCGTTTACGTTGGCATAGATTTCGTCAGAGTTATCTGTCATAAATACGTCTGCCACGTCTCCTAAGGTTACGATATCCACACCTTCCATTTCGGTATTTAACAAAGGCATCTGCTTCAGGGTTTCGATATCCTTCGGCTTATCTCCTACTCTGATTAAGTAGTCAATCCCTTCCTCTGTTACATAACCGCCGGGCATGGAGAAATTCTGTGCCATTAACAGACTGCTTACTGTTTCTACGGTTAAAATACCATGCATATCCGCCTGGGCATAAGCATCCTCCCTGGCTTCTTCAATCTGCTCTTCACCGTCTAAAATCTGCTGCATGGCATCTTCTAACTGCTTCGCAGAATCCTCTAACTGCTTTTCTCCGTCCGCAATCTGTTCCCAGCCTGCATCAATCTGCTCCTGTCCGCTGTCAAGCTGCTCCTGTCCTGCTTTAATCTGCTCCTCTGAAGCTTCTAACTGGGTTTCTGCCGCAGTCAGCTGGGTTTCTGTAAGGGTAATCGTGGTCTGGGCATTGGAAAACTCAATGGCCGCTGTCAGATTTCCCGCATATAATTCTTTTAATGCTTTGTCTAACTTTTCAATCTGTGATTCTAATTCCGATAACTGACTTTTATAGGTCTTAATCAGGGCCTGATTCTGGGTTACCGTAGCACTTAATTCCTGCTTCTGGGCTTCCAGACCGGCTTTCTTCGT
This sequence comes from Lachnospiraceae bacterium, assembly GCA_017561085.1. GTDB lineage: Bacteria > Bacillota > Clostridia > Lachnospirales > Lachnospiraceae > Suilimivivens. The sequence continues at coordinate 9,570 of JAFZDQ010000131.1, forward strand.
ATTCAGCTCTTCTATCTGGGCTTCTAAAGCCGCCTTATCCGTTTCGGGAAGCATGGAAGTAATTCCTGCCACAATCACGTTTACCGGCACGTCGTCCATAAAGTCCGGATTCATCGCTTTTAAGGTGCTTTGTAAGTCCGCAGGTAAGTCAGCCAGCACTGCGTCCGGATTTGCCTCTAAAACGCTGTTTAAACTGTTTATAAGGGCATTTAAGGACTCAATCTGTGCAATCCCTGCCTGAATCTCGGCAATACCGTCATCAACGGCTTTAATTCCGTCGTCAATCTGCTTAATTGCTTTGTTCAGTTCTTTGTTGGTCGCTTCCAGGATACTCATTTCCGTGGACATGTGTACCTTGGCCGCTTCTGCATCTGCCTTTGCTGTAAGGAGCTGGGTTTCACCCTCAGCCAGTTTCTTTGCCGTTTCCTCTTTCTTGTCGGCAAGTTCCTTTTTGCCTTCCTCTAACTTGGTCTTACCGTCGGCAAGCTCTGCTTTACCGTCCGCAATTTCCTTCTTACCGTCCTCCAGTTCCTGTCTGCTGTCGTCTAACTGCTTCTGACTGTCAAGAAGGTCCTGTTTGGAGGAATTCATCTCTTTACGGGCATCTGCCAGTTCAGACTGTCCGTCCAGGATTTCCTGTTTGCTTTCCTGCAGGTCTGCAATGGCTTCTTCCATTTCCTCATCAATAGAACCAAAAACCTGCTTGTTGATTTCATCTATCTTTTCCTGTCTGATAATGACATGGACACTTTCCTTCAAAAGACCCGTAGCACTGGCTGACGCAACACCTTCTATACTTTCCAGTTCGGGAATAATGGTATTCTGGGTATATTCACTGACCTCTGCGGTATCCATTCCTTCATAACCTACGGCAGCAATCATAACCGGCAACATATCCGGATTTAATTTCATAATAATGGGACTGCCGATAGAATCGTCCCAGTAGCTCTTAATCTGGTCCAGGTTTTCCCTGATTTCCAGGGATACGCCGTTCATATCCGCAGACTGGGCAAACTCCAGGATAACCATGGAATAATTTTCACTGGAAACAGAGCTGATTCCTTCGATATTGCTGACTGTCGCCATAGATGCTTCAACAGGCTTGGTTACCACCATTTCTACCGTTTCCGGGCTGGCTCCCGGATAAGTGGTCATAACAATCACATAAGGAAGACTGATATTGGGTAAAAGGTCCGTGGACATCTTCATAAAAGATACCACACCAAGGACAATGACCAGTATCACTGCTACCAATACCGTATACGCTTTCTTTACACTTAACTTTGCTAACATGCACACACCTCTTATGATAAATTTTCCTCTCTGAGGAATACTAAAATTACTGTTTTTTCTTTTGGTTTTCAAAACCGACCGACTGGTCGGACACTCACCAAAAAAGAGTATATTGACTGTTTTAAGAATTGTCAATATACTCTTTTGTTTCTTTATATTATTTTTAGATTTGCGCCTTTTTATTGCACCTTACTCATTTGTTTTCTTATTTTTGCTTTGATTCTCTGCAAGGCATTATCCGTAGATTTTTCGTCCCTGCCCAGGACCTTGGCAATCTGTGTATAGTTCATACCGGTAAGGAGCAAATCAAGAACCTGTTTTTCAAATTCACTTAATTCCTTGTCAATCAATTTTTCCAGCTGCTCTAAGTTTTCATCCTCAATCAGCATCTCTTCCGGGTTCTTGTCAGAAGGGGACACCAGGGAATGAATCAGCTCCCACTCTTCTCCTTCTCCCTTGTCCGCAGAACCGATATACAAAGAAATATACGTGTTTAAAGGGGCATGCTTCTGTCTGCCTGCCGCCTGGATTGCGGTAAAAATCTGTCTGGAAATACACAAATCCGCAAAGGTTAAGAAACTGGCATCCCGCCCGCTGTCATAACCGCGGATGGCTTTCATAAGCCCTATCATACCTTCCTGGATCAGGTCATCATTGTCTGCGCCCAAAATAAACATGGACTTTGCCTTACTTCTCACCAGATTTTTATATTTATTCAAAATATAGTCGGTAATCTCTTCTTCACCGTCACGAAGCCTTACAATTAACTCTTCGTCCGTAAATTGCTCATAGTGATTTTGCATGGAGTTTTCCTTTCGGGATGATTAACCCAGTCTCTGACGGACAATTTCATAAGCAAGCACACCTGCTGCTACGGAAGCATTTAAGGAATCAATATCCCCTTTCATGGGAATGGATGCAACCATGTCACATTTTTCCTTCACAAGTCTGCCTACCCCTTCGCCCTCGTTTCCGATTACCAGACCGATGGGCCCTTTCAGATTCAAATCATACATGGTGGTTCCGCCCATATCCGCACAAACAAACCAAAGACCTTTATCCTTTAAATCCTCAATGGTTTTGGCAAGGTTGGTCACCTTGGCAACAGGGGTATAATTTAAGGCTCCTGCGGAGGTTCTTGCTACTGTGGCAGTCAGTCCTACCGCACGGTTCTTGGGGATAATCACACCATGGGCACCGGCCAGGTTGGCGGTTCTGATAATGGCACCTAAGTTATGGGGATCCTCGATATTATCCAATAAGAATAAAAAGGGAGCTTCGCCTTTCTTTTCGGCCAGGGCAAACATATCTTCCACTTCCGCATACTTATATGCTGCCGCCACCGCAATTACGCCCTGGTGCTTTCCGGTTTCGGAAAGCTGGTCCAAACGTTCCTTGGCCACATACTTAATCAGGGTATCATGCTTTCTGGCTTCTCTTTTGATGGTCATAACGGGACCATCCTGGCAGCCGTCCAATATGTATACCTTATCAATTTCTTTTCCGGAGCGGAATGCTTCAATTACGGCATTTCTGCCCTCTATGGTAAATTCATTGTATCCTGTCTGCTGTGTCATCCTGATTCCTTTCCCTACAACTGCAAATTCATCTTCTCAAGCCCTATTTTTACAAGTTCCAAAATGCGCTCTTCCTTGTCCTGCAAATACAAATAGCCCAGCAGTGCTTCAAAGCCGGTGGCTTTCCGGTAATCCGCAATGGACGCATTCTTGGCACTGGTATAGGATTTTGCATTACGCCCTCTCTTAAATACCGTCACTTCTTCCTCTGTCAAATCCGGCAAAAGTGCTTCCATCATCTGTGCCTGGGTTTTGGCATTTACATAGCCGATGGTCTTCCGGTGCAAACGGTTGGCGGATTCATTCCCCCGCTCTACCACTACCGTGCGGACAATCAAATCATAAATTCCGTCCCCAATATAAGCAAGGGTAAGAGGCGAATATGTCCTGATATCCACCTCTTTTAATGCAAATTCCTGTTTGATTCTCTCAAGTAAGCTTAAACTCTTTTCCATTTAACTCCTTCACGGGTATCTTCCAGTACAATGCCCTTTTCAAGTAACTCTGCCCTGATTTCGTCTGCACGTGCAAAATTCTTTTCTTTTCTGGCTGCCTGACGCTCTGCAATCAGGTTTTCAATTTCTTCATCTAAAATCTCTGCCTTCTTTTCTACAATCAGACCGCAAATATCGGACAAAGCAACAATTTCATCCTTCAGCGCCTGTAAAAAGGCTTTGCTGCTTTCAGCCTTTGCATTGGTGTTGACAAACTTCACCAGTTCGAAAATTGCGGAAATCGCATCCGCTGTATTAAAGTCATCATCCATTGCTTCATCGAATTTTGCGATAAAGCCTTCTGCTTCCTTAAGCAATGCTTTTTCTTCATCTGTCAGGACTTCAGCAGAAGCATTTTCCATCAGATAATTTAAGTTGCTGACACTGGTTACGATTCTTTCATAACCGTTTGCTGCTGCTTCCATCAGTTCCGCACTGAAGTTTAACTGGCTTCTGTAGTGTGCAGAAAGCATGAAGAAACGCAGTACCTGAAGGTCATATTTTTCGCTGATATCTCTTACGGTAAAGAAGTTGCCTGCTGATTTGGACATCTTCTTATTGTCAATATTTAAGAATGCATTGTGCATCCAGTATTTTGCAAAAAGCTTGCCGTTGGCTGCTTCGGACTGGGCAATTTCATTTTCATGGTGAGGGAATACCAAATCCTCGCCGCCTGCGTGGATGTCGATTTCTTCACCCAGATATTTTTTGCTCATAACGGAGCATTCAATATGCCAGCCGGGACGGCCGTTGCACCAGGGTGATTCCCAGTAAGGTTCGCCGTCTTTTTTAGGTTTCCAGAGCACGAAATCAAGGGAGTCTTCCTTTTGGTCTTCACCGGTTACCAAAAGGGAACGGTTTCCGCCCTGTAAGTCATCTAAGTTCTTGTGGGAAAGCTTGCCGTATTCCGCAAAGCTTCTGGTACGGAAATATACGGTACCGTCTGCTGCCACATAAGCGTGACCTTTTTCAATCAGGGTGCCGATCATATCCAGCATACCGCAGATTTCTTCGGTTGCCTTGGGATGTGTGGTGGCAGGTTTTACATTCATGGCTGCCATGTCCTTTTTGCACTCTGCGATGTAACGCTCACTGATTACGGAAGCGTCTACACCTTCTTCGATGGCTTTCTTGATAATTTTATCATCTACGTCCGTAAAGTTTGACACAAAGTTTACTTCATAGCCTTTGTGCTCCATATAACGTCTTACGGTATCAAATACAATCATTGGACGGGCATTACCGATGTGAATTAAGTTGTACACGGTAGGTCCACAGACATACATTTTTACTTTGCCCTCTTCTAAGGGGATGAATTCTTCTTTTCTTTTGGATAATGTGTTATAAATCTTCATACGCTCACTGCCTTTCTTCTTTATTTTGTATTTTGAAAGTGTCTTTGTTTCCTTATTTCCACCGGGCTTAAGATTGCTAAGCCGGCTACTTTTTCAGCTGCATTTCTTCAAGCTTCTTCTCAAGAGAAACCAGCCTGTTTTCTAACGCGGTCAGTTCTTCCTGTACCGGGTCGGGAAGGTGAATCTGATCCAGTTCTTCCTGGGGGAAGTTTTGCTTGATACGCTTCACCACATGCCCGGGAACACCTACTACCGTGGAACCGGGAGGTACATCGGAGAGCACCACGCTTCCGGCACCGATTTTGGAATTATCTCCGATATAACAGGACCCCAAAACCTTCGCACCTGCCCCTACCATGATATTATTTCCCAAGGTAGGATGTCGCTTACCCTGCTCTTTACCGGTACCGCCTAAGGTCACTCCCTGATAAAGAGTTACGTTGTCACCAATGATGGTGGTTTCTCCTATGATAACGCCGTTGCCGTGGTCAATGAAAAATCCTTTTCCGATTTCGGCACCGGGATGAATTTCAATTCCTGTTTTCCTAACTGCACGCTGGGAAATATATCTTGCAAAGAAATATCTTCCCTTTTTGTACAGTTTGTGAGCCAGCCTGTAATGTACCATGGCCTTGAAGCTGGGATACAACAGCACTTCCATGGAAGAATGGATGGCCGGGTCCCTCTCACGGATGATGGCTACCTCTTCTTTAATATTTTTGAAAAATCCCATTCTTTACCTCGATTTCTTTCAACCTTTTTTGTTGCTTACACACGCTTACCACATGTAAATTGTGGCTTTCCCAACAATTCTTGAATTTTCTCCATTTCGTTGGGACTGATTTTTTGCACCCATCCCAACAAATACTGCTTTCTCCTTATATAGTTGGGACTTTTTGATTGTTAAAAAAACTTGTCACCCAACTTTTTCATAATTTCTTACATTTTGTTGGGACGCTAAATTACTTTTAAGCATTTATTTTATCGTTTTGACCCAACATTTCTTGAATTTCATTTGTTTCGTTGGTACGTCCATTTTTTTAGGATACCAACTTATATTGAATATATAGCAATATGTTGGGACATGACTATTTTTGAAGCCCAAATTCACCCAACTTATTTATTACTTATTTCATTTCGTTGGGACTGACACTGATTTCTCTCCATTTTCGCCAAAAACAATTCACAAAATCCGTTCCAAGAAACAACTGACCCGAAGCCGGATTTCACACTATCAGCTTCTTCAAATAAAAAAAGGATAACTCAGTCTTAGAGACGAAGTTATCCGCGGTTCCACTCTACTAGAGACATATTACTGCCTCCACTCAATTGACGTAACGTGTCATAGACGTACCCTGCTACTTACCGATTATCTGACATTCTTCAGCCCAAGGCACTCTTGCTGCCATGCACCGAAAAATCAAACTATGTTTCACAGAATCTGCTCCCGGACGCACTTCTATTATCCTCCTGCAGGAATGCTTTCAGCCGATGACACTCCCTCTCTGTGCCGGATGCCCCAAAACGGTGCGCAATAATATACTCTTTCCGTTCATTGCATTTATCAATGTTTACACTATCAGAATATGCAAAACTGTGTGCTTTGTCAACTGTTATTTTGCCTTACAGCCGCTGCACCCCTGACATTTCGCCGTATCTGTCACATCCTCAAAGGAAACTCCCACAGGACTTGTTAAAAGACAGATTGCCTGGGCACTGATACCCTCACCGCTTCCGGTAAAACCAAGGCCCTCTTCGGTAGTCGCCTTTACATTCACCTGCTCAATCATAATACCAAGCTCCGCCGCAATATTGGCACGCATGGTATCAATATGGGGTCGCATTTTGGGCGCCTGTGCAATGATGGTGGCATCAATGTTTTCAATATAAAAACAATTTTCCTCCAAAAGTCTGCCGACCTCTCCTAAAAGCTTCAGGGATGAGATTCCTTTGTACGCAGGGTCCGTATCCGGAAAATGCTTACCGATATCCCCAAGGGCTGCCGCGCCTAACAGGGCATCCATAATGGCATGAAGCAGCACGTCCGCATCGGAATGACCAAGGAGCCCTTTTTCATAAGGGATTTCCACGCCGCCCATAATTAACTTCCGTCCTTCTGTTAAACGATGTACATCATAGCCCATTCCGATTCTCATAAAGTGTGCTTCCTTTCTGCTATATAGTTGCTGCGCCTATGCCAGTCATAATATGAATAACCTACTTACTTATACTTAAAATATTATATCACAATACTACATTAAAATACCATCTTTACAAAAATATACTGTTGAATATCTCAAAAACAAACTGACCGATTCCTCGTAAAATAGCTCGTACCTGTCCTTCCTTCTCAGTAACCTCAATATCTCTTAGCACTGACAACCTTATATCCGAATAGTCCCTCATATAAATCGTTCCAAACAAGTATTTACCGTCATCCGACAACCAGGTGACTGCATGCTCATACTGTGTTCCTGATTCGTTGTAGCACTGATAAACAATCTTCTCCATCTCATCAGCACTCTCGCTCTCCTCTAAAAGTGCTCTTGGTACAAAAAAATAAATAGCTTCTGTGTCTGATTCAACTAAATATGCATTATCTAGCACCTGCTTGGCATTTGAAAATCCACGTCCATTCCAATTGGATGCATTATTCATTTTCTTCGCAGTTAAAGTTATCTTCGCATCACTATCCTTCGGAATGTAATAAATTCCATCCTGCTCTCTTAAATCAAACTTAACATATTCTTCATCAATACCACCAAATACTCTGTACTCTCTGATAAAAAGTGATTTCTCTTCAATCCCATAGGCCAGTGGAAAACCTCCCAAATTTATATTTCTTTCTTTTACCGCTCCATAATCGTCTTTCGAACGATATGAAACAAATAACATTTCCTCATCTCCCAGCGCCTTTTTCATACCTTCATCATCTATTACCGATAAATCTTCATCTATACAGGAGCATACCGTCTGACTACCATTTTCTGTAAGTATCTGTGCCAAATTAGTACCATCATAATATGTATTTACAAGACCATTTTTATTTATTTTCATACTTCCGCGACACGCACCACCATATATACTCCCAATTTCCTCTATCGAAAATCCGACTAATTCAGTTGCCTGTTCTTTAATGGCCTGTCGTATCTCCTCTATCTGATAATTATCCATCCCGGCATTTGTTTGTTCCGTGCCGGATATCACAACCAAAAACTCCTCCTTGTCATATTTCATATGTACCAACACATTCCCTGTTGCCGACGGCCAAAAATCCAGAATTGTAAAACGCGCTAACTTTTCGCATTCTGTTTCTATCACTTTAGCCTCAATGCCATACTTTTCATAAACATAACAAATCGCATTTTCAGATGCTTGTTTTTTGTATTCTTTCATCTGTAATTTTTCTTCTCTACTGTAACCACATCCTGAAAAAATGCCACACATTAATAAACAAAACAAAAACAATATACTCTTACAACCCAGTTTATTCAATTTTGCTTTTCTCGTTTTTTTCATATAAATTTTCCTATCCCTTTTTCTCAGTTAACAACAATCATAACAGGAAACAGCATCAAACTATCACCTTCAAAGTTTCTTCTCATTCGCATGGGCATAATAAATCAGCTTAGGCTTATACCCCAAAACCTTTTCCCAATCTGCTTTCAACTTAACATTTTCTTCATAAGCAGCCAGGTAATCAACCGGTTCCAAATCGCCTACCAGACATACCCCATTATCCAACACTAACGATATACTGTCCTCACTGTGGCTTGTTGTAGCGATGATTTCTCCTTCAATGCCCATATCCTTCAAAAATTGCCTACTCGCCAGACAGCTAATCACTGTCGCTGCTCCTTCCTTAATAGGCTCATAATTTAATCGTTTATCTCTGCTGAAAATTTCATCAGAAAAATGGATTTGTGCGCATTGGGTATCCGCCACAAGAAGCTTTACGCCTTGCTTCATTAATTCGCTAACAAGGCCAATATGGTCCGGATGATAATGGGTAGCCAAAACATACAAGATTTCACTTACCTTTATATTTTGTTTTTTCAAGGCTGCATAAAACGCAGGCATTGTTCCCGCATAATCGGTATCAACCAGCAAATATCCGCTTTTTCCCTGAAGTAAAAAGGTATTTGTATTCCCGTACTTTAATTTTGTTACCATAAATGTATTCACCTGCCACTTCAAATTCCCCGCACTATTTTTATCTTAAATTTTCCCTCTCCCGCATATACTGTTAGAAACCCCAAAAGGACTCTCCCGTGAAAAATATATTTATTGCCGGTTATCCGGAGCTTACTGCTAACTACGAACAGGCCCTTACTTCTTTAGGCGCCGCCTGTCATACAGCCCTTTCCCTGCCGGATCCATCCGCTTATGATGCCCTCATCCTGCCGGGCGGCGGCGATATTGCCCCCAATCTCTTCGGACAAATGAATTACGGCTCACACAAAATCGATGCCACGCTGGACCGCTTGCAACTGGCCATTTTAAAAAGCTTCGTTGCCGATAAAAAACCGGTTTTGGGCATTTGTAAAGGCATGCAGCTGATTAATGTTTTTTTCGGCGGGGATATCTGTCAGCATCTTCTGTCAGCGCCCGCCCACGAATACAACACAGAAACCGGGCAGGATGCAATTCACGAAACCCGCGCCTTCCCCGGCAGCTTCCTTCATAAACTGTACGGAGAACGGTTCTGCGTAAACAGTGCCCACCATCAGGGCGTGGAGCTGCCCGGAAATAATATCCGCTACATCCAGTACGCGACGGATGATGTGCCGGAAGGCCTGTTTCATACTTATCTGCCCATCTGGGGCGTCCAGTGGCATCCGGAGCGGATGTGCTTTTCACACAAAAGAGCGGATACCGTGGATGGTTCTCTCCTTCTGTCCGCTTTCCTTCTACAGTCCTGACGAAACGGTAAGTTTCCACATGTTTCAGATGCAGAACTGCAGGCTTTCCTTATGCTGTCCTGACAAAGGGCAGCAGCCGCTTTCTTGTCAGCATTACAAGTCCAATCTTAATCAAATCGGGAATCACATAAGGTACCACACAATAAAGCAAAACGCCCATGACACCTGTCGCGCCGATGCTGTTTCCAAAAAGAAATACAATCCAAAGGGTTCCCACCAGATAACAGCATAAAAGACCGACTACCATTGAAAGGAAAAATGCTTTTTTGCTTTTTCCGAATAACCGCTCCATCCCCCACATTACAAGGGCTGCTGCCAAAAATCCGATGAGGTACCCGCCTGTCGGTCCGAAAAGTACCCCCACGCCTCCGGTAAATCCGGAAAAAACAGGAAGCCCCACAAGTCCCAAAAGCAGGTATAAAAAAACGGCAATGGTCCCTTTTCTGCCTCCCAGAACACCCACTGCCAAAAACACCCCAAACGTCTGCAGGGTAAAGGGCACAGCCATGGGAATTACAATCCACGCGCAAACAGCCATTACCACTGCAAAAAGGGCAATATAAACCATATCAAATGTTTTTTTCTTCGCATCTTTCATACTGATAATCCCTATATCTGTTTCAGGATATATTCCACATCCTCCGTGCGGATATATCCTACTTTATGATAAGAAAAACCTAAGCTGGTTTCTATCACCCGATATCCCTTTTTCAGATACTCACCAAATCCGAAATAAACCGCGGCGGTATCCGTAAATACTTCATTCTCCAGTGCATCCCTTTTAGACACACCATTATAAAACAAAAACAAATGCATCACCTCATGGGCAAGCACTGCGGTAAGTACATCCAAGTTGTAATAGGAATGCACCTGCAGGCGGATGGTGGTAAACGCCCCGTTGGTGTGGATGTTTCCGGCATACGCCTTGGTTTCATCATCCGTAAGAACCAACTTGATATAACTGCCGTCGATGCCCATATACTTTGTTATATCACAAAGCAGTTCCTTTAACAAATCCGGGTCTGTTAAATTTCCGGAAAGTCTCCTTTCAAGGTCCTCCGGCATATAATAGACCGGACGTGCATAGGGAAATTTCTTCTTAAGAAGAGCCAGGCTTTCATCAATCTCTTCCCTGTTGATTTTGCCGTGCGCTCCCGTCGGAACCGGCATCTTCTTAAGGACAAACCGCCGGAACAAAAAGATAATAAATCCGATAAATGTTAAGATTTCACAAATATCCCCTAAGGATAAATTCGTCAAATAATGCCACATAGTTCCTCTACTGCGCGTCAATCTGCGCCTTCAAATCCTCTAAATACATCCACCTGTCCATCTTCTCTTCCAAGAGACTCTCTGCCTGCGATTTTTCTTCCATCAGCTTTGAGAGCTTCACAAAATCCGTGGAAACTGTTAAAATCTGTGCTTCCAGCTGCTCTATTTTTTCTTCCAGAGAAGCAATTTCGCTTTCTATGGTCTCGTAGTCCCTTTGTTCTTTGTAGGAAAACTTCAGCTTCGTCTCATGTTTCTTCCAGGACTTGTCGGTTTCGGACTTTTCCTTCTTTTCTTTCTTCGCTGCCTCCTGGCCAAGTTCGTTTTTCGCACTGACCTTGGCATGATAGTCGGTATAATTTCCTTCATACTGACAAATCTGCCCGTCCTCTTCAAAGGCAAAAATCCGGTTCACGATACGGTCTAAAAAGTACCGGTCATGGGATACGGTAATCACAATCCCCTGAAACTGGTCCAGATAATCCTCCAAAACCGTCAAGGTAGAAATATCCAAGTCATTGGTGGGCTCGTCCAATATCAGAACATTAGGCGCCTTCATCAGTACCTTTAACAGATAAAGGCGGCGTCTTTCCCCGCCGGATAAGGTCTTAAGTAATCCATACTGGTCCTTGCCTTCAAATAAAAACCGCTCCAGCATCATGGATGCAGAAATACTTCCTTCACTGGTCTGTATATACTCCGCCTGGTCCTTGATGTAATCAATCACCTTTTGATTGGGCGGCATTTCTTCTTCATTAATTTCCTGGGAATAATAACCGATTTTCACGGTCTGACCGATGAAAATCTCTCCCGCATCGGGTGCTTCCTCCCCGATAATCATCTTTAGCAGGGTGGTCTTCCCGCTTCCGTTTTTACCGACAAATCCAACCCTGTCACCTTTTAAAAACAGATAGGAAAAATTCTCTATCAGCTTCTTTTCACCATATGCTTTGGAAATATTGGCAATTTCTACGGTCCGGTTTCCTAATCTCTCGGAAACGGAACCAAGTACCACTTGTCCGTCCGATACGGGCCCCTGCGCGTTCTTAAGCTCTTCATAACGCTCTAATCTGGCCTTTTGCTTGGTGGTACGGGCTCTTGCCCCGCGTCTGACCCACTCTAACTCTTTCCGCAGGATGGACTGTCTTTTGCGTTCACTTGCCCGCTGGTCTTCCTCCCTTGCGGCCTTACGCTCCAAAAAGCCTTCATAGTTGGCCTGATAGGAATAAATTTTCCCTTTGTCAATTTCGATAATCCGGTTCACCACGCTGTCCAGGAAATAGCGGTCATGGGTAATCATAACCACTGCGCCCCTGCGCTGCTTTAACTGTTCTTCCAACCAGTCTGCCATGTCCGCATCCAGGTGGTTTGTGGGCTCGTCCAAAACCAGAAGGTCCGCATCCGTTAAAAGACTTGCCACCAGTGCCAGACGCTTTCTTTGACCGCCGGATAAAATACCGCATTTTTCCTCAAAATCGGTGACCTGCAGCTTAGTCAGCATGGCTTTCCCTCTGGTCTCAAGGACACCGGTATCTTCTACAGACTTACTTCCCGCTCTGGCAATCCGAAGAAGAGCCTCAAGAACAGTCTCTTCCTCAAAAAAAGACGGATGCTGGGGCAGATAACTGCAAATCAAATGATTTGCCATGGTAACAGTCCCTTCATCCACTTCTTCTAATCCTGCGATTATTTTAAGAAGGGTAGACTTACCGGTACCGTTGATACCGATAATGCCTACCTTCTCTCCGTCCTGTAGATAGAAAGAAGCCTCGTCAAACAGTTTTCTTTCTCCATATGCTTTTGTCACATTCTCTACAGATAAAATATTCATTCTATATTTCTTTTCCGATTACTTTACTTTTTAGTCAAATTCTGACTGACTTTCTTACGCGCTTATCTTATTTGCCCGCTGCTGCGTCCAAATCTTCCTGGGCACGTGCCAAATCCTCACGGATGGAAATCTGCTGAGGACAAACGGATTCACACATACCGCAACCGATACAGTTCTTGGGTTTCTGTGCATCACTGATGCCTGCTTCCCAGCTCCACTTTACTACGCCGTAGTTCTGATAAGCATAGTAGGTATTCCATGCACGGAAACATCCGGGAATATCTACACCGGCGGGACAAGGCATACAATAGCTGCAGCCTGTACAACCGTTCTGTACTCTCGCCTGTAATGCTTCTCTTACTTCCTTCACACAGGTCTGTTCTTCCTCTGATAAAGGAACAAATTCGCCAAAGGTCTTTAAGTTGTCTTCTACCTGTTCCATATTGGACATACCGCTTAAGATCACCTTACAGTTGGGAAGGCTTCCTACCCAGCGCAGTGCAAAGGATGCTGTGGAAGCATCGGGATCAAGTGCGCGGAATTTCGCGGTAATGTCTCCCGGTAATACTGCCAAAGAACCGCCCTTAATGGGTTCCATGATGATAAGCGGAATACCCTTTTCTTCTGCAAGTGCATAGCCCTTCATACCGGCCTGTTCATCCACATCCATGTAGTTTAACTGGATCTGTACAAAATCCCAGTCTTTATAATTAATCATTTCTTCAAAAGCTTCATAGCCGTCATGGAAAGAAAAGCCCAGGTTCTTAATCTTGCCTTCTGCCTTTAACTGTTCCAGTCTCTCTACGCAGCCGATTGCAACCATTTCGTCAAAACGCTGCTTATTCATGGCATGAAGTAAATAAAAATCGATATAATCTGTCTGTAATTTTTCAAGCTGTTCGTTTAAGTATTTGTCTACATCTTCAACGGTTTTTACAAACCATACGGGAAGCTTGGTTGCAAGATAGAAGGAACTTCTGTCGTATTTCTTCATAATCTTACCAACTACCAGTTCACTCTTTCCGTCATGATAAGGGTACGCGGTGTCAATGTAATTTACGCCTGCTGCCATAGCCTTATCAATCATGGCTTCTGTCTGTACTTCATCAATGCTTCCGTCAGGATTACAGGGAAAACGCATACATCCGAAGCCGAGTAAGGATGTTTCAATTCCGAGTTTGTCCATTTTTCTCATTTCCATAGTAATTTCACCTCTCCAAATACACTTTTGTAAAATAGTAGGTATATTTTATCACTAGTTATGATAAAAATCTATTCATTATATGCGGTTTTTCGCCCAAGCAGAAAAATGCCTGCCAGAATCACTACCGGGAAAATGATTGCCACCAAAAGTCCGGGCTTTAAGTTATTGTTACAGGCATTTGCCACCATTCCCACTACGGTAGGGCCTCCGGAGCATCCGATGTCTCCGGCAAGGGCCATAAACGCGTACAGGGCAGTTCCTGCCGTAGGCAGTTTCAAGGCTGCCACGCTAAAGGTTCCGGGCCAGAAAATACCCACGGAAAATCCGCAAAGGGCACAACCAATCAGTCCCACCACAGGATTCTTTGCAAATACCGCAATCAGATAACAAATGATACAAAGCACGCCGCTTCCCATCATCATCTTCTGCAGGGGAAGCTTGTCACTGTATTTTCCGTAAATAGCGCGGGCTGTTCCCATCAAAACGGCAAAGGCACAGGGACCTGCCAAATCTCCCACGGTCTTGGATACCCGCAGTCCGGATTCTGCAAAAGCAGATGCCCACTGGCTCATGGCCTGCTCAGACGCACCGGCACAAATCATCACGATAATCAAAAGCCAAAATACCTTTTGCTTGAAAAGACCGCCCACGGACATTTTTTCATGTCCCGAAACGATGGGGTAAATGGGTACCAGCATAAAGTAAAAGCAATTCAGGATTGGGATAATCGCCCAAAGAACTGCCATAATCTTCCAGTTTTCAATCCCAAACAGGGTGAAAAACGCGGTAGACAAAAGCACCACCGCCACGTGTCCCCAACAATAAAAGGAATGTAACAGGCTCATGGCCGCTTCCTTCTTCTCCGTAGGACAAGCCTCAACAATGGGGCTGATTAATACTTCGATAATACCGCCGCCGATGGCATAGCAAATCACTGCAATCAGGATGCCCGTATAAGCATCCCCAAAAAGTCCCGGCAATACCGCCATCCCGATTAGTCCTGCCGCTGAAAAAACATGGGCGGCAACAATTGCCTTCCGGTAACCGATTTTATCAATAAACTTGGCTGATAATAAATCCACCAGCAGCTGTACCGCAAAGTTAATGGTGGTAATCAGCGTAATTTTGTCCAGTGACAACTGATAATTGCTTGCAAACGTAAGAAACAAAAGCGGTGCAAAATTATTCACAATTGCCTGGGTAATATAGCCGATATAGCCGGCATATATGGTATGTTCATACGTGAAACGGTGTTTCATAACTATTCTCCAACTATGCAAAGTTCTTTTCAGGCATTCCTCTGCCTTTTTCCTTTGCAGGCTATTTTCTGACCGGTAATTTGGAAAGGGCTGCATCCAATTTCTTTTTGATAAATTCCCTCTCTTCGTCCTTTACCAAATAATACAGATAGGATTCTATCACCATTTCCATGGGAAGTCCTCTTCCTACGAGTTTAAAGTTCACAAAGCCTCTGTCAATGTAAGAAGGCAATTCTTCCTTACTGATAAAGGAAGGTCTCTTTTTACATTCCTTAAAGGCAGGAACGGTCTTTCTGTTGGGACAGTCAAAGGTGGTTCCCCTACTAAAGGTAAGCTGCATCAGGGACTCATCCCGATAGTGCGCCGTCCGCTTGGGACAATTGCTGTAGCAAATTTCGTCCACCAGAATTTCTATCCGGGACGCCTCCGGCGTAAGGGCAGAAAGCACCGTTTCATCGTGATTTAAATCATAGTCAAGGACTGCCATCAGATAATCCTTCGACAGTTCCTTCTTAAGCGTTTCCAAATCCGTAATCCGCTTGGTCGTAGAGGAAATATACTGATAGTCCGGGTATTTTTCCCTCAGATAATCCTCTAACACCTGCGTATTGACCAGCACCTGATTTTTGCCGTTATTGGCAATATCCATAATCAGGTTACAATAGGTATCGTTAACATGCTTCTCTTCCAAAAGGGAGTTGGTCCAGGTAAAGCGCACCGGCACGCCGAAACGGTTGTAGGTAGAAATAATTTTTTCCATGTCCTGCTTGGCAGTTACGCCAAAAACCGCCCTTCCGCCGTTCCAGATGGCGCCCGGAAAGGTACCGTATACACTGCCGACCTTGTAACCGTCTTCAAACTTATCCGGATACTCCTTCATTAAGTTGATGATAACCTGATTCAAATAAAAGAAATAATAAAATCCGGGCAAATGCCAGTAAACTTCTCGGCTCATACGCTCTCCTTAAGGCCATTTTGCGGGACGGGGCTTGTTTACGGTTACTACTTTCATATTCTCCAGATTACGAAGCAGTAAAAGCCGCGCCGGTCCTACAAATTCCGGCTTAATCATATAGTAACAATAAGTCTCTATCAGGGAAAACAGATTTGCGGTTCTTCCTTCAATCTTGAAATTGTTAATTCCTCTGGGGACATATTCATTCCAAATTGCATCCGCACTGACAAAGGTACAATAATCACGGATGGTGTAAAGATTGTTTTTGTCACCGTATTCACAGTACCAGGGTTCGGTTTTGGTCCATTTCTCAGGCGGAAGCTTTAAGTTCTTCTGAATGATCTTCTGCGTCTTGGCAATGTGCTCGTAGTGGGCACCGCGTCTCGGACAGTCAGGTACACAAACCGCATTCACCAAAATCTCCAGTTTATCCTTTTTCTCAAGGGAATCAAGGAGCTCCCAGTTGCCGTTTAAGTTATAATCCAAAACCACATACTTATAGTCTTTGGCCAGTTCAGCCTCTAAGGCCTGTGCGTCACGGATTTCCTTACAGGTAGAGCTGTTCACTGCAAAGGAGGGATAATTCTTACGGATATATTCCTCCAAAAGAGGGGATACCACTATCACTTCGTTTTTGCCGTTGTCTGCTGCTTTTAAACAAAAATTACAAAAGCCGTCGGCTAAATCCTCTTCCGTAATCAAGGGATTTGTAAAGGTAAATCTCACAGGCACACCTGCCGCATTGATGTTTTTAATTACGTTCTGTACAAAGCCCGCATCACACTGGTCGTGACTTACCAATCTTCCGCCGTTCCAGATGGAAAAGGGAAAACTGCCGAATATGGAACCGATTTCCACACCCTCACGGAAATATTCGGGATGCTGCTTTAACATACTGATCCAAAACATATTTAAGGGGTAATTATATCTAAGCCCCGGTAAATGAAATCTGACCGGTTTCATCTTCTTCTCCTTTTACTGTCTCTTATCTGACGTAATTCTTCTGTAGCCGAAGGATTTAAACAGAGCCTTTACAGGCACTTCTCTTTCTTCGCTGTCAGAAGCATAAAGTCCAAGAGTACATCCTACGAAGCCGCCTGCCACTTCCGTGGAAAGTGCTCTGATGTCAATATCCTTAATCACGTTCTGTACTACATTTCCGCTACCGATATAAAGTGCTGCCTTAGCACCGGATACCTTTAAGAACATGGTTACATTTTCTTCCGGTAAAAATACGGTTTCCAGCTTTTCTTCCACACCGTTCTGACAAAGGATGACATTTCCCTTCATACCTTCGTACTCAAACTTCAGGTAATATTTGCTGTTCTGCATATAAATAAGACCTGCCTTGGCACCTTCAAATAATCCTTCCGTATTTAACACGCAAGATACCTCAAAGGCATGGGAATCCTGTCTGATTCCAAGGTAAGAAGCTGCTTTATCCTCATTCAGGGCAATGTTCTGGCATTCCATGTAAAGGCCTTTGCCGCGTACCAATTCACAGAAATTCTCTTTGGGATTACGGAGCATTAACATTTCAGGTCCGATTTCATCCATATAAGCAAACTGATAATTTCTGTCACAGGATACCTGACAGGCATCTTCGCCGGGAATCCATTCTTCTAATTCAATACTCAGTTCATCTGACAAAATACCAAGTCCGGGATTTACTACCGGCCAATCGTTTTCAAAGCATACGCCTGCAAGGAAGGTTTCTCTTCCCATGGTGGTGTAGCCGAAGGTAGGACGGACTGCCAGCATTACCATATACCATTCACCGTTTACGGTCTGGAAAAGGTCCGCGTGTCCTACGTACTTAACGGGATATTTCTGTCCCAGATGTCTGTGTGTGAAAATAGGATTGCAGAAGTTGTTTTCATAAGGTCCGAATACCTCTTTACTTCTGGCTACACTGATTGCGTGCTCGGGGCCTGTGCCGCCTTCTGCATGTAAAATGTAGTAGTATTCACCGATTTTGTACAAATGGGGACCTTCCGGCCAGTGTACGCCGCGCATCGCACCGTTCCATACATTCTTAGCCTCTCCCACTAACTTAAAGTTCTCGATATCCAGCTCCTGGATATAAATAAACCAGTCACCGTCATAACGGCAGCCATCCGGATTGGGATGGGTTCCGGTATAATAGCATTTTCCGTCTTCATCAAAGAAAAGGCTGGGGTCAATTCCGTCTGCGCCTTCAATATAATGAGGTTCTGACCAGGGACCTGCCGGGTCTGTTGCTGTTACGATAAAGTTTCCGCCAAAGGATACATTGGTACAAATCACATAAAATACCCCTTCATGATAACGGATGGTAGGTGCAAAAAGACCTCTGGAAAGTTCACAATCTCCAAGGGGAAGCTGGCTTTCTTCGGTTAATACATTGCCAATCTGCTCCCAATGGGCAAGGTCCTTACTGTGCATCACGGGAAGTCCCGGGAAATACGCAAAGGATGAATGTACCATATAAAAATCTTCTCCCACCGCAATACAGGAAGGATCCGGATAGAATCCGGGCATAATCGGGTTTTTCGCTTTTACTGCCATAATTTTTCTCCTCATAATTTTTCGTTTACTATAAATACTTAACCTGTCTTACTCTTTCTTTCCTTCAGACAGTTCATTATGGTTTGCTGATAATGATTTCTCCGTTTCGGGAGGAAATCTTTACTTTGTTATCGGAAATCCCCATTTCTTCCAATAACTCCTGGGGAAGCTGGACTCTGTGGGCTCTGTCAAGGACTGCAAATTCATCCTGGGAATCCTCCGCCATCCAGTCGATACCGCTTTCCCTTACACGGTCCTGATAGCCCTCCTTCAGCACACGCTCGGAACTGATTTTTCCGTCACGGATGGCTACCACACGCTTTACCTTTTTGGAAAGCTGGACATCATGGGTTACAATTAAAATGGTCTGTCCGTTCTTATTCAGTTCCGTAAAAATATCAAAAATATAATTCGCAGTCTTGGTATCTACCGAACCTGTCGGCTCATCCGCAAGAAGAAGCTTCGGTGAATTGGCTAACGCAATGGCAATGGCAATTCTCTGCTGCTCACCACCGGATAACATATTCATTTTGCTGTTCTTTTTGGAGGATAACCCAACCATTTCCAATAATTCCAGAGCTTTTTGCTTTTTGGACTTAGCCCCGGATATGTTCATGGGCATCATGATATTTTCAAGCACGGACAAAAAGGGAAGCATGTTTCTTCCGTTATTCTGCCAGACAAAACCTACGGTATCTCTTTTGTAGCGCACCAGTTCCTTCTCCGTCATGGTAAAAAGGTTCTTTCCGTCTACAAAAAGCGCACCTGCACTGGGTCTGTCGATACCGCCAATCATATTAAGGAAGGTACTCTTACCGCTACCGCTGTTACCAATCAGTGCCGTCAGCTCGCCTTTTTCCACTTCCATGTCAAGGCCCTGCAGCGCCAGTACTTCCGTTTCTTTTGTTTTGTAAATTTTTACCAGCCCTTCGGCTTTTACCATTAATTCTCTATCCTTCTCAGACATTAATCCGTTCTCCACTTTCCAACTCAATAATACTGTCTGCGGCATCCATCAGTCCCACATCATGGGTGGTCATAATAACCGTAATCCCCTCTTTTTCCGCCATGGTACGGAACAGCTGCGTCACATTGGCTGCCATAGCGGAATCCAGTTCTGCAGTAGGTTCATCCGCAAAAATAATACGTGGCTTATGGGCAATGGCCCTGGCAATGGCAACTCTCTGCTGCTCACCACCGGATAACTCGGCCCCCATATGGGTCATTCTGTTGCCAAGTCCCACCATTTTCAGGCAATCCTTCACCCTCTTTTGGGTATTTGCGTCGATTTTATGTCCGGCAAGTCTTAAAGAAAATTCCACATTCTGATAAGCATTCAGGGACGGCATCAGGGAAACGGACTGGAATACAAAGCCAAAATCCCTGCGTCTTAAGTTTTCTCTTTCTCGTTCGGAAAGATTGCTTACTTCCCTGCCATCAATAAAAACCTTGCCCTTGGAAGGATAATCAAGGCATCCCACGATATTTATAAGGGTGGTTTTTCCGGAACCGGAACGGCCCTTTAAAATGGTAAAACTTCCTTTATCGATGGTGGCATTGATATTTTTCAGTGCAGTAAATTCTCCGCCGGGAACCGGGAAAATCCTGCTTACGTCTTCGATTTTAATTAATACATCACTCATTATTCTTCACCCAGTTTCAATGCTTTGGTTACATTCATCTTAAATAAAATACCGATTAACACGATAAGAGCCACTAACATCGCAACCGCAATCACGCCATAGAGACGATACATATCTGCAGCATTGGTAATCAGCTTCATGGGAAGCACCTGATTTTCGGATGCATAGGCCTGCTGCAAAATCGGTACGAACATCTTGGAAGCAAGCTTACCGATGCCGATACCCGCAAGTACGGAGAATACACCGCAGAAAATCTGCTCGTTAATTAGCATATGTACCAGTTCGCCTTTATGGAAACCGCAGGCACGAAGGACACCAAACATCAGCTCACGCTCCCTGATGGCCATAATCCAATAAATCAGGTAACCGATGGCACAAAGTAAAATGGTTACGATAAAGCCCATGGTCAGGATACCGTTAGTACCCTGAAGAAGCGGGTCTTCCAGGGTGTTTTGCAGATTATCATCCCTGCTGGCGTACTTTACTACCACAGGTTCATTTTCTTCTACCCATTCAAGGAAGTCCCTGTCTGTAGCATCCTCTCTTAAATCAATCCAAACCTCATAGGGCTGGACGCCTGCATTGGGCTGTCCGTTAAAGCGCTGCTTGAGCATATCAAAGTGGGTTACCACCAAGAAATTTTCCTGCTCGGAAATACTTCCGTCAGCATCCGTAACACTCTTTACCGGGGTATAGCCGGGCCAGTAATCCACGAAGTCTACAATGGTTCCGAAGGCTTCCTTTCCGTCTTTGTTACGGAAATGGATACTGTCTCCCACCTTATAGCCATGTTTGCTTTTAAAGTTAGAGGATACCAGCAAACCACCGGGTGTCACTGCCAGTTCATTTAAATATTCATAATACGGCTTTTCCAAAAGTCCGTCCGGGATATTGGTTACCTGTCCGAATTCCTTGGTATGGATTCCCATAATGGTAACCACCTGGCGGTCGGAATTTTTAAAACTGATGTACCCTGCATCATCTATCATCACCCTGGCCGTCTGTTTTGCTATGGACATGGTCTGATATTTGGTAAAGTCAGGTTCCACGTAGCTGGCTTCTGCTTTATTTTCAGGATTGTAGCTAAGCGGCCAGGCTTCCTTGATTACTATTTCACTGGCATTTAAATACTCTGTGTTTTCAAGGGCATTTGATAAAATGGTCCTTGCTACCGTAGCATGATAAATACCAAGGGAAACCGTCATAATCAGGAACAGCATAATCAGCTGCTGCTTACGGGCATTACGCATATTTTCCAGGAAGGAAATGTAGCTTGCACTCTTCCAGAAGCGTTTACCCAAATTGTAAATTCCAAGTACGATATAGGGCTGGATTCTGAGGAATAACAAGCCCAGACCTAAGATAAACAGGGAGGAACTGATGTAAAGCAGGGGATCTAAGCTTTCTCCCTGGAGTACGTTCTTGGAAAGGTCTGTCATATTCTTGTGGAAACTGTAATAACCGTATACGGATACGCCGATTAAGATGATATCCAGATACAGTTTTTTCCAAAGGCTCTTCTTGGACATTGCCTTTTGTCTCTTTAAATCCACGATGGAAACCTTACTGTGTTTAATGGCAGGAAGGGTAATACTAAGAAGCGTAAGCAGCAATGCGCCTGCAAGGTAAATAAATGCATTTTTCGTAAACACAACAGGTAATGCAAAAGAGGGCTCTATTTCCAGGAAGTTTCTGGTAGATGCCAGCATCTTACTGAACAAAACGCCCAGGGGAATACCAAGTGCTCCGCCTGCAAGGGCCAGCACCACACCCTGATACAGATATAATCTGAAAATCTGGGACCTGTAGCTACCTCTGCTCTTAATAACAGAGATTTCATTACGCTCCATTTCATACATCTGACCGGAAATCATCAGAAGGAATGCACAAAGCATAATCATTACCGGCACCTGCAAAATAATCAGCGTAGCGGAAATACGGTTGATTTTCCGCTGATAGCCGTCAATGGTATCCATATACAGAGGGTCGTCAATTACACTTCTGAAAGCACTCTTTTCACAAAGATACTTGGTATTTTTCACGATACCGCTAATATCCTCATAAATAATATCATCATAGTTCATAAAACCGTAAAAACGGCAATCCACGGTGTATTTGCTGATATTATCACCGGCAAACATCTCATGGAATAAATCCATCTTCATAAAGGCCCTGAAGCTGATTTTTTCCGAGTTCTCCTGCCAATACATATCATCCTCAGGCACGCGGAAAATACCTTTAATTACGATTCTTATAGGATTTCCGTTTACATCCGTGAGTGCTTCATAGGTCAGGGTTTCTCCCAGCAACAAGCCTTCCCGCAGGAAGCTGTCTTCGGAAACAAGCACCTCAATGCAACCGTTTTCGTCCATACCGGTTTCAGAAAAGCCTTCTCCGCTAATAATATTCACATGGTTTTCCAAATCCGTAATTCCGGAAAGGGCAACGCCGATATCCCCTGCATCTTCACGGTTCATATCAGACCGAAGGGGTGTCTTTTGTAAAATATAATAAAGCACTGTCTGCTTTTCGGTTACGCCCACCTTATCATAAACGGTATCCATAAAATCCTCAATTTTTTTCACCATGCCGGATTTGTCCCGTTTAGAGAACGTAGCGACACTGAGGACAGTAGGATAACGGCCCTCTTTTGAAACTATCATATTAAATTCGTCCTGCAGCATTCGATCATACGCCGCTTTCTGATATAAAGGAAAACTGATTGCGGTAGCAACCAAAAGGATACATCCTATCAGAAGGCTGAGTGTCATCCACTTTTTATGCCACATTTTTTGCAACATTAATCTAAACATATTTCCATTCCTTCGCTCAGGCCACCAACAGCCCAGTAATTATTCTGATCAGAGCCTCCTAAAATAAAAGGCTTATAAGAAATATTTCCGTATTCGTCCTTAACTTTGACAAAAGCATTCTTTCCGTCCATCGTAACACCGCCCTTGGGAATCAGTACGACATTGTTGATTTCACGGATTTTGGCTTTGATTTCAAACCAGCTTCTGCTCCAGCCGCCATTACCGAGAGCACTGCCGTATTTGGTAATCGTGGCAACATCCTCTTCTGCAATACGGATTAAGGAAAAGCCGCCGTTTAACTGCTTGGAAAGTGCTGTACCGTATACGGATACCACCTTTCCTTCGATTTGCTGCTTCATACCACCTTCCCCGTTATAGGTAATGGTTGCGGTGTTTCCGTAGCTTAACTGGCTTTCTTTGTCATCTACAATAACATAACACTGGGACTGGTTTGCAATCTGCACCAGGTCTTCATTATAGGAAATCAGATCCCCTTCCTTACGCTCCATCAGCATGGTAACAATGCCGCTGTAAGGCGCTTTTAAGGTAATCACACCGGAATACTCCGTCAGCTTTGCAAGTTCCTTGTTCAGGCTTTCAATATTTTTCTGACGGGCTTCGATTGCCCTGTCTAAGGTTCTGTCTTTATCATCGTAATAAATCTTACTTTTTTCTTCCAGTAATTTGTTAAGACGCTCCTGCTGTCTTTGGATTTTCCGCTGTAATCTGCTGACGCTGACATCCTCGGAAATCACTTCTATCTTGGCCAGTTCCTGTCCGGCTTCCACCTGCTGGAACTGTTCCACACAGATTTCCTTGATGTAGGAGGTGCCGTACTTGGCCGGATTGGAAATCCACTCCGTAGCCGGATAATAAAGCATACCATAGCTGCTGAATTCACCGGAAACAGAGCCTGTTGTCAGAACCGCTGTTTTTCCTTTGGATGTAATCTCGTTTTCCATCAGGACTTTGTCCCCTTCGGAAAGCCCGGAAATTACTTCCGTATACATTCCGTCAGAAAGTCCTACGGACAGCGTCTGTACCACATTATCGGTACCGTCAAATACATAACAATAATATTCGGCGCCGTTTCTGCGGATGACATCGGAAGGAATTGCAAGCACATTTTCCCTGCTGTCTTCTACGATTATCAGACTTACGAATTTGCCCATGGGGACTTCGTCATCCGGGTCATTTAAATAAAACTTGGAATAAACCACATCATTTAATTTCTTCAGACTGGTGTATTCTTCTTTTTCCATCACTTCATAGGTCACTTCATAACGTTTCCCGTCAACAACCGCATAAATGTCCTTGGCCTTATTGACCGTTGTTTTGCTGACATACTCGGTATGGATTACTTTACTTTGCATATCACCGATTGCAATGACATTGGTATTTTTCTGTATGTAATCACCGGAGGTATAGGCATTGATTGCTACAATCGTACCTTCTTTATTGGCAGTAATCTGGGAACCGCTTACCTTTTCGTCCATACGGGAAAGGCGCCCCTTATCATACTCCAGTTCCAATTCAAACAATTCCTTACGCTCTTTTAAGGACTGCTCTACCTGTTCTCTGGCCATAACTGCGGACTTATACATTCCTTCGGCAGGCTTGGCTATCATAGCCCACATATCGAAAAATTCAGACCATTCCTCAGGCTTATTTTCCAGACAATCCTCATAGGGCTGATAAGCTTCCCACTCTGCCATACGGGCGTCATAGAGATCCTCCTGCAAATCCGTGATATTGTCTTCGTAATCCCTGATTTTTTCATTGATGGTGTCTGTCAGATCCATTTTTTCTTCGTCCAGACTTTTGGTATTACCATATACGATAATATCTCCGGGCTTTACTTCTTCGCCGGGCAGTTTCCCATACTTATCAAAGGGTGCTTCAGTTGTATAACCAAACTCCGTAACTGCCGGAACGCACACACTGGGTAAAATCCGGATCTGATAAATATCCCTGTGCTGTGCCACATCATAACTGGCAGCCCCGCCTACCGGTTCAACCAGCTCAATTTGTTCTGCTTCTGTGCTTGCCGTAGCTGCTTTACTTCCCGCAGCGGCACATCCGCACAATCCTGCCGTCAATGCAACTGACATCATGACCGCTATATATTTTTGATATCTGCTTCCTACTCTTTTCATATTACCTTCTTACTACCGTATCCCCTTCTTTTAATCCGCTTAAAATCTCTGTGAAATCGTCGCCTTCCAAACCAATTTCTATCCAGCATACGGTCTTCATGTTATTTTCATCCAGTATGTAAACATAGTTCTTCCCGTCTGCGTCAAAGACACAGGTGTTGGGCAGCATCAGTGCGTTTTCTCTTTCTTCCAAGGTCACTGTAATATTTCCCATGGTATCCATTTCTATGCCGTCATTTTCGGGGCCGTCAACAATACTGAAATACTGTTTCTCGCCCCAGGATTCCATTTTATACGGTGCCACCTGATAGATGCCCTTAGCTGAGCCATAAGAAACATCCATTTCCAGAATATCATCTGCGGTAAAGCAGTCCACATAATCCGGCTCTTCCATGGCGAACACACCATTGTTTCCGTCGATGATGGTCATAATCACCTCATCCTTCTTGGAAATGGTTCCTTCCAGATTTCGTTTGACGGAATAAACCATACCGCTCATGGATGCATAAATACGGCTGTCAGCAAATTCTTTCTTTAATTTGGCAAGTTCCGCCGCATCAAACTCTGCCTCGTCAGCAAGATCCTCCCGCTGGTACTGATAGTTTTCTTTGATATCCTCGTCCCGTTCCTCATGCTCTTCCACGTCTTCCTCTTCACACTTGGAACCATAAGCAAGTGCATAGTAAGAACTTCTCAAGTCAAACTCTTCATGTATATCTAAATACTGCTTCTGCAGTGCTTCTTTCTTCATTTTGTATTCTAATGCTGCGATTTCTTCATCCAAAGAACCGGTGGATACTTCTGCCAAAACATCACCCGGTTTCACATAATCGCCTTCACGTACGTATATTTTTTCAATTTTCTTTCCACCTTCGGGAAAGGCTACTGTCTGTTCTTTCGTCTGCTCATATCGGCAGCTGAATTTCTTGGTTAATGCCACATAACCTCTTTTTACATCTGTCAAACTATATACATATCCCTGCTCTTCGTCTGCAACGACAATAACAGGCTCCTCTTCCACCTTCTGTTCGCAGCCTGTTAATGAGATGCATAAAGCACCGGTTATAATCAAACTCAAAAACTGTTTTCTTTTCAAAATACCATTCATTTCACTAAACACCTGTCAAATTAATAACTTTCCGATAACTTAATAACAAGGGGGTAGCGCCCGGAATACACTGCCCCCCTTTTATTACTTAATATGTGGTTTCAAAAACCATTTTTATTTATTTGTTAGCTTCTTCAATGTATGCTGTCCATGTAGCGCTGATAGCTTCAACTAATTCGGAAACTACTGCGTTAGGAGCGATACTCCATGTAAGTTCGGGACCTGTTGCAAGGTTAGGAATAAGTCCGTGGTAAGCAACTGTTCCGTGTTCAGGCTCAGACATCATAGCGATTGTTTCATCAACTGCTCTGGAATCGAAGATACCGGTACGTGCTGTAGAAAGATATCCGTTGTAATCTTCATAGCCTGCAGGATCTTCTGTGAATAAGTTGTAAGCGAAAGCAATCTTCCATGCTCTGTCAGCATCGTAGCAGGAAGGAATTGCATAACCGTTGTTATCCCATACGTTGATGTAGTTATCGTATTTAGGTCCCTTAGGGAACATTACGAAACCAACTTCATCTTCCATATCGATAAGGAACTGTCCGGGTGTTCCGGCATATTCCTGTTCAACCATGAATGCAGCCTTACCGTTTACAAACTCTTCTTTGTAGTAATCCCATTCAGCGCCTTCAGGATCATGGTTATCAAACTTGGTATACATATCTACACACCATTCAAGAGCTTCGATTGTTTCGGGAGCTTCAAGGTTGTTGAAGTATGTACCGTCAGCGTTCTTACCTACGTAAGATCCACCGTTGGAAACAACTGCCTGGTCAGTCATGATAGATTCATTTAATGTAAGACCATAAATATCTACAACACCATCGTTGTCGGTATCACGATGACACTGAGCCATTAATTCTTCGAATTTAGCCCATGTCCAAGAACCGTCTGCCTGCATATCATACAGTGATTCAGGGTCGATACCAGCTTCTGTTAATAATCTCTTGTTGAAGAATACACCGGTTCTAGCTTCGGAAGGACCTGCTGACATACAATAATAGCTGTACATTTCATGTGTCAGGTTCTTCATGAACTTAGGTGAAGAGAAATCTAAACAATCAAGAGTGGAAAGGTCATACATTAAACCGTTAGCCATAGCGGAAACGATTGCAGGGTCGTTACGAAGGGTGAATACATAGTTAGCATCGTCACCACCTGTAGTAACATAATCTACGAAATCCTGAGGAGCAGATGCCCAGTCAGAAATTGCAAGTTCTCTAATTGTGAAGTTGTATGTTTCCTGAATCCATTCTCTGTATTCATCACGAGCTTCTTCGTAATCGTTAGCAGGTTCAGCGGGTTCTTCGGGAGACCACCAGTTACGGATGATAACTTCCATACCACCTAAGTCGATAGGGTTACCAGCATCATCAGTGATAACTGTGTAAGGACTAACTTCTTCCTCAACAACTTCTTCTTCAGCTTCTTCAGCTGCTTCTTCTTCAGCGGGAGCTTCTGCTACTTCTTCAGCGGGAGCTTCAGCGGGAGCTTCTGCGGGTGCTTCTGCAGGTGCAGCGCCACCACAAGCTACTAAACTCATTGTCATAGCTGCAGCTGAGATCGCAGCTACAACTTTCTTGCCGTAAGGCTTTTTCATAGTATATCCTCCTTTTAATACATTTATCGTTTGAAACAAAATAGTTATCCGGGCGTTCCAAACAATATAGTTTCTAAAATTTATTATATCACAAAAATAATTTTGTGTATATAATTTACATCTTAATACCTGTGCTGGAAATACTCTCAACAAAGGTTCTCTGTGCGAACAGATACAGGATAATTAACGGTAAAATAATCATCAATGTTCCGGTTGCTAAAATACAGTTGGAATAAGCTACGGAAACCGTTGTTAATACACCGGTAATTCTCTGGATGTAAGGTCCGATACTGTCTACAATTCTTGCTAAAGCAGTACTTACTAACGGCCTTGTTCCGAGGAACATCTTGGAATAGAAACCGTCTGTCCACTGCCATACAAAAGCAAACAGGAAACAGGATGTAATAATGGGCTTCGCCTGAGGAAGCATGATACGTACGAAAGTTTTTAAAGTACCGCATCCGTCCACATAAGCCGCCTCTTCCATATCTTCCGGAATATTACGGAAGAACTGTCTGATCATATAAATATAAAGACCGTTTTTCAGACCCATACAACCCGCACTTAACATATAGTACGGAAGTACAGAACCACGTAGATTTAAACTTTCGCCTCGCAACGCTTCAATGATTCCAAAAACATCAAAGAATCTGAAGTGCAAATGCAGAGAGGATGAAATTGTCTGCGGCGGCACTAAGATTACCAGGATTACACAGGCAAACCAGAAGTTCTTTAAGGGGAACTTAAATCTCGCAAAGCCGTAACCTACCAGGGTACAAACAGCAATCTGCAAAATCGCAATGGTGATTGAAATCCATGAGGAATTAATCAATGCCTCTTTATAGGTCATAAGATCTGCCGCGATAATATAGTTCTGTGTCGTAAAATGCTCAGGAATGGAAATAACAATGGGATTAAACAAATCCTCTTCCGTCATAAAACTTACGGAAATCTTATTTAAAATCGGCTGCAGGATCAGGAAACACATACCGAATAAGAGAAGTGCACGGCAAATACTGATACCCACATCCATGATTTTTCTTTTCATCAGATAACCGCCTGATTTACGATTTCTTTCTCGGAACTCACTCAGGGTTTTTTTATTTGTCTTTGCTTTAGTCATAGTAATAAACCCCCTTGGAAATAAAGAATGATGTAAGTCCTACAAATGCCAATACTATGATGAAATAAATCCATGACATAGCGGATGCAAAACCGTAATTCATCTGGCCAATCATTACAAGCTGAATCTTTTCAATTACTGCGTTGTCAGAACGCATACAGAAGTCAATCACTGTATAAATCCAGTTTACCAGGAATAAGGAGCTGATCATAGGGAAGGTAATCTTCCATAAGCTTTCCCACTTGGTACAGCCTTCAATGGATGCTGCTTCATACATACTGGCAGGTATGGTCTGAAGTCCGGATAAGAAAATAATAATCTGAATACCGGAAGCAATCGCCACATCATAAATATTATCAATCAGTACAAAGACTTCTTCAAATGCCCTTACACCGACTCCCATGGTTCGAAGTACTTCTTCCAGGGTATCCGTAATACTTACATTCTGAGTGGTCATTTCAATGGTCTGTGCTAAGGTAGCCATCAGCTGGTTGTCTGTTTCCAATCCGAGAATTACACCGGAGGATAAGATAACAGGCAGGAAGAAAATTGCTCTTACCATTGCACGTCCTTTGAATTTCTGATTCAAAACCAGGGCAACAAAGAAACTGAATACCATAATTCCCAGGGAATATAAAAGCATTCTGGTGAATTCTTCCACTAATAATCTGTTAAATTCAGGGTCAACCAAAAACGCCTTATGGAAATTTTCAAGTCCGATATAAGTCGATGTAAAAATACCGGAGCCCAATTCCACAGAACAAAAACTCATATAAAGAGAGTTAAGTAAGGGCTTAACCATAAATACCAGAAAACCAATAATAAACGGTGAAATAAACAAATAACCGGAAATTGCTTTTCTCTTTTGAAGACCCGCTAATTTATTTTTTTGTTTCTTCATAACAATAACCTTCCTTTAGCGAATTACAAGATAATCTCTTGCAGGTACGGTAACACCATCCGGTGTCACACCTTCTGAATAACTGTAGTTTACGAATACTTTGGTTCCGTCTTCGTAAGTGGTACAACATAATTCAGGTGTATAGTTCACATGGTCAACCATTTCCTGATTATATACATGACCCAGTTCTTCATTGAATCTTGTATAAATCGCCATCATATCATCATGCCAAGCATCGTAATCGGAGCCGTAATACTGGGTATATAATGTTTTCTGCAGAGCAAATGCGGATTCCTTCATAAAGGTAAAGGAAAGACCTGCACCGTATTCTGCTGCATACAGCACTTCATCCTGTGTGTTTCCACAGATATTGATGGGCTGTCCCGTATAATTTACACGTCCGTGTACTGCCATCTGGTAGAAAGGAACGCTCTCATCCAAAAGAGTATAGGAGTTACCGCGTAAATCCATATTGGTTACCATCTTACTGAAAGGAATTGCATAGTCGTTACCCGTATTAATCATAATATTGGTTCCGGCATCATTGGTTTCCTTCAGGTGGGTTTCATGCAAATCTTTCACTGCTTCCCTGCTGTATGTATTCTTACGGTAATAGTCAGAAGAAACATCCATACCGATATCGGAATAGGATATACCTGAACCTACCTTCTGTACATAATTTACAATCGTGTCAGCAGTATCCTGCGCCAATTCCGTATGAAGCAGATAGAACTTATCCAGTTCATCTCTCTCCGCATAGGTAATATGACTGTATTCATAAAGGTCAACACGTTCTTTACTGATATTCTTCGCCGCATCGCGGAAGGAAATAAATCCGTCGAAGAGGTTGCTGTTAAACTCATACTGGGTGATACCGTTTAAATACAAATCTACGCCTGCATTCTTTGCGGTAGCTACCAGATTATTAATATCCTTTTGGTTTCCTAAATCACGGATGGGCTTAACCTTGGTTAAGATATTCTGTTTCACGCCGTCGTTACACCAACCGGTCAGTTTCACAGACATATTCTTTACGCCGTCATTGGTAAGGTCCGTAATGATTTCTCCCGCCTCATCATAAGTAGTCAGCTTAAGAGGTCTGGATACGGGAACACCGAAAATCTGTTTTACTTTATCAACTGCACCTACGATTTCAATGGCAACGGGAGTATCGGTATCTTCTACCGGTTTCATGTAGTCACCATAAACTTCTTCTAAATAATCACCATAGGCCTTCGCCATATCGGAATAGCTTCCGGAGTCTACAAAACGGTATCTCTGAATCAGACTTTCATCCGGGAGCGCCGGAACATATTCAAAAATTTCAGAGTTTGCAATATCACCGACATCATACTGTTCGCGACGATATACACTGTACAAAGAATTTACATAGTTAAAACTATGCTTCTTTCCGCTGATATCTGCCTGAACGGATGCATAAGGGCTACCCTCTTCCAAAATACAGATAAAGGAAGCATCCTTCTTGGAAATACCGTACACACCATAGTAAGCTCTGGTATTATGTACTACCGCATCTCTGGTATGTGCCATATCCCAGCCGTAAACATTTGCATAATAAGTACCCTGGTTTACTTTTCCGTTATTGAAGTGGATGGTTGCACCGCCGCCTTCAGGCACCAGCACAAAGCCTTCTTCCTGCTTGCCGCCTGCGCCGAAGTAAGGAAGGGGTGTTACCGTATAAATCGGATACTTTTCAACACTTTCCATTTCACTATAAGGCAGTTCAACAAGCAAATCTCCGCCATCCAACTTATAAATCATATCCACATTAAAGATTGGCTTATCGGAAGTCGTTGTAGATAAATCCAGTTCTTTATCTGCCACATAATCTTCGTAGGTATAACCGGCCTCTTCAAAATAGGTCTGCATTTCTCTACGTACATTTTCCTTCGTCGTATCACGAAGTACGTAAATAATGGTATCTGCCAAAATCGGATAACTTGCCAGAAGTTCTTCTTTATTGTCCTTCTTACTAAGTTTCTTAATATTGTATTTCTTGTAATACTGCGAACAAATATCAGCCTTCTTAGCTTCCATCTTGGATGTCCATTTTTCGAAATTATCAATGGTAATAACGGGGGGAATGATGTATTCCTTCTCCACATCACCAATAGAATAATTCACGCGGATATAATCTTCACCCTGCTCGATATCATAAATACCGTTTGCAATACTGTAATTCCAGTTATCAAGATTTGTTTCCAAACCGGTTTTCATGGAGTAGGTCATCAGCAAAGTAGACTGGAGATTGCCTCTTTCTTCCGGCAATGCAGCTGAGTCATCAGCAGCTCCTTCCGGGTTGGAAGACCACTCTGCTCCGGTGGATTTCACCTTCACGGTAAACTGGGTGGTAACCGGGTCCATGGTAAATAAAAGTTCATCATTTTCCATTACCAGAGGCTCTTCACCACCGGTATAGGATTCCAGCGGAATCAGTTCTTCTGCTTCTTCAACATTCTGATAATTTACAACGTAAAATACCCCCGCCAAAATAATTGCACTGAGAACCGCAGGAAAAATCAGACTTTTCAGCCAGCCTATAAAGTTTGCTCTTCTCTCTACCTGTCTTTCTGTCAGAACACGTTTTTCTTTTTTCATGGTTGCTCCCATCTTCTAAAACATCTATATTTCTTAAGGATTTATATTCGGAATAGTAATTCTTTCACCAAAGATACAAAATAAGCCACGCCCTGTGAAATCATACTGAAGAACAGCATTAACAGGAATATCATTACCAGCATTGCAAACAGGGACGCTATGGTAAACAGAATGTTCTTCGCAAGTGAATACTCGTGAATCTGTCCCATGGCCGCTACGATCAAAAGTGCTGCATATGCCAGCGCGAGTGCGCTTAATGTTGTATAAAATTCTGCTTCATCAGTGGTAACAAAATTACTGATAATGGTCAGCGGAATCATGATTACCGGATAAGGCAGCATACCATAGCAGGTTGCCATATAAACCTGCCCCAGACGCCCTTTTCCGTCAAACAGCGTCGTCAGCGCCCAGTTTCCGACTACCCAAAGGGCAAGGGGGAAAAGTACACTGGCTAAAATCATGAAAATATTAATATCTTCCCAATATACCGGTGCTACTACTACAAAGCTTGTATATTTCAGTTTCAGAACCCTAATCATCAGTGTGGCAATCAAAATAGTATTTGCCGCTGCATAGGTTCCTCTTTTTTCATGTGTTAAATCCCAAAAACCGTCAAGCGGATGGGTCATACAGTAAAATCCGAATTTCAAGGATTTCCAATATTTCTGATATGTCTCTTTTCGTTTGAGTGCAGCTATCATACCTGTTCTCCATTCCCTTTACTTAAAGATATCTGCCGTATCTATTTCTCGTTTAATTGATTTAATTTTGCCGATTATCATCGGTATTAAGAATACCGCTAAAATAACCGCAACAATAATACCAATATTTTCTTCTACCCATTCCTTACGGTACTGTTTAAAGGCTTTGGAATAATTTTCATCATCATATTTCAGTTCGAAGTATTCCATTGCTTCTTTGTAACGTTCCTGTCTAAGGAGTGCACGGCCGATACCGATATAAGCCAAATCATAATTTCCGTCAAGCTGTTTTACACGCTCCCAGCTTGCTCCGGACTGTTCGTAATTACCGTCGTCAAACTGTTCAATCGCATCATAAATCAGTTCGCCGAATTCTGTGGTAATGAACAATGTAATTGCACTATCTAAGGTATCCAGAACCATCAGGTCATGGCCCATATGCTCAATGGCAACAGGTCTTCTGAAATAACCGTCCATGTTACCGTTTCCGCCAAATGCAAATACCAGATTTCCCTGGTCATCATAACCGAAAAGACGTCCTCTGTTTCTGTCAAGACACACGTAAATGTCGTTTTCCATAACTGTTATATCTGAGAACATGGAAGGACCTTCGTAACCGCCGCCGGCACCAAAGTATAAGTCACCGATGATGGTATAATTTCCGTTACGTACCAAAATATCGTTACCCATCAGGTTTAACTTACGTACCGGGTTTCCTTTGTCTTCTCTTAAATCATCTTCGGAGATGGCACTGGTTACCGCATAAATAAAGCCTTCATGGTCAATATAGATATTATCGTATTCGGTAGGTACAAAGGATGCAAGCAACGCTCTCTGCTCCTGGGTGGAGAATTTCTTCCAGATATAATCCATCCAGTCATAGGATACCGGTGTAGCTCCTACGAAACCGGAGAACACACCGTCATTTTCATACTTAATCAAACCTTTGTTGATACCGCTTGCGATACAATAAACTCTTTCCGCAGGGTCAATAACAATCTTGTTGGGAAGGAATTCAAGAGCAGGATCCAAGGTGTTGTCAACCGGCTTGTCAAACTGCATCAGATAATTAAAATCCTTATCTAACTTAAGCACTCTGGCATTTCCCTGGTCTGCAATAAAGAAATTACCTTCTTCACTGATTGCAATATCCGTAGGATTATTAAAAGTTGTTACGTCCACGTTTCCTTTAAAGGAATCAATAATTCTGACTACCTCAAGGGACTCCGTAGCAGTACGCTTAGCTTCAATAATTCTGTTATTTCCGCTGTCGCAGATATATACCAGGTCGCCGTATACATATAATCCTGCAGGGTTTTTCATTCCTACTTCCAAGCCCAAATCGGAGGAAGTAAACACTCTGCAGACGGTATATAAATCAGGAGTATCCTGAACGTCTCCCCAATAATCATAATTGTATGTATAACTGTAATCCGTATCGGTTGCATACGCCGTCATGGGCATGAATGCTGTTAAAGTAACAACTGCACTTAAAAGCAACGCACCGATTTTTAATATCCGTTTTTTCATATGCTGACCTTTCCTGTCCTGAATCATTCTTTCTTACTCCTTCAAACCGGAACTTGCCATTGTTTCAAGGATCTGGCTTTCTGAGAATACAAAGATTAAAATAGGAATAATCATTACCACTACCAAAACCGCTGCACCCTGACCGGTTCTTGCAATACCGCCTGCCTGAATCTGCTGAAGGGCATATACGAGGGTTTTCTTTTCTTCGGAATAAATGAAGGTAGCTGCTTTATTATTCCATAATCCCTGTACGGAGAAGATAATCAGTGTCATCCATGCCGGCTTTACGTTGGGCATTACGATTTTACTGAATACCATCCATTCATTGGCACCATCGATTTTCGCCGCTTCAATCAGGGAAGAGGGAAGACCTTCCATAAACTGTTTCATAAGGAACAGACCCATGGGAAGTGCAAATGCAGGGATAATAATTGACCAGTAAGTATCAATCCATCCTAACTTATTTAACAATAAGTAGTTGGGAATCTGGGTAACATAACCGGTAAACATCATCGCAACGGTAACCAGCTTGAAGAACTGATGACTGCCGGGGAACTCATACTTTGCAAGTACAAACGCACCCATGGATGCAATAATCAGATGTCCGGCTGTACCGGCTGCAGTGATAAATACAGTGTTAAACAGATATCTGGAGAAACTTACCCAGGATTTTCCCATTGTTACGAACAAATCGGAAAAGTTATCCAATGTGGGATGCTGTGCCCAAATGGTCGGCGGGAATTTAAACAATTCATCCAGAGGCTTTAACGCACTGTTTACCGCATAAATAATCGGGAAAGCCATGATATATGCTACGAGTGCCAGGAACACATACAAAGCAATATCACCGGCGATGGAACGATTCGGTTTACGACGCTTAATCAGCGGCTTTTTATATTCTTTTTCTACTTCAACAACTTGTTTTTTCTTCTTACTCATGTCAGGTTCCTACTCTCCTTAACAAACTCTGGATGGCTTTATTACACAAAATCATCATAAGGAATAAAATGGTTGCGATGGCACATGCATAACCCATTTCAAATCTTGAAAAACCGTAGTCAAACAAGTGGGTTACAATGGTTCTCGCCGCGTAGTCCGTACTGGGGTAACCGCAAAGCGCCATGGTTACGTCACAGACACCGAATGATTGTGTAATGGTCATTACCGCACCGAACATCAGCATGGGTTTCATACTGGGTAAGGTAATGTACCATAATTCCTGCCAACGGTTCTTAATACCATCCATGTATCCGGCTTCAAACAGGGATCTGTCTACACCCTGAAGACCTGCTACGAAGGAAAGGAAACCGGTACCGAGACTCATCCACAAAATAACAAGCATACAAATCGGAAGCATGTACTGGGGATTAATCAGCCAAAGAATCGGAGCATCAATGATACCTGTATTTATCAGGAATGCATTGACATAACCGTAAGCATCTCCTCTAAAGAATACGGAGAAGATTACGTAACAGTTTCCGGCGATGGAAGGCGCGTAGAATACGATAACCGCTACCGACCTTACCCATCTGGGAAGTTCATTGATTAACCATGCGAAAAGGAATGACATGATATAACCAAGAGGACCTGTAATAATCGCAATCATGAAGGTATTCTTAATGGATGTTAAGAAGATATCATCCTGCAAAATCAGGTTTATGTAGTTTGCAAGTCCCAAAAATCTCGGTGTTTCCAAGATATTGTAGTAGGTAAAGCTGTAATAAATTGACGCTACTACCGGGAATACATAAAACATTGTAAAAAGAATTGCGTAAGGCGCCAAAAAGGCGTAACACATTTTAGATCTTTTTGCTTTTTTCCATGCCACCTGCGCATTGTGCTTGCGCAGGGTTATATATTTTTGAAACCATTCTTTCATACTGAACTCTCCGTTATCTTAATTGTCATCCTAAGGGTTGACATCTTGTGGTTTTTCATAAACAGGCATACCGAATTCGATACGCTTCTTCGTAATCTCGTCATCAATCTTGATGGAGTAATCAATGATGGTTTCTCGTGAATCATCTTTTTCATTGATTACCTTACGAATCGCATTGGAAATATGTCTACCGGTGTAATAGCCGCCGGGTACTTCCCTGATACCAACCGTTTCATCCCACTGTGCATTCAGAACCTTGATATCATCATAGCTCCAGCTTAAGTTAGAGAACGCATCTCTGTTTGCGGTTGCATATCTTGCAGAAGAACCGAGAAGTGCTTCGATTTCACGGCCGAAACGTACCTGTGTATCAGGCTCTGCCCACCATTTCATGAATTCCCAGGCATTCTGCTTAAGTTCCTCATCTTCGGTTGCAATCATCATGGTTGCGGAACCGGAAATAAAGTCTGATCTGTCAATATAGGTTTCACCGTTTGCATCCGTATACTCTGTACCGGGAATCAGGGTAAAGTCCCAAAGACCTCTGATTTCGGGTGCGGATACCATTAAGGTATTGTAGGTGGAGTATGCTGCGATAATAATCGGCATTTCTCCTGATCTGAAACGGCTTACCGCATCATAAATGGTAGGAAGACCGTAATCATTAAAGTACTTCACATAATCATCGAAAGCCTTTACGCCGGCTTCATCATCTACCGTGGTCTTGGTACCCTCTTCGTTGTACATGTCACCGCCATACTGGTAAAGCAGTGAGAAGTACATGGAAAGGTCGGGCATATTACTCATGGTAGTCGTCGCTGCGGAAGAAACTGTTGAGGAACCTGCTGCGGTAGGAATACCTACGGAGAAGTTGTTACCCTGAATGGTAGGGAAGGATTCAATCAAATCATCCCAGGTCTGGGGTACTTCCAGTTCCAGTTCTTCCAAAACGTCCTTACGATAGAACATTACGTTAAAGGTCTGTGTTTCGGGAATCGCATAAATATGCTCATCCAATCTGTACTGTTCATAGGAACTTTCCGAATAGTGGGAAAGAACCTCTTTCCAATCTTCAAACTGTGTAATATCTTCAGCCGCGTTACGGAGTGCATAGTTAACAGGCTGGTCTGCACCTACGGAAAGAACCACTTCGGGACCTCTTCCTGCAAGTACTGCATTTAAGAGTGCGCCGGGATCTACGATTTCAACGTTTACCTTCACGCCGGAGTTGGGAGTAAAGGTATCATCCACCATCGCTTTTAAGATAGTACCCTGGTCACGACCGGTCATAACCCAAACTTCCACAACCTTTTCATCACTGCCCTCTTCGTATACATCACCTACTGCATTGTAATCTACAAAGAAGGATGCAAAGAAGGATTTGATTTCATGCCAGGACTTGGTAAAGAAGTTTGCTTTGTCTGCCTTCACCTTAACATCGGCACCGGAAACTACCAGGTAATCCACATCCAATTTGGTTTCTGACATATTTAAGGATGCGGTACCAAGTGCTGTAATATTATCCTTAAAGGAAATAAATTCCGTAGTAATCTTCTGGGGTTTCTTTCCGAAACGCTCTAACTGCTGTGCTACTGTCTGGGCTGTCGCAATCTGGTCAGCCTTCTGTCCGGAGAACGCTACCATATCATCTACGATTTTGAACAGACGCTTGGACTCTAAGTCCATTGCTTCCATAATTTCCGGATAGGTAGTATCAATATGATAATCACGGTATACGTCGGGGTTCGCGCCGGTATATACCAAAATCTTACGGTAAATCTGATTCAGTCTGTAGGTAGAATCTTCCAGTTCTTCCAAAATCGGTCCCACACCGCCTAAGGTTGCTTCCATACGGAGTGTGTGGCTTCCTTTGGTTAAGTAGAAGTTATAAGGTGTTCCATCTTCATCTGCAAGCTGCTTACATTCCCAATCATTTGCATAAGCATAGGACACTTCACTGACTTCCTTAAAAGGAACTTCGCCGTCGATTAAAATCTTCCTGCTGGAAACGCTACCTCTCGCATAATTCTGACGGCCTTTAATCATGATATTGTAATAGCCGTCTTCAGGAACTTCAAACTTCCATTCAATCCACTGTCCCGTACTCTTCCAGGTATCACCGCCAACATAGTTTAATACGGTATTGGTAACACTGTTGGGATAAGTAGTGGGTGAGGATCTGTCATATTTTGCATAAAGGGAAGATTCACTTCTTCTGGTGGAATCTTCACCCTGAACAGTTAACATAAAATTCTTTACTGTATCACTGCTGTTATCTGCCGGCATGGAAGCTAAATAATCTTCATAAGTAACTTCCTCTCTCTCACCTAAAAGCTGCAGTTTCTTCAGAACCATGGGTTCATTTTCAGCAGACAAGGTGATGGTGTTTTCACCCTTTTCCAGATAGAACTTGTAAGGTTCAATTTCATAACCCATATCATCTCTGAAATAAGAACTCTGCCAGTCGAACTCTTCAATCTGGGAAGGTCTGATTTCATTGCCCTGATTATCGATTCTCTTCGCGCCGCTATCCACCCAAATTCTGGTAAATGTGATATTCTTCGCATCTTCAAAAGGAAGTTCCTCATTGATATAAACGGCACGTTCTGCAGCAACTCCACGGGAATCGGGAATCAGGTATTCTGCGAACATATTGTAATAGCCTGTTTCCGGAACATTCACCTTAAAGGTTACTTTGGATTCCGTATCGGCAAACAGTGCCTTATCTTCTCCTTCATAATCGGTATATACGGAAACATCGCCTTCTGCAGTATACTGATAAATATCAACGTCAACGTCCTTCGTTGCCATCTTCGCATCTGCATGGTCGAGGAGATAACCGGTATAGGTTCCGACTCTCTCAAGTCCCTGTACATCCTTTGT
Organism: Lachnospiraceae bacterium; assembly: GCA_017561085.1. Lineage (GTDB taxonomy): Bacteria > Bacillota > Clostridia > Lachnospirales > Lachnospiraceae > Suilimivivens. Next base: position 49,235 of record JAFZDQ010000131.1, read on the forward strand.
CAAATCTACGCCTGCATATTTCGCAGAGAAATTCTCCACATCACGCAGGGATAATAAAATAAATACAATTGCCAAACATGCAATAACAATTCCTGTAATGATAATTTTCTTTAAATGCTTCTTCATTGAATTGTTCTCCTACTTACTGTCCGCAAACACATAGAAACAAGGCTTGGGCTCATAATTTTCGTCAAATAACAGCGGGCATGCGGGAAGTCCCATCACACTTCCGCCTCCTAAGGTGGAACCGGAATTCAACCAGGAGTGGTGGTCTGCCACACCCCAGAAGGTAATTCCGTCAAACTTCACATTCGGGTCGGTATTCACCGCGGATTTGATTCCGTAGTAAATCATATTGTAACGTTTTCTTTGCTTTTCGTATTCTTCCTGTACAGACTCTTTGGATCTGGTATATCCGTCTGAGGCTTTCATATCAAGCTCCGTAATCTGTACACTGCCCACTACTTCACAATATGCTTTGATGGAATATTCGATATCCGGGAACGAAGGTTGGTCCATATTGTAATGGCCCTGCATACCCATGCCGGAAATTCTGGTTCCTTCGCCGGGTGCTCCTTCATGTTCCTTCACCATGGTAAGAAGTGCCAGGATTCCGTTCCTCTTTACCAGGGTACATTCGTTGTAATCGTTGTAATAAAGTTCCAGTTCTGCGGGTGCATACTTATTGGCATAAGTAAATGCTTTCACTATGTATTCTTCGCTCTGGTAGACTGCCCACCAGCTGGAATTGGAACTGTGGGTATCATCATTTAGGGATTCGGAACCATTTTCCTTCTCGGTCCTGTAGGTACCCGTATTGTCCGAAACCGCTTCATTTAATACATCCCAGCCGTAAAACATATCTTTATACTTGCTGTCTTCGCCGGTAAAGTGCTCCAGCACCGCTTTGATGTACCACTCCATTCGAAGATCCATGACTTCTTTGGAAACATAGGGTTCTTTCTTGTCATAGTTTTCATGGAAGAACCATTCCGGGGTCTGGGAATGCCACAAAAGTACGTGTCCCCTGACCTTAAGTGCCCTGTCGGGATTTGCGCTGTTCCAGTCATAAATCTTATCCAGCATTTTTTCTGCTCTGGAAAAATCCAACTTGGGAACTTCTATGGTCACATCCCCGATAACAGCTTCCTGTGTGCCCGGGCATTTGGAATTGCTATAATTAAAAAGAGCATCCGGTTTCAACTCATTTTCGAGGGTCACTGCATTAAAATGTGTCGTCATCAGTTCAAATACCTTGGGGTCCTCAATGGTGGTACCGGAAACCGCACAACCGACAAATCCTCCCATGGTCTGTTCATAGCAATCTCTTAAAATCGGGATTTCTGATGTTTCACTTTCTGCAGCCTCGTCCTTCGTTGCCACGATGCTTTCATCTGTTTCTGTTTGTTCTGTTACTTCTGCTACTTCTTCTGTATTTTCTTCTTCAGCCAGGACATTTGCGGTAACAGAACCTGAAATTTCAGCCGGTTTCTCCGCTGTCTGACATCCGCTTAATAATGCTGTTGTAAGTACTAATGTTAAAATAAAAATACGACGCTTCATAACTACACCTCAGTGAATTAAGTATATAGTATTTTGTATCAAGCGGTCAATCATTTTTTCCGCCGTATTCGTACGCTTTTACCAACTAAATGGAAATATTTACAGCAATATTTTGTTGATTATGTATGATTTTCGTTTTTGTTTTTCGATATTTTGTACAACCAATTTTTTTGTCGTTTTTTGTGTTTTGATATATATTAACAATTCTGCAAATATTTTTTTAGTAACTTTTATTGGTGTATCGTTTTACTATGCTGATTTCTTACATTTTCTATGCTTTCTAATATAGGAAAAAAGTTCTACTCCGGAACATTCCTGCTTAGCAGAGTTTATGCTCCGGAGTAGAACCTTATGATATTTTTCCCATAATCATATTGAAAATATTAATGGATGTCTGGGTATCGTAATGAAGACCGTCTACGATTTTACAGCCGCCTTCCATCAAAGAGGAATAAGTATCCACCCATACCACGCCGGAAAGCCATCCGGGCATATTGGTATTAAAGGCTGCAACCTCTTCCCTTGTGGTATACGGATTATCCCAAACAGGATTTACGGTAACATAATAGGTGGTTGCACCTCTTTGTGCCCACTCTGCTGCTTTTCCGTTAATCAGGTCTGCATAGTTCTTGCAGTTCTCAGGGTCATTTACACCTAAATTGATCACTACCTTGGTGCCTGCTCCCACGTGCTTGTCCATAGCAGGGAGAGCTTTTTCCACAAGCCACTTATAGCCCTTGGAGTTTTCACAAAACCACATACAGCCGCCTCCGCCTACGGCATCCTTCATCTGTACGCAGCGGGAATCCCCTACCATAATCACGCCCGCCGGTGCCGTTACAATCTGGGGCGGTGCAGGTGTCTGGGGTGCGGGAGGCTGCGGTGCTGCCGGCTGGGGTGCCGGTGCCTGAGGCTGGGGCGTGGGCTCCGGTGTAGGCTCCGGTGTGGGAATCACTACCGGTTCTTCGCTTACATAGTCGCCGCTTACATAGCCGGGCTCTTCTCCGACCATCAGCTGATACCAACCGTTCTCAGCCTGTCCCGTTGCCTGCATTTCCTCTGCAAGGGCCAGACGACCTATTACTTCATACTCTGTACCGGGTCCCTTTCTGATATTTAAAGAGCTGGTTGCATAACGCACCTGCGGTGCATCAAATGCAGTTACTTCCACAGGTTCCGGCGTAGGCTCTGGCGTTACTTCCGGCGTAGGCTCCGGTGTTGCTTCCGACGTAGGCTCCGGTGCTTCTTCCCCTTCCTCCGCTATCGGTTCTGATTCTGTCGCAGCTTCCTTAGTCCCGCCGGCGGAACCCTCTTCCGCATCTGCTTTTGCCAAGTCTTCTGTTTCTTCCTTCGTTCCGTCATCGGAAACTTCTTCCGCCGCCATCTCTCCGGAATTCTCCGTCTCTATTACCGCCATTCCTTCTTCAGCGGTTTCTTTGGCACAGCCTAAAAGACCGGCACTAAGTAATAACACGCAAAGACTTACGGTCAATCCTTTTTTTAACTTCATGTTCTTTCGTCCCCTTATCTAAAAAAATTGTATCAATTAAAATCTGAAATAAGATGCAATCCTGTAAAACAACGCCGGATTATGGGTTTTTAACGGTACTCCGTCTGCCAGGGAAAGAATCACCAAAAAGGCAAATACAATTCCCGCAAGACCGCCAAAGAACAACTTCCGGTTCACACGGCCCGTGTCAGCACCTTCCCTTGTTTCATCCAAAAGCAAAATCCAGGTAAGTGCTGCTGCAAATACAAAGCCAAACACCATATCTCCCATGTATCTTTGTAAAATGCCGGCACCGTTGATATCAAAGGCCGCAATCACAAAGGAAACCAGGCTCATGGTAAGCACCACACAGCCTGCGCCTTTAGACGCGCTTTCCCGCATTTTGCGCCGGTTCTTTCCTGCTAAGAAATAAAGCAGGGAAAGTAGCAGCGGAAAGGTTACAAAAATACCGCCGAAGCAGAACTCCACGATATTTCTGCCCATATAGTTATCCCGCAGCTGTACGCTTTCCAGATACGGGAAGTCCGTATTCAGAACGGGAAGATTCACAAGGAAACTGTACAAGCCTCTGAACAGTCTGGATAAATTAAATCCGCGGTTATTCATATCGTTGCTGGTGAGGCTGTAGGTTGCACCGAATTCAAAGCCGGAGCCGAATCTGGCTGCATTGTACCAAAATACCACTGCCGCCACCAAAAGCACCGGAACGGCCAGCCATAACAAATGCAGAATCTCCAAATGCTTCTTTGCCTGCTCCTTTTTCCGTCCTTTCAAAACTTCCGGCAAAAGCAGTACCCCAAACAGCGCAATCACATACAAAAGAAACTGCGGTCTGCATCCTGCCACCATGGCAAGGCTCAGGGCACCGATTCCATAACAGGGCCATTTCCCCTTTTGTGTATTCAGTCCTTTTAACCACCAAAAGGCGCCGAAAAAGATAAAGCCGTTAGCCGCCATAACCGGTATGTTATAAAGGTCAGGTCTTTTCAAAAGATAAATCAGCTGGGGTGTCATGCTGATGCACAGCGACAAAAACAGATATGCCGCAAAGGACACCTTTTTGCCGTAACGGTGTACCAGCTCCCACACCATTCCGAACACGCCCGCTACCATCAGACAGTAAAAAGCAAACACCGCCAAATAGTTGGGGAAATCATTTCCCGTCAGCAAATGATAAGGGAAAAAGAAAAGCAGCTCCGGAATAATCCCGAAATATACATAAAACTGACCTTCATAATACGCATAGTCCATCATAAAAGGGATGCTTTCCGCCTGCAGGGTAATGGTATCATAGGGGTTTTCCACTGCCTGAAGAGCCGCATCTGCCTCTCCCAGGGAAACGCGCCCCTCTCTGAGTACCCGGGCCAGTTCCTGATACTGCCTGTGATGAGGCCATGCAGGATTTGTAAAGGCCGGATTACACCGCACCAGCTTAAAGGCAAATACGGTAAGCAAAAGCACGGTCAGACAGATCACTGCCAGCTGCAGTTTGTTTTTCCTTTGACAGGGAATCTTCATCAAGCCTTCCCCCGTGCAGAATAAATATCCTGCGGCCGCAACCGCAAAAAGCACAAGTACCCGAAGCAGCTTGATTTCAAAAGGATGCCGGGCATTTACTTCTACCGCTTCAATGGTTGCCACTGCACCTGCCGGCACCGTTACCGATACCTTCAGCTGCTTCACATCCCCGTAGGGATAGATATTTTGATAACCGCTATCTTTCACCTCCGGAACCACTTCAAAAACCGGCAAATCATAGCTGTATTTATTACCTGCATCTGTCAGGGATACATTCACATTGGCCTTGTCAGTTCCGGTAAGGGCGAGTTTTACATTCACATTTTTCACCGGTCCCCCGATATCAGTAAGGGCCGTTTCATAATAGCCCGTCTCATCCGTCTGTCCTTCCGCGCCAATGATAACCGGGTCAAGTCCCAGGGTTTTCCATGCAGAAAGGTTGAAAATACTGCCTTCCAACAAAAGCACCACCAGCAATATCAAAAGATACGGAAACCATTTTTGTTCTTTTAACTGTTTCATCTTACTTTTCAATGTAAAATCCCTTTCCTAAATCCTCTTCAAATACAAGACTGTCTAAATCATCTTTATTTTCCAAATAAGGGAACAAATAATAACCGCAGGTCAAGTCCTTGCCCTCTTCCCTTACATAAAACTGCCGGCCGTTCTTTTCGGCAATGCCCATATCAAACTGCTTATAGTCCGCCTGCATCACCGGATATGTCAGGGCATCCTTCATATATCCCAGTGTCCTTAAGGAATAAAAACCGCAATACATCAGACAAAGAAGCACGCCCAAAAGCACCATGCCCTTTTGCCAAAGCGGATGCTTTCCTTCCTTTTGCTCCCAATAATAAACCGGCACCATTGCCACCGGCGCAATCAGAAAGGCCCAGCAATACTTCACCTGGGGAATGGTAAAGAACCAATAAACAAGTCCCGCATACACACAAAGTCTGGGGAACAGATACTTCATATCGACCTCTTCCCTTTTGACAAGATGCTTTATCACAATTCCCAAATCAATGAGAATCAGACAAACAAGTCCCAAATATAAAAGTTTATGACTGATGGATTCATTTTGAAACCACACAGGAACCCAGCGAAGTCCGCAGGTAAGCGCTTCTTCCATGGTCGCTCCCGGCATCCGGGCAAAGGCCACCATATTGTCCACGCTGTACCGGAGCACCTCAGGATTCACCTGCCATTTTACAGGAAGTACCCCTAAGGATGCAAGCAAATAAACAGGATATCCCGTGGTAATAAAATTCGTAATCAGATAAGGAACTGCCAGCAAAAAGCCCATTCCCAGATACACCCATATCTGTTTTGCTTTCTTTTGCTTCAGCATAAGATAAACAGGATAAAAAGCAAGTAAGACAATCATTGCCACGCTGGTCTTGGCCACCACCGCAAAAAGGGCGAACAAACAATAAAGTCCGTACTCCCGCACATCCTCACAATCCTTCTCCAAAAGGATGAACCACTCTGTTAAAACAAACAGCACCAGCACATTGGGAAGGGTATCCACATAAGGGTCCGTAAAAAAGGCAGTCACGATAATACTGTAAGTCACCTCCCCGATCGCAAGGGCATCTGCCAGATGCTTTTCATGGCTTCTCCATCCGGTCAGGCGGAACAGTCCGTGTCCGAACATCAAAATACCGAAAAAGCCGCCGCTGCCTCTCATAGACTGTCCGTACAGCCAGTCCATTCCGAACAAAGCATCAAAATAATGCTGGGCATTGTTAAATCCCAGGGAATAAAAAATATTGGCAACTCCTTTGACGCAGCCATACTCCTCAAACCATCTGATGGTCTGGGCATGATACCACTCCGTATCAATCAGCTTGGTCTGACCGCAAGAGGCACAGGCAAAGGCAACCACAGCCAAAAGAAAAACACCCCACGCGCCTGTCTGTAACCATTTTGTTACTTTGTCACAGGTCTGCGCATCTTCCTGTGCAGCTTTCTGCGCATCTTCCTGCGTCTCTTTGAATTCTTTTAATTTTTCAGTCAAATAGGAAGCTACCGCTTTTCTTTGCCAAACAAGATAAAGTATGCTTGCCGCCGCCAGCACCAGAAAGGCTTCCGCATTTACACGGCCAAACACACTGAAAATCTGGGCATACAAAGTCGTGCCCACAATTCCGGCCATCAAAATATGACTGATTCCGAATGCAGGCTCTTTACTGCCCGGATTTAATTTGTTCATAACAAGATGATAACCCCTAAGCAGCGCAAAACCGCTTGCGCCGCATAGGAGTCCCATAAAAATCCAATTTGATAAAACACTGAGCATACTTAAAAATCTTCCCTTTTACTTCATCTTTTGTATTCTCATACTATCTTATCATAATACTATTTGATGCGGAAGTAAACCACTACCGTACCGTTATAATTTCCTTTTCCGGTAAGGTATGCTTTGGCCATGCCCCGCTTTTTGTTATTTTCGTACTTCACGGTAAAGGAATTACTCTTAATCGCCTGACCGGACACCTTGTCCTTAAAGGCTGCGTCTAACTCCTTCTTTGTTAAGGTAACCGCTTTTCCTTTGTTGTACTTCTTTTCCGGAAGTCCTTTTTCCGTCATGGTAAGGAAATCACCCAGATAGGAAGATGCCACCGCACACTTGGCTGTTTTCTTTCCGACAAAGCGCGTACCTTCTCCGGTGTTTGCCTTAAAGGTTACGGTGATGGTGCCTGCCTTAATGCTTGCTGCCGGAGTTACCGTGTACTGACTCTTTTCAATCAGGTTGCCTGCGCTGTCATAAAGCTCATAGCACTCGCTAAAGTCAATCACTTCTCCTGTATAAACAGGTTTCTTCACCTGCTTCACTTTGGCCTTTTCAAGAGATTCTTTGGTAATCTTAAAGGTCTTGGTGATGGAGGTTGCTGTGTAGAAATTGCCGCTGTCTTTATCACTTGTAATGGTTACCTTGGCCGTACCGACTGCTGTATTGTTTTCATATACTGCAGTGTAATCGGAAGGAGACAGGGTAATTTTACTTGCCTTAACGGTCAGCTTGGTTTCTACTGCTTCGCCACCCTTGTAGTAGGCATTTGCTGCTTCCACGGAGGTAATCTTCGCCTGCTTGATGTTAAAGGTTCTCTTAATGGTCCTTTCGGTATTGGAAACGTAATTATTGGATAACTGAATAATTACTGTAGGAGGCGTTTCATCGCCTTCGTGGTTTACGTCTACGTTGTTTTCATAACCAACTATCCAAAAGTCTTTGTTCTTGCCCTCCTCCAAGCTTTCACCGAAGGCATCTTCGATGGTTACCTTGGGCTTAATGGCTTTTCCGGTGTAGGTATGGTTCTGCTTGGTAACGGTAATCTTCGCCGGGAACACTTCCATAGGAATAATTCCAAATTCCTTGGTAAGGCATCCGCCATAGCCGTTGCGTCCCGTTACGGTTACGATTGCCTCAGGTCCGTTTGTCGTCTCATTTATATTATTTGCATAGCTGACACTGTATTTCTTGGTAGATAAAGGTTTACCGTCAAGCAGCACTGCCACTTTAGGTTTCTGCGCTTTGCCGTTGTAGGGAAGAGAAATATAATCTACATATTCCCCGTTTTCAATGAACTTCACTTCGCAATCCCCGATATCTGCCGTACAAACTACATTTTTCACAGTGATGCTTGCCTTTTCACCAACACAATTATTGATAAATTTAAAGGTCAGATGATATTTTCCGCCTACCTGCGCTAAGCCGGGACCGTTAAATACATCTCCGGAAGCCACATCCTTTAATGTAACCAGATAATCTCTTCCGTAAATCAGTTCCTGCTTTCCGGCTTTTACGTCAAGCGTTGCGTCAAGCGACTCGTTTTTGTCATTATAAAGCTGTACCTTCAGTTCTTTTGCTTTTACCACAAAAGGATTGATTTTGAAGTTCTTACTCAGTCCGCCCTCGTAATTGCCGATACCGGTAATGACTGCCACAGGCGCATTTTCTTTGGTTAAGTCCGTACATGCATCTGTTGCATTTACATAGGTTACAGTGTAATCTTTGCCTTTTACCAGTTCTGTCTTGCCGTCCTTGACGGTTACCGCGGGTGCAACTTCTTTTCCGCTGAAGGTTGCATTTTTCACGCTTAAGGTTAATCCGTCCATGCTCTTAGGCGCGATGGTAAAGTATTTTTCTACGCTGCCGCTTAAGTTGCCTTTGCCGGTAATGATTACTTTGGCTTTCTGCGCTTCTTCTTTGCCGATATTCGCATTTTTGTTATTCGCGTAGGTAACGGTATAATTATCTTTTGAAAGCTCTACACCACCGATGGATACGGTCACTGCAGGTTTACTTAGTTTTCCGTTATAAACGGAATCTGCAGGTTCGGAAACGTCCGCGGAAGTAATGGGGCGTTTATTAATCTTAAAGGTGTATTTTATGGAACCTTCATAATTTCCGATACCTTTTACCGTTGCGGTATAGGTTCCTGCATTAACGGGTGTTTTGTTGTAGGAAACTTCAAAATCTGCTTTCCCAAGTCCGTCCTTTAATACACGGATAGGATTCTTCTCGGTTCCGTCAAAAACCACATTCTCAAAGGTAAACCAGGCAGCAGAAATCCATTCGGGATGAATGCTGAATTCAACGATCTTTTCGCCTTCGTAGTTACCCTGTCCTGTTACCTTCACATAGTAATCGCCGATTTTCGTCGGAGCTTCCGCTAATGCTTCGTCAGTTGCTTTGGCAAAAAAGCCATAGGTATAATCCCCTGCGGTAAGTTCTCTTCCGTTTAAGGAAACTGTGATGCCGCTTACCACATCATCCGCGCCATAAAGCAGGTTTACTTGTGCTTTGGAAACGGATACCTTGTTAATTGCAAATTCTTTTTCAATGGTTCCCGCAAAGTTTCCGCGGCCTTCGAACACTGCGATGTAGGAACCACTGTCCACAGGTGCTCCTGCAAGAGCTGCTACCGCCGGCTCCTTGGCATAGTAGGTTACTTTGTAATCTGCTTCTGTCAGCGTCCGGTTCAGGACTTTTACGGAATAGGCCGCAAAAGGCTGACCGTCATATCCTTTATCACTAATCGTGACTGCATTGTCTGCTAACGGATAAGGTGTAATAGAAAAAGTCTTTTCCACATATCCTGCGTAGTTTCCGTTTCCGGTAACTACCGCAATATACTTTCCTGCATCTGCAGGCACTTCACTGAGTCTTTCCGCAGGATTCTGTTCTGCATAATACTCTACAATGTAATCTGTAAATTCTTTCAGTTCGGCACCGCCGGCAGTAACTACAGGCCCCTGATATGCACTGCCGCTGTATATCATGTCAGCAGCAGTTACCATCTCATCTGTTAAGGTTATGTGACGGATACCAAATGCCTTTTCTACCGTACCTGCATAATTTCCTTTACCGGTAATCTCTGCTATGTAATTGCCTGCGTTTGCAGGTGCCTTTGTAAGGGCCGCTCCACGGGGCTCTTCGTCCGCATAATACTTCACGCTGTAAGCAGTATCTCCGAGAATTCCGGAAAGTGCACTTACCTCCACTTTATTGTAAGCAGTGCCACTATAATCCACATCGGGAGCACTGATATTTTCTGCGGTCAGGACAAAAGGAGTAATGGCAAAGGGAATGTTCTTCGTTCCCGTGAGATTGCCTTTTCCTGTTATTAC
>JAFZDQ010000012.1 GCA_017561085.1 Lachnospiraceae bacterium
CATTATAGCACGGGAGGTTTTTGCTTGAAGCTAAAGCTGGCCGTTGACTCACCCGCTTAGCGGGTGGTTTATTTGTTTTTCTTCAGTTCGTTTCTCTTCTGAGAAACTCCCTCGAAAAACGGGCTGAAGCCCAACAAATAATAAATGCTGCAAGGAGCAACCCCCTGCAGCATTTTCTTTTTCATAAAATAATTTTCCATTCAGTTCCCGGCTACTGCCTGAGCGGAATTACAAGTTTTTCATACAAACGGACGATGTGATAGTATCCCTTCGGCCATGTCAAAAAGACCTTCATCCGAACCTTATCTCCGGTTGCTACGAAATCCCTTCCGTAAACCTCACGGATTCTTTCTTTTTCAGACCTTAACATGCCTGCCAGCTTAGCCGCTGAGTCAAACATTTTCCTGTCACAAAAATCAATATAATAAAACAGCATTTTACGGTAAAAACGATACGCAGATTTATCAGCAAATTCCTGCATACCAAGCCCTGAAAGATGCTGCTCCTGTTCTCTCCAGAAGGGAATCTCATCTCCAAATCTGCGTTCCGCAAGACGCTGGTTCATGACGCTGTCCTGCCTGCTGACAATATAATGATACAGCGCCTCGTCCACAAAAACAGACTTATCTGCTTTGGCAAGCGCCCTGGTGGTATACATAATATCCTCGGAGTTTCTTCCTTCCGGGAATAGCACACCGCCCACCACTTCTCTGGAAAAAAGTTTACTCCACACGGAATTATAAAGGCGGTACTTCTCATGGCCGTTCACATACCATTCCAGGGCTTCCTCCCTGGTTAAGGGTATGATATTTCCTGTGGGATTACAGGGCGTTGCCCCTTCCCCTTCTTCGCGGTAGGTACAGACTGCCACCTTGGCATCGTGCTCCATACATGCTTTGTACATGGTCTCATACATGGTAGGTTCAATGTAATCATCCCCATCCACATAACCGATGAAATCACCCTTGGCAATGGCAAGCCCGGAATTACGTGCCGCCGAAATGCCGCCGTTTTGCCGATGGATTACCGTAACCTTTTCATGTTCTTTGCCATAGTTGTCACAAATGGCTCCGGTGGAATCCGTAGAGCCGTCATCAATCAGAATAATTTCCAGATTCGGATAAGTCTGTGCCAGAACACTGTCCATACAGCGGGGCAACAGTTTTTCAATGTTATATGCAATTACAATGACGGAAATCAATTGTTCCTTCATGCTTCTATCAGTATCCCTTCTGCTGTTATTTTTAACATTTCCGGTGTATATATATCCTTACAATCCTGATTATTGTACCATCTGGCAGGCGCAATCACACATTTTTCCTTAGAGGGATTCAAATAAGCTCCCCACCAGCTGAAGCTGGAATTGGCCACAATATGGTGCTTACACTTACTCATCAGGAACAAATCCAGATAACCCAGTTCTTCCGGCGCTCCCGCTACCGGCACAAATTTACTGCCGGTCTTTTCCTCCTTTGCCTTACACCAATCCTCTGCCCAATTATCATCATTGGAGAATACATAAAATACCGCTTCCGGCACTTTCTCTTTGATGGTCTTTATTGCCTTGGCATAATAAGCTTCGGTACAGTTGCCGCCATATATATCCGCATTGCTTAAATAGTCGCCCCTGCGGATATGCAAGCTGACAGATGCTGTGTTTTCTATATCAATTTGATAAATCGTGATTTTATTTTTAAGTTCCGTTTCCAATCCTTCAAAAATGGCTTCATCAAAGGCAAATGCCTCTCTCACGGCTTCTTTTATGTCTGAAAAATAGGCTTCACTCTGGAAATAACCGGTCAGATAAGCAGGGTCCTTCTCAAGAACCGCCGCATCGAAATTGCAGTCCTTTTCCGCATATTTCAGGCTTTTGCGCCCGAATACCTTACGTCTTATCCTGGCAAGCGGATTTAAAGAACCATCTGTTATTTTATTAATCTCCCTGTCAGTTGCTTTGGGGTAATCAATCCCAAAGGCCCACAACATAATGGGTCTGGCATTGGATAGCGTATATTCACTTTTGTCATCAAACTTCACTTCTTTCCCTTGGGAAACCAGTTTCTGATACAAAGCATACTGAAACATCTGATTTCCAAGGCCGCCCGTCATTCTGATTATTACCATAATTCAAACCGCCGTTACTTTTCCGCTTTTTGCACGGTCCGTCCGCGCATACGCTTGTCTACATTTCTTACTAATGCAGAGTCTTCACTACCCTGCCTTTTCCGTTTACAAGAACCATACCCTTACAGTAGATATCGTCGCTTTCCACATTATTTTTCCACTTATCGGGGGCAATCATGATTTTGCCCGGATTGTCATTGAGCCAAGCGCCCCACCAGCTGAAGCTGGAATTGGAAATTATATTGTGCTTACAGCAGGTCATCAGCTGCATATCTAAATAACCCGTGTATTCCGTATTGGCTTCCACCATCACAAATTTTTGGCGGAGTTTTTCTTTTTCCTCTGCGGTCATATCCGGTGTAATCCGGTTTGCAACCAGCCGGTCCACCCAGCCCTTTACCCATTTGGGCTCATTACTGAAAATATAAAATACCGCTTCGGGATAACGCTCTTCGATAAACTGCACTGCCCCTTCATAGTACTGCTCCGTGCAAATTCCTTCATACAACTCTTCGTCTTGTCTGGAATCACTGCGGCGCATATGTACGCTTACGGACATGGTATTTTGAACCAAATCCATACACTCCCTGGTTACCTGATAAAGCTTATCCGGCAAATGCATGGTCTCAATCTTAGGGAACCGGTAGGTTTGTCTGATTAAAGGCTCGATATCCGCAAAATACCGCTCACTCTGGAAGCCTCCCCTTAAATACATGGACTCAAAAGAAAGCACTTTCTCATCATAAAAGCCCTCTTCCACATACTCAATGGCCCGGCGTCCGAAAAGGGTACGTCTCAATCTTTTGAAAAAGTCCATGGAGCCGTCCGTAAATGCATTGATTTCATCCCAGGTAGCCCGGGGAATATCAATCCCAAACACAGACAGCATAATGGGTCTTGCGTAGTCATGCCTGTATTCATTTATATCATCAAATTTCACATCCCTGCCCAGGGCTTTCAATTTCAGATAAAGTGCATACTGAAACATCTGATTCCCGAGGCCGCCGGACATTCTGATTATATTCATAGACTTCCTTTCGTCCTTTCTTCGATTAACCAGCTTTGGAACATTAAAATGTACCAGATCTGAATCCGCCACTGTCCCTTTTCAATGAAATCTGTCCAGATTTCCCAAACCACATCCGCATCCAAAATCCCCTGACTGCGGAGCAGTTCCTTATCAAGCAGACTTTCCGCCCACGCACGGAGGTTTGTCTGTCTCAGCCATTTCTCAATCGGAATACTAAAGCCCTTTTTGGGGCGTTCCATCATTTCCCTGGGTACATACCGGTAAAGCACCTCTCTAAGTACCTGTTTGCCCACCTGGTTTTGCTTTTTATAAGCAAGGGGTAAGGTCCAAGCAAACTCTACCACGTCCTTATCCAGCATGGGAACTCTGGTTTCCAGGGACACTGCCATGGCTGCCCTGTCCACCTTCACCAAAATATCATCAGGATGATACATGGTCATATCCATCAGCATAATATTGTGATTGGCTTCCTCCAGATAATGGGGATCATATTCACTGTATTTATAACTGATACCGCTGTTATCAAGGCTAATCCGTTTGGTCAGGGGGTCCGTTTCATAGGAATTGATATACAAATCCGAAGGACCTTTCGCCCCTAACAGCTTGCCCTTCACTCTGTAGATATACTTTTTCTTTAGGGGACTGTGCAGCACCAGTTCACTGCAGGGTTTCCTTACAAAATAAGGGATTCCCTTCATTTTGTTCCAAATACGCTCCACGGAATTATAGGAATTATATCCGCAAAAAAGCTCGTCACCGCCATCTCCGCTTAAGGACACCGTCACATGTTCCCTGGTCATTTTACTTACCAGATAAGTAGGAATCTGGGAAGAATCCGCAAAAGGTTCCCCAAACATGGATGCCAGCTTCGGAACCACTGCTATGGCATCTTCTTCGGTGATATACAATTCCGTATGCTCCGTTCCTAAATGATTTGCAATTTCCTTGGCATAAACCGCCTCATTATACTCTTTTTCATTCATACCGATGGTAAAGCTTCGCACCTTACCCTGGTTTAAGGATTGCATCAATGCTACGATGGTACTGGAATCAATTCCTGCAGAAAGAAATGCTCCAACGGGAACGTCAGCCACCATCTGTTCGGAAACAGATGCTTTCAAAAGTCTCTCCAGTTCATCTGTGGCTTCCTCAAAACTTCCGGTGAAAAGATTGTCCTGTCCCTTTTTCGCCACTTCCTTCATGGACCAATAGGTCTGCATTTCAACATCATCCAAATTATTAAATGGTAATTTAATTTTTGCGATAGTTCCGGGTTCCAGTTTAAAGATATCCTGATAAATACTATAGGGTGCCGGAATATAGCCATGGGTGAAATAAACATCCAAAACTGCTGTATTTATCGGGTTTTCAAAGCCCTCCAGCACAGATATCGAACCAAGGTCCGAAGCGAAAACGAATCCGTCCTTTACCTTTCCGTAATAAAGGGGCTTTTCCCCCACTCTGTCACGGAGTAAATATAACACCTGTTCTTTTTGGTCATAAAGTGCAATGCCGAACATTCCTTTACAGAGGGAAATTGCTTCCTTTACCCCGTAATGCTCAAAGGCCTCCAAAAGAACCTCCGTATCGGAGCTTCCCTTAAAGGCTTTCACCAGTCCATCGGCAAGCAGCTTTTCCGCCACCGTTTTGTAATTATATATCTCACCGTTAAACACCATCACAAAACGGCCGCTGTGGGACTTCATAGGCTGGGCACCCGTTTCAGACAAATCAATAATAGACAGTCTGCGGTGTCCCAAAACCACCTGTCCGTCTTCGGAAATAAAATGACCTCCCGCATCAGGTCCCCGATGGAACATGCGGGCTTTCATCTTCTCAATATTCGCTAAATTGTCACCCTTTAAATTACAAAATCCGGCTATGCCGCACATATGCTCTCTCCTTTACTTTCCGCAAAGTTTTCTGAAAAAAGCCTCCCACTCGCCGTAAACCTTATCCGGCGCAAAGACTTCACCGATTGCTGTGGCGTTTTTACCCAAACGCTCCCGCAATTCCCGATTCTCTAATACCAGCTTCAGCTGTTCTTTTAATTCCGCTGTATCTCCAACCCCGAATAAAAGACCGTCTTCGCCGTGTTTTACCAAATCAGCCGGTCCGCCGCAGGGGCAATCGGTAGAAAGTACACAAAGGCCCATCAGCATGGCTTCTATCAGGGTATTGGGTACCCCTTCAGTGTTGGAAGTCAGTACAAACACTTCTGACTTGTAAATAGCATCGGATACATGATCAATACTTCCCGGAAGGGAAATTTTTCCTGTCAGTTCCAGTTCATCTACCAGCTTCAAAAGCCGCTGTCTCTCCGGCCCTTCCCCATAGATGATAACCTGATATTCCGGGAAATCCGCAGATAAATCCGCAAAAGCCCGGATTAACATTTCATGGTTCTTGTTGTTGTCTACGCGGCCTACTGCCACGATGGTCTTGTCCCGCTCTCCTTCATACCTATCCCTGAAAAAAGCAGCACTTACGGGATTGTGCAGAATCACAGCCCGCCTTTTTACCCGTTTGGGGAAAAAGTCAAAGCATCTGCGGGTCTGTAAAATCACACCATCCGCGAAACCGAAAAGTACCTTTGCCGCAAGACGCAGGAAGTTATTATAATACTCCTCACGCGGCTCACCTCTTACCGAAACCGCAACCGGTACAGAAAGCCCCATGGAGGTCAAAATCGCCATCATATTATTTTTACCGATAAAGGATAAAATCAAATCCGGCTTTTCACTCTTCCAGATGCCGCGAAGTTTCCGAAATCTCCGCACAAAATTCACCAGGCGGTTTCCTGAAATTTCATCTCCTTCGATATCTGAAATCACCCTTTTAATTCCGGAGCTGATTGTATATTCATTTTCCTTGCGGTACTGGGTCACAATGGTAACCTGATGCCCCTTGGACACAAAATATTCCGCCAGATTTACCATGACACGCTCTGCGCCGCCCTTGGTCAGGGAGCCGATGGACATGGCAATATGCATCTTTTTTTCCATAATGCACTCCTATTCACAATAGGTATGATACCACTGCTGGAAGGCATACAAGGACCATAAAATCTTGGAGTAGTTCTCTCCCGTTGCCGGTCCACCGTCGCCCTTAATCATATATTTCTCCACCAGGGCTGTTACAAAGTCAGCATCAAAAATGCCCTGTTTCATCAAATAATCCCTGTTACAAAAATCAAGCAGACTCTCCTTCAGCGGTCCTCTCATCCACTTATCAAGAGGCACACCGAAGCCAACCTTGGGACGCTCCAGCATTTCCCTGGGGATATAGTCATACGCAAGATCCTTTAAAATACGCTTTTTATTCCCCCTATGGAACTTCAGGTCATGGGACATCCTAAAGGAATACTCCATCACATCCTTGTCCAAAATGGGACATCTGGACTCTAAAGAATACTTCATGGAAGCTCTGTCCACCTTGCACAAAATATCTCCGGGCAGATAGGTATCCATATCCACCAGCATTCTTCTTACCTGCCAGTTCTTTACCCCATAGGTACTTTCTATTTCATAATGACAGGGCTTTCCGCCGGAAAGCACCATCTTATTTGCACAATTGATGTAATTATCGGAACCAAACTGGGTCTTGGTCTCCGGATTTCTGTTGCCGGCAATAACCCTCACCCTAAAAGGCAGTTTCTCCAGCATCTTCATCTGCTTAAAGGGCGGCAGATTGCACACGCCGTAGGTCATCCCTCCAAGCAAGTCCAGCATTTGGGCCTGTTTTACATTTTCATAAATATTATAACCGCAGAAAAATTCATCCCCACCGTCACCGGAAAGAACAACCGTCACCTTCTCCTTGGCCAATTTGGACACCAACATGGAAGGAATCTGGGAGGAATCGGAAAAAGGCTCATCATAATACTCGGGAATACTCTCTACCATCTCAAACATTTCTTTTTCGCTGATATAAAGCTCGGTATGGTCGGTTCCCAAATACTTCGCCACTTCCGCAGCATAAATTGCTTCGTTATAATTTTTTTCATGGAAACCGATGGAAAAGGTTTTCACCGGCGCCTCGGAATGCTCCGCAGCAATGGCCGTCACCAAAGAGGAATCGTAGCCTCCGCTCAAAAAGGTTCCTAAGGGCACATCGGAAATCATACGTCTCTTTACGGAAAGACGTAACAGTTCCTTTAATTCTTCCTTTGCCTGCGCGTAATCCGTTACCGGATTTTCCTGCATTCTGTGATAAACCTCATTGATATCCCAATATTTGCGGACATTTACCTCGCCGTATTTGAAGGTCAGCACGCTTCCCGGCTCTAATTTGTACACATTTTCAAACACACTGTCAGGTGCGTTGATGTACTGCTGGAACAAATATCTGGAAAGCACCTCTGTCCGGATTTTCTTTTCAAATCCCTCTCTTGCCATCAGCGGCTTTAATTCCGATGCAAAATAAAGGTCACCATCCTGCAGTTCATAATACAGGGGTTTCTTACCGATTCTGTCCCTTACAAGGAATACCTCATCCGTCTCCCTGTCATAAAGACAAATGGCAAACATACCGTTAAACCTATCCACACAGGAGATTCCCCACTTTAAATAAGCGGCAATAATCACTTCCGTATCGCAGGTAGAGCGGAACGGATAATCCCCTAACTCTTCTTTGATTTCAAGGAAATTATAAATCTCACCGTTATACACCACGCTAATCCGTCCGTTTTCCGAATGCATGGGCTGATGTCCCAAGGGTGACAAGTCCAAAATAGAAAGTCTTCTCTGGGCAAGTCCGATGGAATATCCCTCTTTCATAGGGAAAATTTCCTCGCCGGAATCATCCGGGCCACGGTGCACCATGGTATCATTCATGGCCTTTAATTGTTCTAACGATATCTTCTTTTTTGATACGAATCCGCAAATTCCGCACATAATTTACTCCAATTTCAGTCTTTGAAAGGAAATATTTAACCTTGATTTCTTTTGATAAAATCCTTGAATTTATTTATTTGCAAGGACCTTCTCCATATATTCCTGCCACTCTTTTAAAATCGCAGGACCGTTGATTCTATCACCCAGTTTACGGGCATTTGCCCCCAACTGCTCCGCCAATTCCCGATTTTCAATTAAGCGGCAAATCCCTTCTGTCATGGCATCCTCATCCCCTACGGGAATTAAAAGTCCGTCCTTTTCATGGGTCATTACCGTTGCAGGACCGCCGCAGGGACAATCCGTTGCCACACAGGGCATTCCCAGCACCATTGCCTCCAAAAGGGCATTGGGCATTCCTTCATAATCCGAAGAAAAAGCATAAACAGCCGCCTTCGGAAGTTCTTTCTCTAAGTCATCACAGGCGCCCATCAGTTTGATATACTCCTCTGCCTGATGGTCCTTAATGATTTTTTCCAATTTTTCTTTGGTACCGTCAAAGGAATCCCCGCCGTAAAGCTTCAGGATATAATCCGGATGCTTCTCATGGACACGGAGAAAGGCTCTAAAGAGCATCTCCTGGTTTTTAAAGCCCACCAGTCTGCCTGACTGTACCACGGTCTTTTCCCGCTCTGCCGGCGCGGGCACATTTAAATATTTATCATTTACCGGGTTTAAAATCACCCTGGATTTTCTTTGTAATACCTTCGGGAAATATTCCATCTGCTCATTGGTCTGGAACACACAGCCTTCCGGCAAGCGATAAAGAAGGGGCACCAAAATCTTATCCGCCGTGCTGTTATAATAAGATTTCGGGTCCTGACGCACTGCCGTAATAAGCGGCACCTTTAAAAACAGTGTAGCAATAATTGCCCTGTAATTGGCTCTCCTTGTAAAAGAAACCACCAAATCCGGCTTCTCTGCTTTCACAAGCTTTCGCAGGTAGTGAAACCGCAGCAAGATCTTCAAAAGACGGTTCTTTTTTTCATCCTCAGGCTTTAATCCCACATGAATCCGTCGTACACGCTCATCCAAACGGAATTCGTTTTCACCCTGCCACTGGGTTGCCGCGATAATCTCATAATCCTTATCTACCAACTGGTTTACCAGATTGGAAACCACGCGCTCTGCGCCACCCTGTTCAAAACAATTCAAGTGAAAGATAACTTTTCGCATATAATGTCTTTCATGCCTTTCCCGAAAATAGGCTTTTCGTTTTTCGCTTAACTAATCTATTTTATCATAAACAACGTATAATCTCAAGCAAACCGCAGATTTGAAAGGTTTTTACCCTCTTGCGGTCATACCGCTTCTTCGCAGTCTGTTCCGCTACCGTTCTGCTAAGCTTTCACACCCGCCATCTGCAAAATCTGCTCCACATAATGACGGAAGGTGAAGATTCCCGCCCGCTTTGCGCCGGCCATCCGGTAGGTTTCTGCCGACTTTTCATCCGTAAGAAGGGACAGCATCACTTCTGCAAGGGCCTTCTCTTCTTCCGTAATTTCCGCCGGATTTAAATTCTTTTCCGGAGAAAGGGAAGGAATCAAAATACCGTATTCCCCGTATCTGACAGGCTTTTCACCGGCTGCCTTCTGCTTTGCAAACCAGTCATTTAAAGAAGCTACCGTCTCACTGTCCGTTAAAATTTCCGCAGGTCCCGACAGGCAATTCACACTCAACGGCACAAGCCCCGCTGCCATGCCTTCCACAAGGGCATTGGGAAAGCCTTCCACACGGGACGCCAGCAAATAAAATTCCGCCCTTCCCAAATAAGGATAAGGATTTCTCTGCATCCCCGGAAAATATACTGCATCTGTAATCCCAAGGCCGGCTGCCAATTCTTTATATTCCGAAAAGCCGCCGTCTCCCATCAGAATCAGTCTGCTTTGGGGCGCCTTTTCATGCACTACGGAAAACGCTTTCAGCATATGCCAGAAACCTTTTACGTCATCCTCTCTTCCCATGGAAATAAAACAACGGATTTCCCGCTCATCTTCCTGCTCTTGCGGCATATCCCAGGGCAGGGCCGGTGTACTTCCTGCCGCCGCTTCCCGGATTTTCTCCACATCAAAAGGATTATACAAAACGGTTGTTTTCTTAAATCCATATTTAACTTTTAAAACGCGTTCCATTTCCTTGGAGCAACACACCATCAGATCCGCAAGCGACTTGAAAAGCCTGATTTTCACGTATTCATTCACATCCTCATAGCTCCGAAGCCCCAGCCAGACCTGCTCTTTGCCGGTCTTTGAGAAGGCATTTACCATATTTGCGGTAGGACCGAAGCTGTATGCGATATCCGGTTTCAACTGTCTTTTTAAGCCACGTACCTTTCGGGAACGTCTCACAATATTCAGGATTTTACGCAGTTTTCCGGGCTTCGCCCCTATATTTATGTCAATAATATGAAGTCCTTCCACATCAAATGCAATATCTGCGGAGTTAAAAATAACAATAGTTATGTCAAAATACGGTGTCAGTGCACGGGCCGTTGCCACACACACCTTTTCCATTCCGCCTTGATGCAGCATGGGACAAATCAGCATCAATTTCTTTTTCCCAGTCATTAAAAACCTCCCATCAGATTCCGCCGGAATCCGCCAAAAAACGTCTGATATATTCATGCCATTTTTGATAAATATTTTCCGGATAAAATTCCCGCATCCGATCTATTGCATGCTCTGCCATCTCTTCAGCAGCGCCTCTATCCGCCACAAGCTCATCCAGCGCCCGGGAAAGTGCTTCCTGCGCACCTACCGGCACCAGCCTGCCGCACACACCGTCTTCTATCAGATACGCCGGTCCGCCGCAGGGACAATCCGTGGAAACCACCGGCACCCCTAAAGCCATGGCTTCCATCAGGGCATTGGGCATTCCTTCATAATCCGAAGAAAGCACAAAACAGGAAGCATCCTCCATGCGCTCCTTCAAATCCTTTACAATTCCGCCGAAAGCAACACGCTCTTTCAGACCAAGCTCTGCCACAAGATTTTCCAATTCGCCACGCAACGCTCCGTCTCCGTACATTTCCAGTTTATATTCAGGATGTGCCTCCAAAACAGGCTTACAGGCCTTAAGCAAAAGAACCTGATTCTTCTGTCTGTCCATTCTGCCCACATGGACAATCTTCGGCTCTCTATTTTCAGATTTTTGTAAATTCAAATAGTCCCTTCCGAGGGGATTGGGAATAATCGTCATAGCTGACGCAATATGCTTTGAAAACGAAAAATACCTGCCTGCATCCGCCGTCTGGAATACATAACCGTCTGCCTTAGGATAAAACAGACGCATCAGTAAATAATATATTTTGTTCCGATATTCCCTTGCCGGGTCATTCCGCACGGAAATAATCATGGGGAAGGAACATTTCCCCTTCATACTCATTGCCAAAAAATTCGGTTCCGGTAAAAAACTGATTAATAAATCAGGAGCTAACTTATCAAGCACCACAGATAAACGTTTCCTTCTTTTCAGGAAACGTTCTCCCATGTTCTGATAAACTGCTCCTTCCTCATCTAAATATACCAGTTCCACCGTCGGGTCTAACGGATATTCCGCAGGGCAGTTCATACAGGTTACGATAGTAACCTTATAATGGTGCCGCAGATATTCTTCCGTAAGTCTTGCTATCACACCCTCGGCACCGCCCCTTTTCATAGAAAGCGTAAAAAACACAATATGTTTCACCGGTATGCTCCTTATAAATTTTTCTTGTACCAATCGATTGCCAAATGGATTCCCTTGTCAAAATCGAATTCCGGGTCATAGCCGAGAAGTTCTCTCGCCTTGCTGATATCCGCATTAGAATCCCTGATATCGCCCTTTCTTACGGGTCCGAAATTAGGTTCCACCTTCACACCCAGGGCATCACACAAAGCATCATAAACATCAATCAGATATTCTCTTCCGCCGGCCCCGATATTAAAGGCTTCACCGGCCGCATCTGAGGATGCCAGACAAGCCTTCAAATTGGCTTCAATTACATTATCAATATAAGTAAAGTCCCTGGACTGTCTGCCGTCACCGTTGATGGTAGGCACTTCTCCGTTCATCAGCTGTTTGATGAACTTCGGAATTACTGCGGCATACATGCCGTTGGGGTCCTGTCTGCGTCCGAATACATTAAAATAACGAAGACCGTAAGTATCCAGTCCGTAGAGTGTCTTGTATAATCTTCCGTACTCCTCTCCCACCTTCTTGGTTAATGCATAAGGGGAAAGCAGTTTGCCTTCGCATCCCTCTTTCTTGGGAAGTACGGGATGGTCACCATACACGGAAGAGCTGGAAGCATATACGAATTTCTTCACACCGTTTTGTCGGGCCGCTTCCATCATATTTAAAGTTCCGCGAATGTTAATATCTTCATACAAAAGCGGCATTTCTATACTTCTGGGAACACTGCCCCAGGCCGCCTGGTTAAGTACATAGGAAACACCCTCCGTAGCTGCCATACAGGTATCCAAATCACGGATGTCCCCTTCGATAAAGGTAAACTTCTCATCCTTCATGAAAGGTTCTATATTTCCAAACTTTCCGGTAGAAAGGTTGTCTAAACACTTTACCGTATAACCCATGGAAAGAAGCGCTTCACAAAGGTTTGAACCGATAAAACCGGCACCTCCGGTTACCAGAAACACACTTCCTTCTTCAAATTTCAGATCCCTGTAGCCCATTTGTAGTTCTCCTATCAATTAAAATCTCATATCACTATCCGGAATTACAATCTCCAGTAAATGTAATCCTCTGTCAGATAATCATTTCTGTCAAATAATCCCTTAATATCCATGAATACTTTCTTTTCATGGGCAGGATTAAAGAAACTGCTTACTTTTTCTTTGTCGATGTCAAGGAACTGGGTATGAGCCACTGCCATAATCACAGCATCCATATCCTTCACCGCATCCATGCTTTCAAACTCAATGCCGTAAAGACGCTTTGCTTCGTCAGCATCTGCCGCGGGGTCAACCACCATGGGAGTAATGCCGTATTCGCCCAATTCTTTGTAAATGTCGATTACCTTGGTATTTCTGGTATCAGGACAGTTTTCTTTAAAGGTAAAGCCTAAAATAGCCACCTTAGCACCCTTTACGGGGATATTCGCCTTAATCAGGTTCTTCACCATGGATTCTGCCACATATTTACCCATATCATCATTGATACGGCGTCCTGCCAAAATAATCTGTGAATGGTAGCCCAGCTGTTCTGCCTTGTAGGTCAGATAGTAAGGGTCTACACCGATACAATGTCCGCCAACGAGACCGGGGAAGAATTTCAGGAAATTCCACTTGGTTCCCGCCGCCTTAAGTACTGCCTGGGTATCAATGCCCATTTTATTGAAAATAATGGATAACTCATTCATAAACGCGATATTGATATCACGCTGGCTGTTCTCAATTACCTTCGCAGCTTCTGCCACCTTAATGGATTCTGCACGGTAAACCCCTGCTTCTACTACCAGTTCATAAACCTTGGCAACGATGTCTAAGGTTTCTTCGTCCATACCGGATACGATCTTGGTAATGGTTTCCAGACGATGCACCTTGTCGCCGGGATTGATTCTCTCGGGTGAATAACCAATCTTAAAGTCTACGCCGCATTTCAAGCCGGATTCTTTTTCCAGGATGGGCACACAAATATCTTCGGTTACGCCGGGATAAACAGTAGATTCAAATACAACGATAGAGCCTTTGGTGAGGTTCTGTCCCAAAATTCTGCTGGCACCTTCTACCGGTGATAAATCCGGTGTATGGTCATCATTTACCGGTGTGGGCACTGCCACGATATGGAATTTGGCTTCTTTTAATTTGGAAGGATCAGCCGTAAATTCCACGGTGGTATTTTTAATTACGTCATTGCCCACTTCGTTGGTGGGGTCGATACCGTTCTGATACAGTTCAATTTTCTTTTCGTTTAAGTCAAAGCCCACTACTTTGATTTTACGTGCAAAGGCAACCGCAATAGGCATACCTACGTATCCGAGTCCGACTAAGGACACCTTCTCTTTGCCGCTTACAATATCTTCATACAAACTCATACTGTTTTCCTCCTGTCCGTACACTTACCGATTTCCTCAAGGTAAGCATTTACCACTATTTTTCTATCAAATTCCCGCTCCATTTTCAAGCGGGCTTTCTTTCCCATTTCCATCCGCTCTTCATAAGAGAGCTCCAAAAACTTCCGTACTGCCGTAAGGAACGCTTCCCCATCCCTGGGTGCAAAGCCGATTCCCGTAACGCCGTCATCAAAGCCTTCCCTGCAGCCCGGAATATCCGAAGCAAGAACCGGTCTGCCCGTGGCCGAAGCTTCCAACACCACATTGGACATTCCCTCATGGTAACTGGGCACTACCACTGCAGAAGCCTGTTTATAAAAAGGGTGTATCTCTTTTTGATAACCTGTAAGAGCAACAATCCCCTCTTTTTCCTTTCGTTCTAAGGTTTCCCGATAATCTTCCTCATAACTGCCTACAATTTCAAATATCACTTCCGGATACGCTTTCTTTATCCGGTCTGCCGCAAAAAGAAGTTCATCGATTCCTTTTTCCTTCATAATCCTTCCTACATACAACAGTCTGACAACATCCTCTCGGGAAGGATATTCTTCCCATATATGTCTGGCAAGATTAACACCGGAACCGGGTACCAACCGGTCGCTTTTCCCACGGATTCCAAACGTCGAAAACAACTCCCTGTTTTTCGCATTTTGGAAAAAGACACACTCTGCTTTATTTAATGCCATCCGATACAAACCAATTACCAGTTTCTTTAAAATTCCTTCTTTTTCAAAAGCGGAACCAAGTCCGGTAATATTCACTACATACGGAATCTTCAACAACCGGGCGCACAGACTTCCGTATATATTCGGCTTAATGGTATAGGTAAGCACTACGGATGGCTTTATCTGTTTCAACAGCCGGTAATAACCGGCGATTAATCCAATATCACGTATCGGATTAACGCCCCGCCTATCCAAATCGGTATGATGCACGATACATCCTTCTTCAGACAGCTGCGGCACTTCCCATTCATCCGGCAAACTGACATGCACTTCATATTCTTCAAGAAGCGCAAGTAAAAGCTCATTCCTGAAATCATAGAGGCCGTTTGCACAATTCGCCAGTATCAATATCTTCTTTTTCATATCTGTTCCTTTATTCGGTAACCGCATCCATAATCATGATTTCATTATACTTCATCATTACCTTATTTGAGGCAAATCCACCTATTTTTCTCTCATTTATCTTACCAAAAAGATTATTCTTAATCAAGTTCATATGGTTAATTCCGCAAGCATATGCATGGGGATAACCGCCTCCGAATCTCGGATTAACCTCTGAGAAATAGTAAATACCGTCCTTTTCAAAAATATCGATATCAATTTGTCCTCTAAAGCCGCTTTCCTTAACAAACTCTTCCACCTTGGTAAACAGCGCCTCGTCCTCAAAGGAAACCGCCTTGTCAGTCTCTCCGGCACGCATAAGAAGCTTTTTCTTTGTAAAAATAGAAACCACTTCCCCGCTTATCATATCAATATAGCAGTCCACGCCAATTTCCTGTCCTGTCATAAATTCCTGAATCAGCATCTGCTCCCCGTGACCAAATAAAAACTGAACCTCTTCTTCATTATGCGCTATGGAAATCTGCAAGCTGGCGCTTCCTCTCACGGGCTTTACAAACACCGGATAGGTAACTTCGCCGTTTTTTACTGCGTCTAAAAAGGCATTTAACTCTATATAGGATTTCGCACAGGGATAACCATGGTCTTTCATCCACCTGTACATCATCCACTTATCCAAAGATCTTTCACAATGTTCATACGGAGAACCGATTACCGTCACGCCAAGTGCCCGGAATTCTTCTTCATGCTTTGCAAGCAGAGACAGTTCCGGGTCTATCAATGACAGAACCCCTGCAATCTGCTCTTTCTTACAGATATCATAAATTACATCCAGGTAACCGGGCGCAGTCATACGGGGCACAATATAATAAGCATCCCCTTCGTACAAGGCAGGTGCATAGGGATTACAGTCCGTGGTAATAATCCTACCGTCCCCGGCAAATTCATTCCTAAAATATTGTACAACTTTATTCCTGGTTCCACAACTTAAGATTAACAGATTCATGCCTTTTCCTCTCTTTAACAGCTGCTCTTCTGGCTATATTCCTCTGCCGTCCAAGCTTCCCTTACCAACCTATAGGAGCCGTTATCTTCCAGATATACGTTAGGGAAATAACGGATAAACAAAGGTGTTAAACACATCGTATATCCGCCTACCTTCTGATAAGTAATCCGGTCTCCTACCTGCAATTCCTTTTTATCTGATATTTCAAAAAGTCTGTCATTCTCCATACAGGTAAATCCGCAAACCACCTGTTTTTCCATCGTTATGCGCTCTTTATTGGTTGCGCCGTCTTTGTATAAAAACTGATGAAAATAACTCTTTTTCGTATGCAGCGGATCGATATCAATCCTGCTGCCGTCAGTGATTACCAAACGATTTGCATAGGTGTCCTTAATATCCACAACCGTAGTCACATATTCAATCGGGGGCGTAATAAGCGAAGTTCCCGGCTCCATAATCAACATGGTTTCTTCCGGCTTGTAAGCCTTTATCAGTTCTTCTTTGATTGCTTTTATATAATCGGGGAATTTCGGTTTGTTTTCCATCCCGCCGAAATATCCGCCGCCAATATCAATGTAGGCCAGCTCCAGACGGAACTCTTCTTTTAACCGGCATGCCATTTGTGCAAGCGCACGGTAAATATTGATGCTACGGTATTTTGAACTGGTATGCAGATGAAGTCCCGACACCTTGATCCCCGCATGCGAAAGTTTTTGTAAAGCATCCGCAAATTCTCCGGTCTCATAAGAAAAACCGAAGCGGCTGCCTTCCTCACCGGCAGAGGTTTCTCCGGGGCAATATGCTTCCAGGTTGAAATTCACACGAAGTCCCACCTGAACATCTTTTTTACCGTATCCGCAAAGCCAGTCAAGCTCTCTCTTTGCATCCAAATTAATGATATGTCCCTGTGTAAGGGCATGTAAAAACGTCCGTTTTCCTTTTACCGGCCCATTGTAAATAATATGGGAAAAACCATGCTTTAAAGCAAGGTCATACTCATCTTCCGAGACCACCTCAGCATAGAATCCCACTCTTTTCATCTCTTCTACCACATAAGGCAGCGAGTTTGTTTTAAAGGAATAACCCACGCAGGAATTGGGCCACTCTTCCTGAAGCGAACGCTTGAGAAGTTCTGTTCCTTCCAGCAAAATATCTTTATGAATCACATAACAGGGTGTTATAAGTTCCTGGCTAGCCATCCTCTCTCACCTTTCTTTCTTCCCACAAAAACTTTTCCACGGTATCTGTATCTACCGCCACATCATCCTTTTTAAGGACCACGCTGACGGTCTTCCACAAAATTTTAACATCCGTTGCAAAGGACAACTTCTTTACATATTCCACATCCTTTGCAAGGCGGTCATCCCATGCAATAAAGTTTCTGCCGCTTACCTGGGCAAGTCCCGTAAGACCGGGACGTACCGTGTGACGGAGTTTTTCTTCCGCGGTATAATAAGGCAGATAGCCCACAAGAAGCGGCCTCGGGCCGATCAGGCTCATATCTCCCTTTAAAATATTCCAAAGCTCCGGAAGCTCATCCAAACTGGTTTTTCGAAGGAAATTGCCAAAGGAAGTCAGTCTCTGTGCGTCGGGAAGAAGGTTACCCTCCGCATCCCGCTCATCCGTCATGGTACGGAATTTATTCAGTTCAAAAATTTCCTCCTGATAACCGGGTCTTTTCTGATGGAAAATCACCGGAGAACCAAGCTTAACACGTACTAAAACCGCTACCACCAAAAGTACGGGTGAAAGTACGATTAATGCTGTCAGGGAAATCACGATATCCAAAAAACGTTTGATATATTTCCGGTACATAACTGCCTCCCGCGTTTTTCTCACGGACCTACCGTGCCTTGTGTTTTCTCACTTCCTGCTTATTGCTTTCTGCTTTGTTGCTTCCTGTTTTATTGCTTCCTGTTTTGTCAAAAAACTTTTAACCACGGAACAGCTTTCTGATAATACCGATAATCAGTTCCATATCCTCGGCTGTATTCTTAATGTCACTGGGAAGGCAAAGTCCTCTGTTAAATACATCCTCCGCAACACTTGCTATATCCGGTGTATCTTCTTTGCTTCCCTTCTCGGTGATGAAATCATACTCTGCAAATACAGGCTGTAAATGCATCGGTTTCCACACCGGTCTGGACTCGATATTTTCCGCATCCAACGCATCCATTACCATATCCGGCGTCACCGGGCTTTCCCTGTCAATCACCATGCCGGACAGCCAGCAGTTGGCATCTGCATCCGGATTTAAGGGATTCATGGTAATCTCCGGAATATCCGCAAAGGCTTCCTTGTATTGCTGATAAATTGCCTTCTTAATCGCCTTATGCTCTTCTAAGTGTAATAACTGCCCTCTGCCGATTCCTGCGGTTACATTACTCATACGGTAATTATATCCGATTTGGGAATGCTGATAGTGGCGGGCAGGGTCTCTGGCCTGGGTTGCCAAAAAGGTTGCCTTCTGTGTCAAGGAAGGGTCCTGGGAAACCATCATACCGCCCCCTGAGGTGGTAATGATTTTATTTCCGTTAAAGGAATAAATTCCGATTTTTCCGAAGGTTCCGGTCTGTTTGCCCTTATAGGTACTGCTTAAGGATTCTGCGGCATCTTCAATCAGGGGCACATTATGCTCCTTACAGATTTCCACGATTTCATCCAACTTCGCGGGATTTCCGTAAAGGTGTACCAGAATCACCGCTTTGGCCTCCGGATACTTTTCAAAAGCCTTTCTAAGGGCTACCGGCGACATATTCCAGGTATCCTCATCCGAATCAATAAATACCGGCGTAGCATTTTCATATACAATGGGATTACAGGTGGCCGCAAAGGTCAGAGAAGAAACAAATACCACATCTCCTTTTCCGATTCCCAGCACCTTAAGTGCCATATGGATTGCCGCAGTACCTGCGCTTAGTGCACTGGCACCTGCCGCCCCTGTATAGGCTGCCATTTCCTGCTCAAAAGCATTTACATTGGGTCCAAGAGGCGCTACCCAGTTAGTATCAAATGCCTCTTTTACAAATTCCTGTTCTTCCCCATGCATGGTGGGGCTGGATAAATAAATCCTTTTCTTTGCCATTCCTTAATTTCCTTCTTTCTTATAATTGTAGGTCGGCACAATTTCCTTAATCAGTTCCCTGATATCTTCCTCTTCGCTCTTGCTGGCTTCTTTTAATTCCTTCAGCTGGGCAAAGAACCTCATTTCATCAATTTCAATGGGTTTACCGATATGAATCAGCTTGTTGGCGGTTTCCTTCATACCCTCTTCCGCCATCAACAGCTCTTCATATAATTTTTCCCCGGGACGGAGCCCCGTAAACTCAATCTTAATATCTTCATCCACCCGATAACCGGACAGGCGGATTAAATTCTTTGCAAGGTCCAAAATCTTCACGGGCTTGCCCATATCAAGGACAAAGATTTCCCCGCCCTTGGCATAAGCACCTGCCTGAAGCACCAGCGATACCGCTTCCGGAATGGTCATGAAATAACGGATAATATCCGGATGGGTTACGGTTACCGGACCACCGGCCAGAATCTGCTTTTTGAACAAAGGAATCACACTTCCGTTACTGCCAAGCACGTTACCGAACCGCACTGCCACAAACTCCGTGTCATAGTGCTTGTTAAAGGTCTGGATAATCATTTCACAGATTCGCTTACTTGCGCCCATAATATTGGTGGGATTTACTGCCTTATCGGTAGAAATCATTACAAAACGCTTGGTGCCGTTCATGGCTGCCGCATAGGCAGTTTTCCAGGTACCGAATACGTTGTTTTTCACTGCTTCGTTGGGACTTGTTTCCATCAGCGGCACATGCTTGTGGGCAGCTGCATGATAAACAATTTCAGGTTTATATTTTTCAAAAATCCAGTTCACCCTATTGGTATTACGCACGGAGGCAATGAGCACCACCAGATTTAAGTCCGGATGATTAATCTGCAGCTCCTGCTGTACGTCATAGGCACTGTTTTCATAAATATCCACTAAAATCAGCTGGGCCGGATTGTGCCTTGCAATCTGTCTGCAAAGCTCGCTTCCGATGGAGCCGCCGCCACCGGTTACCATGACTCTTTTGCCCTGTACATAACCGAGAATGGAATTCAAATCTACTTCAATGGGGTCTCTTCCCAGAAGGTCTTCTACTTCCACGTCACGCAATTTGCTGACGCTGACATCCCCGTTTACCAGCTGGTACATGCCGGGAAGGGAACGCAGCTTACAGCTGGTTTCTTTACAAATATCCAAAATCTCGGACATATCCTTCCTGGAAATGGAGGGCATTGCCACGATGATTTCATCAATGCCGAAAATATCCGCGCACTCAATAATCCTGTCGCGTCCGCCTACTACCTTAATTCCCTGGATAAATCTGCCCCATTTGCCCTCATCATCATCAATGATACAGCGGATTACCATGGTGGAAAAATTACTGTTCACAATTTCCTTGATAATCAGGTTAGCCGCTTCACCGGCGCCGATTACCATAACGGAAATACTGTTATTTTTATTCTGCTGTTTGTGCTTTAAACTCCTGAAAAACCGGTAAGAAAAACGGCTGGCAAATATAAAGCTGATCAGCAAAAATACATAAAGGAAATAGTAACTGCCCGGTACCGCAATCTGTCCCTGATTTCGCACAAACTGGATACCCACGCTGTAAATCACAGAGCTGATCACGCAGGAAATCACCAGGTTCTGCAACTCCGTTTCCCCTGCAAAGGCCCACAGGCTGTGATACATGCGGAACAAATACAAAACAAACAGGGTGATTAGGATATTCAGCACCAAAAAACGGTTAATCGGCTCAATAAAGTGATCCGGAATTTCTGACATGTTGAAATTATAACGCATCAGAAGCGCCAGATAACTTGCACCGATTACGCTGATGATATCATAGATAATCAGACAGGTTCTCCGATATAATAATTTGACGTTAAATACATTTTTTACTTTCTTTGTTTCTTCACTCATGGTCTAACCTTCGTTTTTAAATAAAAGTGGAGTAATCACTAATAACAGCAAAAAGCCACAGGTATTACTGATATGGAAAATCCATTCCGCCACACCTGCTACCGCTACCGCTACCGTAATAATCACAGGCAGCGCCGCATAAGTTATGATTTCCTTTTTCTTGCGGTAATAAATCAATGCTTTGATAAATGTAACAACACCGACCATAATAAATAAGATTCCCACAATTGCCCCATGGTCATGGGCAACCTGAAGATAAATGTTATGGGCATGGGGCACCATCGCGTCATTGGCAAGGGTCACCCACATGGTATCATGACCGGTCATATTCAACTGACTTAAGTATGTTTTAAAAATATCCAGTCTGCCGTTGGTATAATCATCCGGCTCTTCCGGCGCCTCGCCGGGCACAAAATCCGCACTTGCAACCAGCTGGGATGCATCCGCCACGCCCGGAATTTTTTCTTTCTTTTCTTCTTTCTTTTCTGCATCAAAAGACTTTAATCCTGACGGATTGTTTTTTAAGGTGTTATCGTCCGCGCCCTCTTCGCCGGCTCCGTGCTCTTTCCGATAGGCTTCTATCTCGCCGTAAACGTCAAAGGTTCCTTCCGGAAGTCCGAAGATTTTTTCCGAAAATACATCAATAAACCTTCCCACACGCATAAAGTTATGGGAATTTAACTGTCGTCCCCTCATAACATCCTCGGGACAGTACAGCGAATACTCAATTTCATACAAAAAGGGCTCACTGACAAGGGCCGGTACGGTTCTCTGGGTTACAAAGGTTACCGGCAGGCAAATTACCACCGCCAGAATCATCAGGGCCAGATTCCTGCCCATGTTAAGCAGCTTCTCCCTGCCTTTACCGCAGGTTAACACCACCAGAATAAATAATCCCGTCACACCGATTGCCAGATAAGCGGTACGCGCCATGGTAAAAATCATATAAGAGGATACCACGCCGAACAGTAAAAGTTCCTTCCAGCAATCCTTCAGTTTGCGGCTTTTCGCGAACTTCACAAATAAAAGCACCGCCGCCACGCACTCTACCATGGTCAGGTAGGTTGCGGTAATGGTTACCGTATGGAAAATATGGGTGTATCTGGCATTTCTGTAGCTCACATAGGGTCTGTGCAGCAGACAATATCCCGTGGATAAAATAAACTGCAGCACCACGCCTCTTGCAATATTGGTAAGAAGCCTGTCCTTATGCTCCCACATGCCATAATTCAAATAAAACAGAAGAAAGGCCACCGCCATCGTAACCGGCCACCATCTGCCGTTTCTGAAAATAATCATCATGGCAAAAAACACCACAAGCAGACCCGCATACAAATATGCCGGCCGGGACATTTTCTTTTTCGCAAATCCAATCAGGGTTCTTATCAGGACAAAGCCAAGCAAAACCGCGATACACACGGTATACTTCAGTACCTGCACTCCTGCCTCATCCATTTCCGGTGTGAGATTGGATTTGTAATAACTGTATCCGCAAATACCGGACACAATCAGATAAAGCGCATTATACCAGTTGATGATTTCCTTCCATCGGAACATGGCAATAACCGCCAGGGAAAACCACAACAGTTCCTTTCTGACTGCCACCGCATGGTGGATGTCATAAAGACCGCTCAAATACTCACAACAAGCCCATACAGCCCCTGCAATCGCTACCGACTGCACAAAATCACCGATATGGCTTTTGATGTATTCCCACGTAAGTATGGGAGCTACACCGTCCCTGTTGTGATTTACTGCATAAAACAAAATACCTGCAAGCAAAAGAATACTAATGAAATACACCGTATTATCCAGCAAATGCTTGCTGCAGTAACCGAGAAGCACCGCCACAAGTGCAAAAACCGTTCCTGCCGCAATCAACGGATTTAAGCAAACCTGCATGGTTTTTTCCACCGTAACAAGACGATCTTCTTTGTTTCTGTAATAAAACTTCACTGCCAAAACGGAAAGTGCCGAAAGCAAAAGCAGGATCCCGGCGATGGGAAGTACTTTTTCCTTCCTAAGGGGCATGCCGTAGCAATAATCCGCAACCAGGCTCATTCCTTCCTGGGTACTGTCACAGTAATACATGGTGCCCAGGTGAGGCAGTTCAAATAAAGGAACCGACTCACAGCCTACAAAAATTTCGGAATTCTTCCCCTGCAAAATCAGGTAATACATGGTGCCGACTTCCATATCAACATCTACCAGCACCTCATGAAAACCGGGCAGATTCCCCTGGTCAATTACCGTTTCCTGTTCGCATACCTGCTGCCACTTACTATCCAAAATCCGGAGCACAAAACTTTCGCCCACGCAATTTTCGCCCAGGTAAACGCGCATGGTATTCATATGGTCATAGGATGCAATGATGGTCTGCATCAGCATCTTATCTTCCGTAATCACTTCCGACATATTGCCGGTTGCAGGCTCTACGCTGCTTACCACTTCCTCCTGCCAAATCCGCAAAGGCCACAGGGAAATAAGAAGCAGTGCCGTTACAATCAGAATCACACTTTGTATTGCCTGACTCTTAAAAATAATCTTTTTCATAAAAACCTCACAGGCGCGGAAATCAGCCTTTTATCCCTTTCCGGCCGCTTCCCCGCAAGTTAACCTTGGTAAGTATATCACAGTTGTCTTTATTTATCAAACCGGCCGGTTCTATACCTCGTCGCCGTCAGTTTCGCCGACCACTTCCCGGATGACATACTGGGGCGAATTGTTCATGGAAACATAAACCCTTCCCAAATATTCTCCTACCAGTCCCAGCATCAGCATCAGCATACCGCACATAAATACAATCACCGACATCAGGGCACTAAAGCCCACTACCAAATCCGGCGGCTGGATGAAAATCTTTTTGATAATCGTATAAATACCATAGGCAAATCCGCAGAGTGCAAAGAAGGTACCGCTCATGGTAGCAATCCGTAAGGGCTTTACACTAAACGCGGTAAACCCGTTAAACCAAAGGCCCAGCAGCTTTTTCAGGGTATAACCTGACGCACCGCTCTCCCTGTCTCTGTGGTTTACTTCCACATTCACAATATTCTTGGTACTGCGAAGCACCAGTCCGATTACATAAGGAAACGCATATTCATATCGGAGAAGTTCCGAAATAATAAACTTCCTTGCCGCAAAATAACTGGACACGGAAAGGTTCTTCGGCTTGGAAAGCATAATCCTTGTCATCAGTTCATTGATGTGACTGCCGAAATTACGGAAACCGGAGTGATGCTTGGTGGCATATTTGGCATAAACCACATCCGCCCCGTTTTCAATTCCGTCTATCAGCTTGCCCACTTCACAGGCAGGTGTCTGTCCGTCATCATCTAAGCAAACCACGATATCGCCTTTGGCATATCGGAACCCTGCCATCAACGCACTGTGCTGCCCGAAATTTTTGGCCAGGTTAATGCCTTTCATATTTTCGTTTTTTTCACAGATTGCCCGGATGGTTCCGAAAGTATCATCCGGTGAGCAGTCATTAATCAGAATCACTTCATACGTATATTCTTTCATGCCTGCCATGGTTTCCTTGATTTCGTCAATCACATGGGGCAAAGTATTTTCTGACCTGTAGCAGGGAATTACAAAACTGATTAACTTCACCTTTTATTCCTCCTCTTCCTTGGGATTGATACATGCCATCAAAATCAAATCCCGATATCTTCCATCCAGAAAAACCTCATCCTTCAGATAAGCCTCTTGTACAAAGCCGGCTTTTTCATAGCTCCTTTTGGCCCTGTCGTTTCCCGCAAGCACCCGGAGCATCAGCTTGTGAAGTCCGAGTTCTTCAAAGGCAAAGGCAACCGCTAACTTCGCCGCCGCTGTTCCGTAGCCACAGGAAAGGGCTTCCTTTTCTCCGATAAAAATTCCGTACTCGGCTTTCCGGCAGGTCCTGTCGATGTCCCGCAAATATACACTGCCGATGGGCTTATCTTCATCCGTACAAAGTACGAACTGAATCACTTCCCCGGTCTTTATCTTGTTTTCAATCCATGCAAGGTGTCCCTCTTTGGTAAAGGCACCCCTGTAAATGAAATTCTCCTTCACAAAGTCCCGGTTTCTCCAATCTACAATCAAATCCGTATCCGCCACAGATAAAGGCCGAAGGTAAATCCCGTCACCGTATAAAGTTTTCAACTGCTCATCAATGGGGGCATACTTCATGTTTTTCTCCTAAATTACGCGTTTGAAATCACGCTTTCATAATACCGCTTATACCATGCTTCTTTTACTTCTCCCGCATGCGGTAAATTTCAAATTCTTCTACCGGTTCTGCCACCGCTTCCAGGGTAATCTCTTTTCCCTGCCCGGCGTAATATTCTACCAGCCAGCCGGTATCTTTTCCCGTCCTTTGTACATAATAGATGCCGTCTCCGGACAAGAGGGCGCTTTGCATATCCCGAATGCCGAAGTTTCTAAGCTTGCTTTTCCACAAAGGACTCTTGCAGGCCCAGCCGCCCATAATATCATAATTATCAAGGGAATTATCTACGTTCTCAAACAATTTTTCCGTATAAGTTACGGAGGAGTACACATCAATAAAGTAAAAGTTCCCTTTGTTTTCTTCACTGCTTAAATAGGAATATAATTCCTCGTATCCTGCTCTGTATTTTTCTTTTTCACTTTGGTCAGCGCTTGTGGTTTCAAAGGCAGGAAGCAAAATCATAAGTCCCGCTGCCAGATAAACACCGCCAAAAACAGCCGGTAATAATCCTTTTTTCCGGCCCCGGTTTTCTGCCATAGTTTTTCCGGCCTCTGCAGCAGTCCCGTTTCCTGCGGCATTTCCTTCGCATGCGGCATTTCCCGCTTCCGCTGTATTTCCTTCTCCCGCGGAAGATACATACAAAAGCAAAAATCCCAGCAGGATACAAAATTCCATCACATACATGGACACGCTGATCCGCACCGGCACACGTTCCCGGATAATCAGCCACAGCCAGAGAACACTTCTCATACCGCCAAGCAGTGCCAGCTTCCAAAAAACGCCCCAAAGCTTCGCACCTAGTTTCTTATCTCTTTCAAAAAGTGCAGCCGCGAAAACCAGCAAATAGGAAACCACAATCACACGGTTCCAGGGAAAATCACTTTCATTGTGCCCCTGTCCGTAAACAGTTCTTCTGTAATAATTACCCATAGCAGTTTTCAAACGCTCAACAAAAGGTTTCTCAGCGCCGCGGACAGCCGCCGCATACTCTGCAATCTGCCCTACGATTTTTTCATCGATTTCTTCCGATAAACCAAAATTATAATTTTCAAGCAGCATCCTTTCGCTTTCTGAAATACCGATGCTGTCATAGAATTTTTTGTGGGGTTCATATTCCGGCAGCACCTGGAAATCATAAAGCTCCGTCCTGTTATTAAAGAACTCCGTAAACTGCTTCCAGTCACTTCTGCCGTAGGCTGCATTATGGCAAAGCTGGGATACCAAAAGTCCCGCTAAAATCCCGCCAATCACCGCCGGATACTTTACAAAATTTTCTTTGGAAAAAGGCTTCTCTTCACTGCCCCACTTCATCACACCTGCCATACAGATCAGGGGCGTCACCAAAAGCAGCATCTCGGAACGGATTAAAAAAGCAAGCACCACCAGTAAAACCGTACCGATATTCTTTTTCACAAAAGTACCTGCAGGAAGCGCCGCATCCGTAGTTACAAACAGAAATGCCGCTGCCGCTGCCAGCATGGTACAGGTCACGGTATATTGCACACTGATCAGCTGCGGAAGCAACAGTCCCAAAGAAAGAAAGCCTGCAATTCCCAAAAGGAAAAACTTCGCCGTGCGCTTTTTACAGAAAGATAAGCCTCTGCAGACTACCAGCCCGATACTGCCGTACTGACAAATGCAAAGGAACAATCCGTAACAGGGAAGCTTCGGAAAAATCCGGTACAACAAACTGACAAAACCGCTTACCGGCCAAAGCATCTGAATGTTGTGTCCCGCCGGAGTCCCCGTGTAAACACCTGCCAAAATATCCTTCATCAGCACGTCATCGTTTAAATCAAAACAATAATCAAAACAAACGCCGGCCACCAAAAGCAGGATCAGTAAAAGAAGTCCCGTCCATATGCAGTTTTCCCACTTTTCAAAACTTTTTTTAAGCACCATAAAATTCCTTTACTTTTTCTGCCACATAAGCCGCTTCTTCTTCCTTCAGCTGATAGAACATGGGAAGCCTGAGGAGTCTGTCGCTTTCCTTGGTGGTGTACTTATCTTCTCCGTGGAACCGGCCGAATTTCAGTCCTGCCGGTGCGGAATGAAGAGGTACATAATGGGAAGCCGGGAGAATATCCTTCTCCTTTAAGAAGCCAAACAACGCTTCCCTCTCCTTTAAGTCCTTGGTCTTAATATAGAACATATGCCCGTTGTTGGTGCAGTGCTCCGGAATAAAAGGAAGTTCAATCCGTCCTGCATCAGCAAGCGGTTTTAACAATGCATAGTATTGATTCCATCTGTCGATTCTGGCCTGCTGGATTTCCTCTGCCACTTCAAACTGGGTATAAAGATAAGCCGCATTCATGTCACTGGGAAGATAAGAGGAACCAAAATTCTGCCAACGGTATTTGTCTACCTGGCCTCTGAAATATTTACTTCTGTCGGTTCCCTTTTCCCTTAAAATCTCAGCTGCTTCAATATATTTTTCATCACGGATTAACAGCGCACCGCCTTCACCCATACTGAAATTCTTGGTTTCATGGAAGCTGTAGCAACCAAAGTCACCAAAGGTTCCCAAGGGTTTTCCTTTGTAAGAACTCATCATGGCCTGGGCAGCATCCTCAATCACCGCAAGCTGATACTTACCGGCGATTTCCATGATTTTGTCCATCTCGCAACCGACTCCCGCATAATGAACCGGCGCAATCGCCCTGGTCTTTTCGGTAATGGCTGCTTCGATCAGATTTTCATCTATATTCATGGTATCCGGGCGGATATCCACAAACACAATCTTCGCTCCACGCAGTACGAACGCATCCGCTGTTGACACAAAGGTATAAGAGGGCATAATCACCTCATCCCCTTCCTTGATGTCGCAAAGCAGCGCCGCCATCTCAAGCGCATGGGTACAAGAAGTGGTCAAAAGACACTTAGCCGTACCGGTCTGCTGCTCCAAAAAGGTATGACACTTTTTGGTAAAGGGACCGTCCCCGCAAATATGCATGCTTTCCACTGCTGTTTTTACATTTTCCATTTCCCTCCCGGTATAAGGAGGCACATTAAAACGAATCATCTTTCCTCTCCGTTCTGTTATTCATATACCACAAAGGCATCGTTTACAAAAACCTGCCTGTAATCATTTTCATTCACAAATTCGCGGATTAACTTAAGTTTTTCATCCTCGGAACTATCCTTTTCCATTGTCTGCGCCGCAAAAATCACCAGAGGTTTCTGACCCTTTTGACTGATTTCTCCAGCAATTTCGGCCAAGTCCGTACGCAGCGATTCAATATCACTGCTGGCAAGATCCGGCCAGCTGGTAGATAATGCCGGTGCCCTGTCAAGATAATAAGACAGCCCCGGTATATTACCGTATAAAATCAGTTTTTTCCCTTCATAAGCGGCATCACTGCCGTTCACAAAGAGACTCAGTTCATCCAACGCTTTGGCATTTTCCGGTGTGGTATACATGCCTGCCAGAACCGGATTATTGCTCAAAACAGCGCTTCTCTTTTCACCGCCTTCGCCGTCACGGAACACATAGCCTCCAAGAAGCCCTACGCTCTGCACTAAAAATGCGAGCACCATGGCAAGAAGCATGGCTTTGGCTGAAAATAACGGCACCTTTCCGGTGGTATCCAGATAGGTCCTGCCCCATCTGGCAAAGCGGTAAATCATCCAAAAGGTAACCGGCGCTGCAAAAAACAGATTGTTCAAAATCGGCCACACGTAATTGTTACTTCCCAGCGGAGTAATCAAAATCACTACCAAAGACAATATACCAATCAGTTTCCACTCATCATCCGCTTCCTTCGTCAGAAGCATCCAAATGCACACACCGATGGACAACAGTAAGAATACCACGCCCCACTGAAGGCCGGATTCCTTTTGATAATATTTCAAATTGTACATGCCCCATTTTCCCAGAACAAAGAACAAAAAGAGGATACATACACAGTAAATTCCTTTCCTTAAAAGAGGGAATTTTTCTTTCTTAATAATCATAAACGGTATGCCCGGCAAAATACAAAGCAACATATAAAGCATCCACTTAAAGCCGGTCAGATAAGCCGAGAAAATAGAAGCCAACATTTCTCCGAAGGTATAATCGGATGCCCTGCCTGCGATACCGAAAAGACCGCCTATCATCTCCGGATAAGCACCAATTCCGTAAAGCGCCGACATCACACCGAACATCAAAAGCTGCGCGCCCAAAAAGCCTGCTACACAAAGCCCGGTTTCCTTTGCAATTTCTTCAAAGGACTTCTTTTTCAGACTGCCGTAATACCAAAGCGCCACAATCAAAACCACTTCCAGTACATTCGGCACACGCACCGCCACATTCAGCCCCAGACAAACGCCCGCAACAACCAGGCACACAGGTCTGCATCCCGCCAAAGCGCGGAACAGAAATACCACACCCAGAAGGAAGAAAAAGTAACTCAAGTAGTGATACAAAATCCCCACCGGGCACCAGCAAAAGCCAATAGCCGCTACCTCGCCCAAAAAGGCCACCCAGGAGGGCATTTTGGTCTTAAAGAAACGGTAGGAAAACAATGCCATGGCGCTGACAATCAGCGCTCCGTAAAACTTCATCCCCAGCATGGTGCCGCCAAAAGGCAGCTTCGTAAATACATAACCGATCACATTGGACAAAAAGGTAGATAATACCCACACACCTTCCGACTCTGCAAAGAAACGGTAGTTCCCCAAATTATACGGGGTGTCTGACAAATCAATTCCCTGATTTATTTTCAAAAGCGGTAAAAGCAAAAGCAGAAGCGGGAAAATGATTTCTCCGGCTGTATGCAGTGCTTTTTTCTTTGACATGCTATTTCCCACCGGCATCCCCCTCCTTTTTAGAAAAAATGTCATCCAGCCTGTAAACAGCCTTTACAAGCCGCGTTCCTGCAATCCTCTTATAGATAAAACCAAACAGTTTTTCCCTTACAAAATCCAGTGTCACACCGGCCGCAAACATCACTGCCACGCAAAGAATGAGTCCCACAAGGAAAAACAAAACCCCTTCTCCCAACACAGGCTTTAAGAAGTCTGTCAGGGCAGGACACCACCTGGTGCGCAAATCCAAGTGCTCGTGAAGCAGGTAAACACCCAGGCTGTAGGTCGCAAGACGACGGATCAGCTCCGCTGTCTTTCCTTCCTTAATCTGCATTTTACGGAAGGTATAGAAAAGTCCCATGGCACCAACCAGGCACAAAATGAAATTGTGGTGGATGGGCATCATAAACAGATACGCCACACCGCTTGTCTTTTTATTGATAAACCACGCGCCCATCATAATCAAAAAGCTTAAGGTTGCACTGCCCAAATAAATTTTGAGGGCATGTCTGTCAAACCATTCTTCCAACTTGCCGCCGTACATTCTCATGCAGGCTGCCAGCAGATAAACACAAAGAAGCCACAACAGCTCATAGCCGCCGTTGTCCATACTAAAGCGTAACGGCACCAGGCTCTTTACGCCGCAAAATACTGCCAAAAAGCAAGCGGTAATCAGGAGCAGCTGCTTCTTCTCTAACGTTTTCACCGCCAGATTGATAAAGGGCATAAACAGCATCATATAAAAATACGCCGTCATAAACCAATAATGGGAATTCCCGACAGGAAACAGATATTTAAAAAGTCCGTAAACCCCTTCCGTCTGCACAAGGGTCGGTACCCCAAAGAGCATCAACACAACAGGAATCAGCAGGGTATAAAACCAAAGCCTGCACTGATAGGAAATCAGTTTGGAAACCTTAAATTTCCCATTGATACCATAATAACCGCTGATAAATACATAGGCATCTATCATCACGATAAAAAGAACCTCAAAGAACATGGCAAGTGCATATCTTCCGGTCAGCCTCTCCGCCTCTAAGGTTAAAAGACTGCCCGATTCGCGGATATAATGAATCCCTACAACCATCAGCATATTCACAATTTTCAAAAGTTCAATATTGGCCTGTCTTTTTTTCATTGCAGGGATGTTCCTTTCTCTATTCTTCGCGCGCACTCCGGTGCGCAGTCTTCGCATGCCGCCGGTTTTTCTACCGTTCTCGGGTGGCCTTTCCGTTTTCTACCCGGTAAACCATGTCACACTTTTCAATGGTCTGTAATCTGTGGGCAATAATCACCAGTGTCTTCTTGCCATGGAGTCTGTTAATGGAATCCATAATGGCCGCCTCCGTGTCATTATCAAGGGCTGAGGTGGCTTCATCAAGCACCAATACCTCGGGGTCTTCAAAAAGCGCCCTTGCAATACCGATACGCTGTCTTTGTCCGCCGGAAATACGGATTCCTCTCTCTCCGATGCCGGTATCTAAGCCTTCGGGAAGGCTCTTTACAAATTCATCCAGCTGGGCTTCCTTTAAAGCACGCCACACTTTTTCATCATCTATATCTTCTTCCGCGCAGCCGAAGGCCACATTTTTACGGATGGAATCGTCAATCATAAATATGGTTTGGGGAATGTAGCCGATATTCTTCAGCCAGGAAGGATAGCACAGTCTTACATCCTTACCGTCGGCTAAAATTTCACCGCTCTGGAGCTGCAAAAGTCCCAGCATAATATCCACCACCGTGGTCTTTCCGGAGCCGGAGGTTCCCACTATACCAACACTCTTTCCGATGGGAATTTCCATGTCCGCATCGTCGAAAATAAGTTTTTCGGTGTTGGGATATTTATAAGTAATATTTTTCAGTTCAATTTTTTCTTTGATTTCCAGCTTGGGCACATCTTCTTTTTGCTGATATGCTTTTAAGTCATAATTGATATTCTTATCCCGGATTTCCTCCTTAAGATTATCACTTGCCCCCATCAGGAAGGGTTCAAAGTAAGAAATGGAGGTCAAATGGGTGTTAATTCTGTTGGCACAGGGAATCAGACGCATGGCCACCATGGCAAGCAGGGTCAGCTGGGGCATAATATCAATGATTTCCGCACCGGTAAGAAGTCTCACCATCATATATAAAATCATTCCCGCAATGGCTACTGTTTCAATCAGCAGTCTGGGGGTTGCGTTAAACAGGTTGTACCGCTGCACCGCGCTTACATAGCCGGCGCCGCACTTGGCATATTCGTTGATAAAATAGCTTTCTTTATTGGCAATCTTAATTTCTTTAATCCCCATAACGGACTGGTTAATCCATTTAAAAAGTCCGCTGTAAAAGTCCTGGTTTTCTTCCCCGGCA
The DNA here is from genome assembly GCA_017561085.1 of Lachnospiraceae bacterium. GTDB lineage: Bacteria > Bacillota > Clostridia > Lachnospirales > Lachnospiraceae > Suilimivivens. The sequence continues at coordinate 32,506 of JAFZDQ010000012.1, forward strand.
CGCTTCATAATGGGCTTCAAAATACACTTGATAACAAGGAGCACCGCAATTAACAGAATTGCCACCGTGATACTCATCCACACATCCGCCAAAAGACTTACCGCCACCAGACATACAAATACAATACCTTCACTGATGAGCTGCAAAAGCGCCAGAATGAGTCCGTACATATTATTCACATCCGAAGTAATACTTCTTTGAATCACTGCAGTGTCTGCATTCAGATAATATTCATAAGGACGCTGCATGAAGTTAATCATCATCCTTCTGGAGGTTGCAAACTGGTTGGTGTAAACAAACTTAAGCTGCACCTTCTGCTGGAAAAACAAAAACAGGTTCTTCAGTGCAAAAACCACAACAAGGCCTACCATTACCAATATCATCAGACTCTTGGTATCATGGTAAGCAATATGGAATATATCACAAATGACCTGTAAATAACGCTTGGACTGCACGGCATTTTCTTCCAGTACCAGTTCCATTACCGGCAAAATCAGTGACACGCCGAGGGTTTCCAGCACACCACCAATAAGCATCATGAAAACCAGTACCACCATTTTCCTTTTTTGCTTTTGGTCCAGCAAAATCATTAACTTCTTAAATATATCTTTCATATGAATCTATCCTTGCTTTGGGTTATTCTGCGCAAACTATATCATTATATTTTACCATAGCCACGCCCATAATTCAATAAATCTGCTCGTTTTGTCTGTGAATCATGGGGTCCTCGTATTTATCCATGAAATCCTTCCCCAGGAATACCTTTTCCTTGGCAAACAAAATCGCATGGGGAACGGTAAATACGCTGATTACCTTGTCAAAGGTAAGCCCCTCAACGTAATTTAAAATCTCCATGGGGAACTTGCCGTCTAACACAATGTGCTCCGGAAATACCTCCCGGTAGTCTACCACATCCCTGGGGTGAGGCTTAATCAGCACTGCTGCCTGCTGTCCGTCTATCACCTGAAACTCCTCTATGATATCCGCAAAAATCCGTTTTCTGGTTTCCAGGTCACAAAGAGGCTCCGAAAGCACCAGGATTCTGTGCTTCTTACCACCGTCTTCCTTCACAGTCTTTTCCAGTTCTTCCTTATTTTCGATAAAAATGTCCGCAAGGATCTTCTTTGCTTCCTCTGTCAGATGCTCTGTCAGCTCCTTACGGGGCTTTTCAATATACTTCGGACAAGGATATTGAAGCGCAGAAATATCGTTCACTTCCATATCAATACAATACTTGGAGTACCCGTTCTGGATATGAATCAGATTATGGGCCGCCATCCAAGCCTTCAAACCGAAATGGCCTCTGTTATCAAAGCGGGCAGTATCATAATATTTGATACAGTCAAGCCCATCCTCCACCGCATGATAAGGAATTCTGTGGGTACTCAAATAATAGCCGACAGGGTCGGAGTCACAAAAAACATAAATATCCCCATACTCCCTGAAATCCACCGGCACATAGGGCGCCTGCAGCTTACCGAACTTCTTGGTAAAGCGGATTCGCTGAATCATATTCTTCACAAGATTCCCCGTGTCCTGTCTGTATGCCGCAAGCTCCGGAAAGAAGCTTTCTTCTTTTTCATCATAATCAAAAACCGCTTCAAACAGTCCGCTTTTTTCGGCGCGCTCCTTCAGATTGCCGAAATCATTGGACATTTTGCTGAGTACCAGGGTAGCCTTCCCTCTTTCTTCTGCCGGCAAGTGAAATTCCTTCAGGCAGGCAATATATGCATGATAAAAAGTATGACAGACATAAATTCTGCTTTTCTTTTCTTTCTTTTTGCTTGTCATTTTATTTCCTCCGCGCTTTACGCATCCTGATTAGTTTCCCGCTTCCGCAAAGACTCCACGGAAACAAAAAACTCTAATCATCCAGTTTATATAGTACCATAATTTTCAAGGTTTTTGCAATGTATATCACCCCAAAAGGGCTCTCTTAAGCAACTTTTAAGATATTTTTCAAGATATTTAAGGACCCTTCCCCGGTCGCAACATTGGATTGACTTCACAAAACGAAAACAGTATAATGAGAAATTGAATGGAGACGTATCGAAGTGGTCATAACGGGGCTGACTCGAAATCAGTTTGCCGGGCAACCGGCACGAGGGTTCGAATCCCTCCGTCTCCGTTTTGTTAATAAGGATCGGCTATATGGCCGGTCCTTTTTGTTTTGACTAAGATGCAACAGGGAAAAAGGATTGCTAGCAAATAATTTTTTGTGTTATACTTATTACAGAATCAATATAAGAAGGGGATTAGACATGCATGAAGTAGTTTTAAATGACAACTTAATAAACGAAATAAAAGCAGAATGTACCTGTCTGGTCCGCGACTTATTCAAGGATCACTTGGTAGAAGTTGTTTTATATGGTTCATGCGCCAGAGGCGATTACACCGAAGATTCTGATATCGACATTGCACTTTTGACAAGAGTGAACCGCCCGGAAGCCAAGAAATACGAAGATGCTTTGGCAACAATCGCAACCGAAATTGCAATGAAATACTTTGCTATTGTAAATTTTGTGTGTTTGCCATTTGATGAATTCGAAGAGAAAAAGTCTTGGTATCCGTATTTCATGAATATTGCAACAGAGGGAGAAGTTTTGTATGGATAAAGAACAAGGAATGATTTTGGCAAACCTTCGTTTGGACAGATCAAGAGAATTACTGGCAGAGTCAAAAGACTTGTTGAAAAAAGGTTCTTATAAATCGGCAAATAACAGAGCATTTTATGCAATTGAAAAAAGTATTAAAGCACTACTTGCCACAGAACAAGTGGAGGTAACAACGCATAATGGTGCATTAAAGCAATTTAACCTCATTTTCATTTATAAAGGCAACGGTACATTTACACAGGAGGACTATCAAAAGGTTGCTCGGGCTGAGCAAATCAGAAACGCCTCTGATTATGATGATTTTTATCTTGCAAGCAAGGAAGAAACAAGACAGCAAGTAGAAAATGCAGAGTATCTTGTAAACAAGATAGAACAGTATATAGCAAACCTAAATGTCCAAGAATATTGATATTGGGGACTGAGTGAAAGTTCTTTGAATCACCGCAGGCGGGAAGAAATTCCCGCCTTTTTATAATTAAGAAGATCGAAAAAAGTTTGATATCAATCATCTTGTTCCGTTATCATAATGCAACTAACTACTATTTCGCCTTCAGCTGAAGGAATCGTAACTTCAAAGGTGCTTCTTTCTTTACATGGGCCATTCCAGAATAATATCTGGTCACAATAATCATTAATATATACACTCTTTTCTGGCATTATGCCACCGATTTCTTTACTTCCATAAGTATTTTTTAGATTTTTTCCTTTAGGCTCATATAAGATAAACATATCGCCATCTTCCAACTTGACTTCTTCGCCTTGCTCCACAATTCTCTTTTTATTCGTCTCATCATTTGCAATAACAAATTTAGGTTCATCAATTACACCAACAAAAGACAATGTCCATTCTGCAGCAGGCAGTGTTGATTCCATATCAATCCCTTCATACACTATCGGTTCCGGAGTAGGTTCTTCTGTAGGTTCAGGTGTATATTCTTCTGTGGGCTCTGCTTCAACTATTGCTTCTGCTTTTTCTACTTCTTCTGCACCGTCTTCCACCTCTGCCAACAAAACTTCTGTCTCCTTTTCTTCATTGCCTTTTCCACAAGCAGTAAGCGAAAAAATTACAGATAAACATAAAACAATTGCTATTAATTTCTTTTTCATTTCCATTTTCCTTTCTTTTGTCAATTTGAAGTATGTCCATTATAGCATATTGTGGATATATTCACAATGTTTGTTTTCACAATTGTTTCTTATAATTATTACAAAAGTGCTAGGAGGACAAAAAAATTATTTCGTACGAACCGCTATGGGAAACAATAAAAAATAAACATGTTTCACAATATCAATTACTAAAAATGGGGATTGACAATAAGACATTAGATGGTCTGAAACATAATAAAAACATTACGCTATTGACTTTGGAAAAGTTATGCAAAATTTTAGAATGCACTCCAAACGATATCGTTAAATTCATAGATGAAGTCCACTAAAGACACGAAAAAGCAGGTATCCGACACATGGTCGTGGCACCTGCTTTTTATTTCTTTTCATCTCCGGCCGGCTTTTATTCCTGCCGAATTTCCCTCACGGACTTTGCGCTTACTTTTCACTTAACCCTTTCGGTTTCTTAATCTTATTTAACTTCCGGTTCATGGCGAGGAGTTCTTCTTTGGTAAAGGACACGTTCACCATCCCCAGCATGCCGGTCAGACGAAGCAACGTAAAACTGCTCACCATCTTAATCATACCGCTGTTGATTTCCGGCATTTCCGTCTTATTCTTCGCCTCATCTCCCCCGGCACCTTTTGCATCATTTTTCTTAAATGTTTTCAACAGACGCAGGAGCAATCCGCCCACAAACAGCTTACCGCGGACGCTTTTTAACATATCACCTATGGTATCATTTAGCGAATAACGGCCTTTCGGCGCAGTAATATCAAACCAGTTCAGTACCGTTCCCTGTTCCTTCAGGATATAGTCAGGATTCACGCTGTCCACCTTCTTAATCAAGGATTCATCCTTACACTCTCCTGCTACCGCAAGAAGTTGCGTTTCTCCCCGGTTTGGCACATCAAAATAAAAGAAATGCTCCTCGGCCTGCTTTTTACCAAGGCTCTCGCCGTTTGCGAAAAGTTCCACCTCCGGCAAATTAGAGTACACGGTTACCTTCGTTATCTCTTCTACCCTGTCTACATATCGCTTGCCGCATATATGCACAAAGGGTTCCTTGGAAAGCCAAGCTTTGTAGGCATAAAAGGAGTCTTTTTTATACTTACGGTCAATGGTCACAAGGCCCTTGTGATTCTGCCCGTTTTCGCCGCCTTCCGCTCTGGAATCGGCGCCAAAATCAAACATATTCCATACATAGGTTGCCCAAATATACCGCCTTGAAAAGAGTTGCTTTATCAGTTCCTCATGGTAATAAGCCTGGTATTCTTCCGTATAATCCCCCTGCATGGGATTGGAGGAATGCCAATTCAAAGCCTCACAACCATATTCACTGCAGCCGATGGCTCTTTGCGGATACTTCTTATGGAATTTATCAAACCATACACCATTGTCCTGCACATCGCCTCCATACCAGCCAAAATAATGGTTATAAGCGACCACATCAGACAAATGTACAATTTCCTCATCTGTTTTGCAATGAGAAATGCAGGCAATGGTGGTCAATCTGGTAGGATCCATTTCATGGACTAAGTCATTTAGTCTTTCGTGATTTGCAAGCAAATCCGGGTTCTTCGCACCACCCAGGGTAATTTCATTGGAAAGCCCCCAAACTACAATACTCGGATGATTGTAATTTTGGACAATCAGTTCCTTCATCTGGCTTACCGCATTCTCATTTGCTCCGGTCATATGCCTGGATATATAGGGAATTTCAGCCCAAACCACCATACCCTTTTCATCACAAAGGTCATAAAAATACCTATCGTGCTGATAATGCGCCAGTCGGATGGTATTCGCACCCATCTCACAAATCAGTTCCATATCCTCCCTATGATGCTCGAAAAGCAGGGCATTTCCGATACCGGGACGGTCCTGATGCCTGGAAACACCGCGCAGGGGATACTCTCTTCCGTTTAAGATAAAGCCTCTCTCCGGGTCAATGGAAAAACTGCGGCAACCGAATCGTTCCGACACCTCATCAAGCACAGTTCCGTTACGCTTTACGGATACAGACGCCGTATAAAGGTAAGGGTCGTTCACGCCATCCCACAGATGCACGCCCTCAAGGATAAAGGTTTCTTCCTCCTTCTCACTTTCCATCTCCGCAACAATACCACCCTGTGCATCCGCAAGCCGATAACACAAGGTATCACCGGTCTGTAATCCGGTTACATAAGCTTTCACAGTTACTTTTGCGCAGGTCCCCTCTACTGCCGGCGTGATCTGAAGTCCTTTTCCGCCGTAATATGACAGGTCAAAATGAGTATCCTCCACCGCAATCAGGTTTACATCACGGTACAACCCTCCATAAAAAGTAAAGTCTGCAAACTGGGGATATACAAACTGCGAAGGTGCATTATCCACCAAAGCAGTAAGAATATTCCTCTCCTGTAAAGCTTCCGTAATATCCACCCGGAAAGTAGAATATCCGCCGTCATGACGGGCTCTGTGATTTCCGTTGATATAAACATCTGCCGAAGAATTGGCACCGTTTATTTCCAGAAAATACTTCCGGGCAACAGGCAAATCCTCCTTTAAAAGTTCTTTGGAATAGGAGCATGTCCCACGGAAATAGTCACTTCCGCCATCCTGCCCGTCAATCCCGTTCCAGGTGTGGGGCAAATCGACAGCAGTTGCTTCCATCGGTATTTCCTTGATAATCTCCTCCTGATTCTTACAAAAAAACCAGTTCTCGTTTAAATTCACTATCTTTCTCATATGCATTCCTTTCCGCTTACTGCGGAGTATAAAACAGGGATGCCAAAGGCACCCCTGCTCATTTTTACTTTATGCACTACGCATGTACCGGCTTATTCTTCGTCCGGTTCTAATAATGCTTTTTCGTAACTCTCCAGGATAATCTTCTGGATAGTTTCTCTGGTTCCGGAATTAATGGGATGGGCAATATCTCTGTACTCACCGTCAGTTGCCTTTTTGCTGGGCATTGCGATGAATAATCCTTTTTCACCTTCGATAACCTTGATATCGTGAATCACGAATTCGTCATCAATGGTGATGGACACAATTGCTCTCATCTTACCTTCCTTGGTAATTTTCCTCACTCTTACATCTGTAATCTGCATTCCTTATTTTCCCCCTATCGGAATTATTCCGCCAGGTCCGGTTACACGCCGAATCTGTCGTTACTTTCTATTACAATCTTGATGCCGTCTGTACCGGTATAGTAAGAGTTTGCACGGATTGTACCCCTACTTTCCACGATACAGTTTTCAATATGTGTATTGTCCCCTATATAAACATCATTCAAAATAATAGAATTCTTAATCACGCAGTTATTACCAATATAGGTTTTCTTGAAGATTACGGAGTCTTCAACGGTACCGTTTACGATACAACCACTGGCAATCAGACTGTTTTTAATTTTCGCTCCTACATTGTACTTCGCAGGCGGCAGGTCATCCACCTTGGAATATACATCAGGATACTGCTTGAAGAAATAATTTCTTGTATCAGCCTTAAGGAAATCCATATTGGTTGCAAAATAGTCATCGATGGTAGCAATGTTGCTCCAGTATTCCTGCATCTTGTAACCGTAGATTCTCTTCATATTCTTGTAACGGATCAGAATATCTTTTACGAAATCATAACGTTCTTCTTCTGCACATTTCTCAATCATTTCGATTAACTGTCTTCTTCTGACAACGTAAATACCGCAGGAAACAGTATTGGATTTCGCTACTACAGGCTTTTCTTCAAATTCTTCAATGCGGCTTTCTTCGTTCATCTTAATGGTTCCGAAACGGTCCACATTCACGCCGGCCGGCATATCCTTACATACAACTGTAATATCAGCCTTTTTCTCAATATGATATTCAAGTACCTTATTGTAATCCATCTTGTATACACAGTCACCGGAAGCGATTACAACATAAGGTTCATGGCTGTTCTTTAAAAAGCTCAAATTCTGTGCGATAGCATCTGCAGTACCTCTGTACCATGCATTGCTTTCTGCAGTAACGGAAGGTGTACATACATATAAACCACCCTGTTTACGTCCGAAATCCCACCACTTGGAGGAGCTTAAGTGTTCATTTAAGCTTCTGGCATTGTACTGGGTAAGTACAGCCACCTTCTGGATATGGGAATTAGACATGTTACTAAGTGCAAAGTCGATGCTTCGATAGCTTCCTGCTATGGGCATAGCGCACACCGCTCTTTTCTGAGCAAGTTCTTTCATTCTATAGCTGCTTCCGCCTGCTAAAATAATACCTATTGCTCTCACTTTTCTTCACCTGCCTTAATTAAAGTTTTACCGCTTGCGAGGCAGTTATCGGAATAATCTTCTGCAGTGGTCTTTCCGAATACACATGCATTCTTTCCGATGGTGATACCTGCCGGTATGGTACTCTTTTCGCCGATACAAACAAGACCGCTGTTATAAATATGAGGATCTGTTTCGTTCTCTGCTTCTTCGCCGATACCAAGTCTGGCATTATCGCCGATTACTACGTTTTCTGCAACAATTGCTTTATTCAGTTCACATCCGGCACCGATTACCGTTTCATTCATAATAATGGAATCTCTAATCACTGCACCCTTACCGATGGTAACACCGCAGCCGATTACGGAATTATAAACCTCACCGTAAACCTCGGTACCTTCACCGATAATACTTCTCTCAACCACGCTGTCTTCAGCAAAGTACTGAGGAGGAAGGATTTCGCTCTTGGTGTAAATCTTCCAGTATTCTTCATATAAATTGAATTCGGGAACGATATCAATCAATTCCATATTCGCTTCCCAATAAGAATTCAGGGTTCCTACGTCCTTCCAATAGCCGTTGAATTCGTACGCATAAAGGGGTGCTCCCTTCTGGTGGCAATAAGGAATTACATGTTTACCGAAGTCCAGATTAGGCTGCTGTGCATTTGCAATCAGTGCTTCCTTCAGGGTCTTCCAATTGAAAATGTAAATACCCATGGAAGCCAGATTACTTCTGGGATTTGCAGGCTTTTCTTCAAAGTCTGTAATTCTTCTTTCTTCGTCGGTAATCATAATACCGAAACGCTTTGCTTCTTCCATAGGAACCGGCATAACCGCGATAGTACATTCGCTTCCCTTTTCTTTATGGAAGTCCAGCATCACTTCATAATCCATTTTGTAAATATGGTCACCGGATAAAATCAGGATATACTCAGGATTAAAGCTGTCCATATAATCCAGGTTCTGATAAATTGCGTTTGCAGTTCCGGTATACCATTCACTGTTCGCAATCTTTTCATAGGGCGGAAGTACACTTACGCCACCGATGTTTCTGTCCAGATCCCACGGAATACCAATACCTATATGAGTATTCAACCGCAGAGGCTGGTACTGTGTCAGCACACCTACCGTATCGACACCTGAGTTAATGCAGTTACTCAGCGGAAAATCGATAATGCGGTACTTGCCGCCAAAGGATACTGCCGGTTTCGCCACTTTGGAAGTGAGTACACCGAGTCTGCTTCCCTGGCCGCCTGCTAACAACATGGCAATCATTTCTTTTTTAATCATGTCATCACCTCTTACCAGTAATTATAATAGTTTTTTGTTAAAAACCGATAACTCAGGCCGTCTGAAAATGCGCAAACTGTCACCAATTATCAATTTTACGAATAGTATAACATAGTTTAGTAAAAAAGTGAATATTTTTTACAAAAACTTTCATCTATCACGGTACTTTTATGTAAGTTTTTTACAATATTTTCTCTTCATTTGTTCTTTGGGGGATTTTTTTGCCATATTTTGTACCATTCCGGCTCCGGCCACCATATTTTGATGAAAATGCTATTGGTTTTTTTTCGGTAATTTTATATAATAAATTCAAAATGGAAATAATGGATTACATAACCATAAGAAACAAAAATCCGGAGGCTACTTATGTATCAGATTGATTTTAACCAACCCATACACATTTATTTTATCGGCATCGGCGGCATCAGCATGAGCGGTCTTGCCCAGATCCTTCTGACCAAAGGCTTTACCGTATCCGGTTCCGACAGAACCCCTTCTTCCCTTACGAAATCCCTGGAAGAAGCCGGTGTTACCGTATTTTATGAGCAGGTTTATGAAAATCTGACAAAAGATGTGGATTTGATTGTTTATACCAGTGCCATTCACGAAGGCCATCCCGAGCTTTGCGCGGCGGCTGATTTATCCATCCCCACCCTTACAAGGGCGCAGCTTTTGGGACAGATGATGAAAAACTATGCACTTCCCGTGGCAGTCAGCGGAACCCACGGCAAAACCACAACCACTTCCATGATTTCGGAAATTTTGCTTGCGGCGGATACCGATCCCACCCTTTCCATCGGTGGTATCTTAAAATCCATCAGCGGAAACCTGCGCATCGGAAACAGTGAGTACTTTGTAACCGAAGCCTGTGAATACACCAACAGCTTTTTGAGCTTTTTCCCGAAATACGGCATCATCTTAAATATAGAAGAAGACCATCTGGACTTTTTTAAGGACTTAGACGATATCCGAAACTCCTTCCGGCAGTTCGCCGCACTTCTGCCGGCAGACGGTGCACTGATTATCAACGGCACCATTCCTAACGTGAATGAAATTACGGAGGGACTTGATTGTAAAGTCCTCACTTACGGTATCGGCGGGGATTATGATTACCGCGCTACGGATGTTTCTTATGACGAAACCGGGCTTGGCATCTTTACCCTTATGAAAAAGGACGGCACCTCCCTGGGCAGGTTCAGCCTGGGTGTTCCCGGAGAACATAATATTTTTAACGCCCTTTCTGCCATTGCACTGGGAGATTTATTCGGACTTGATACGGACACCGTCAAAAAGGCTCTTGCTGCCTTTAAAGGAACCGACCGTCGTTTTGAGTACAAAGGCTCCTTTAACGGTATTTCCGTCATTGATGATTATGCGCATCATCCCACGGAAATAACCGCAACCTTACAGGCCGCTTCCGGTTACCCGCATGAAAAAATCTGGTGTATTTTCCAGCCTCATACCTTTACCCGGACCAAAGCCTTTATGAAGGAATTTGCCAAGGCACTTTCCGCTTCCGATGAAATCATTCTGGCGGAAATTTATCCTGCCCGCGAGACAGACAATTTAGGCATCAGTTCCGAAACACTGAAGCAGGAAATCGAGGCGCTCGGAAAAACCTGCTACTATTTCCCTACTTTTTCAGAAATCGAAAAATTTGTTTCGTCAAATTTACAACCGGGTGACTTGTTGATAACTATGGGAGCCGGAGATGTTGTAAATATCGGCGAAAACCTGCTTAAATAATTTTTATCCACATTATCCACATGAAAAGCTCTTTTTCCGGGAGATTTTTATGTGGATATTTCTTCTCATAAGAGACCCTTGATTTTACTGGTTATTTTCATGAAAATGACAAATTTTGCCTTTTGATATCCACATTATCCACAATGTCCACAATTGGCGCAAACCCTTGAAAACACTGGATTTTTCGGCAAAAATACTATTTGCATTTCTAAAATCTTATGTTATAATTCAACTTGCTTTTTATGAATATAAATAATTAGATTAGGGGTTTTACCATGAGTCGCTTTACCGTATATCAGGATAATTATGCTGATGCTACGCTTGTGTCCAATTTGTTCATTGATGAATATATGAAGGATGCCAACGATGCCCAGCTGAAAATATATTTGTACCTTCTTCGTATGATGAGTGCACGTCTTGCAACCAGTGTTTCCGACATTGCGGACAAATTCAACCATACCGAGAAGGATGTTATGCGTGCGCTGAAATATTGGGAGAAGATGCGTCTTCTTTCCTTAGATTACGATGAAAACAAATCCTTAACCGGCATCCGCCTTTTGGATGTGAACCGCCGTCCCGGAGGGGATGTATTTTCCCTTGCTCCCGTGGTACAGCTTTCCTCCAAACTGCCTGTGGACAGAAGCGGCATTTCCGCACTGCCGGCAGAACGGACAGAGGCACCTTCCCTTGTAAGCAGTCCTGCACCGGAACGTGTTTCTTTCGAGAAACC
>JAFZDQ010000013.1 GCA_017561085.1 Lachnospiraceae bacterium
AAGCAGCAGCGCCGTATGGTAGGAAATCTTGATAAAGAAGCAGATTTAGAGAAGCTTGGCCTTACCGTAGAGCCCGCTTATCATGTGGTAAAGACGTCAGCAGATAACAGAGGAGATGATAAGGATACCACTGAGCATCCCATCGGATATGTGGCTTATTACCAAAAAGGATTAACCGAAAAAGGAAAGAAACTTCCGCTGGTACTTTGCTTCCACGGTGGCGGAGATTCCGCTATGTGTATGGTTTCTTTATCCGAATGGCATCTGGTGGTGGCAGAAAATGAATTTTTACTGGTCAGCGTAGAAAATCACATGAACAGTACCGCAACCGAGGCGGTGGCGCTTTTAGAACATTTAAAGGAGAAATATCCTGTAGATGAAACAAAGATTTACGCAACCGGTTTCTCTATGGGCGGATGTAAGTCCTGGGATTTATTCCAGGAGTATCCGGAATTGTTTGCGGCAGTGGCACCTATGGATGCAACCTTTGAAGTGGGACAGAACGTTTACGGTCAGGCGGTAGAGAAGATTAACAGGGATGTGATTTTACCTGTATTTTATGTGGGCGGAGAGGATACCCCGCTTCCGGAACTGCCTTTCCAGGAGGCCAAGTGCTTAAACCGTATGGCCTATGTGTTAAAGGTAAATCAGTCTGTACTTCAAAATGAGCAGGAATTTGACAAGCAGGATGAATGGGAAAACCCGATTTGGGGAATCAGCAGTGATGTGATTTGTTATGCAGATGACCCGGCGAAGAAAAGCGTGCTTACCATGCACTTGTTTGAAAGTGAAAACGGCTGTTGTTACAGCATTTTCGGAAGCGCAACCAACCAGTCCCATGAAATGCGTCATTTGAATTGCGAGAATGCTTGGAAATTCATGAGTATGTTCAGACGTACCCCTGACGGAAAGATAGAAGGCGGCAAGATGTCTGATGTAGTAGCGGCATATAACAATTGGTAGTATTAGGAATCTAAAGGAGAAACAGGATGAAATATTTAGTAATCGGTGCCGGCGGAACCGGCGGAATGATTGGCGCTTTTTTAGCCAAAGAAGGAAAGGATGTTACCCTGATTGCAAGAGGGGCCCATTTAAAGGCCATGCAGGAAAAGGGACTCTATGTAGAATCTGCCCTGAAGGGTGAGTTTTTGTTATCTGATGTAAAGGCAGTGGATATGGAGCATTATGAGGAGCAGCCGGATGTTATTTTTGTTTGTGTAAAAGGCTATTCCATTGAAGAGACCATTCCTTTTATTGCGCGGATTGCAGGGCCGGATACGGTGGTGATTCCGATACTCAATATTTACGGAACCGGCGGAAAAATGCAGGAAAAACTTCCTGATGTGCTGGTAACGGACGGTTGTATTTATATTGTGGGAATGATTAAGGAGCCGGGATATTTGTACCAGACAGGAAACCTGTTTAAGGTAGTATATGGTGTCAGAAAAGAAGAAGACTATCGTCCGGTTCTTGAGGAAATCAAAAAGGATTTGGAAGAGTGCGGCATTGAAACGGTGCTTTCCGATAATATTAAGAGAGATGCCCTGCGGAAATATTCCTATATTTCTCCCGCGGCTGCCTGCGGTCAATATTACGGTGTAGGAGCCGGTGAAATCCAAAAAGAAGGAGAAATCAGGGAGACCTTTAAGGCACTGATTCATGAAATTGAACTTTTGGCTGAGGCAATGGGAATTTCCTTCGGGGAAGATATGGTAAAAACCAATGTTGCCATTATAGACGGCTTCGGACCGGATGTGAAAACCTCTATGCAAAGAGATATTGAAGCAGGCAGAATGTCAGAAATTGACGGCCTTGTGCATGAGGTGGTGCGCATGGGTGAAGCCTATGGTGTTGAGCTGCCCGTTTACCGTAAAATTTCAGAATTCATGTCACGGTAATCTTTGGGAGAAATGCCGTATTCCTTTTTGAAGGCACGGTAAAAGCTGGAGTAGTCACCAAACCCAAAGGTTTCATAGGCATTGGTAATACTCATACCACTTAAAATAGACTGACGGCAATAGGTCAGTCTTTTTTTTGTGATGTATTGGTGGATGGAGAGGCCAAGGTTTGCTTTGAAGATATGGGCAATATGATATTTGCTCATGAAAAATTCTCCGGAAATACGCTCTAAGGACAAATCTTCCTCAATGTGGGCTTCAATAAAATTGCAGATATTTTGATAAAGAGAATCATTATCCCCAGCGGATGCGGGATGATTTTCTTCATACACAAGACGGTTCAAAAATAAAAGCAAATCCATGACATAAACGGGGATTTGGGCACCCTTTCCAAAGCGGTTTGCCTGCATTTCTTCCAAAAGACGGGTAAGCTTGGCAATAATGGAATTAAAGGTAATTTTATCATTGTGAAAAACGTAGGTCTTGCGGGTGGAAACTAATTGCATCAGATAGCCGTAATCAGAAGACAGGCTCAGAAGATGATTACAAAATTCACTGCTAATCCAAAACACAAAGCGGCTGTAGGGTTCTGCTACATCGTGGATTATGGGTCTGTGGGCAAGTCCCGGCGGAACAATGACCATATCTCCGGGTGAGACAGGATGGATATCCTTGTCAATTTGCAGACTGACATTACCCCCTAAAAAGAAATAAAATTCATAATAATCATGGGTGTGGATATCGACATTCTTAAGGGAAGTGTCATGGTAGTAATATAATTCATAATCCTTGGACAACATATATTGTCGGGTACTGAAACGGCTTTGTAATTTTTTGTGCATAATAGGGTACTCCTTATCTGATACAAGTTGAGAATAACATAAAATCGCAACTTTTGCAATGAATACAACAAACCAGTCAATGTATATTTCAGCCTTGATTATTTATAATGATTGCAAAGAGAAAAATGAGCGGCCGAAAACAATAATAATCGGCAAAAGATGGAAAAGAGAGGGTTTTAATTATGGAAATGACATTAAGATGGTATGGTTCAAAATTTGATACGGTTACCTTAAAGCAGATCCGCCAGATTCCCGGTGTAAAAGGTGTGATTACAACTTTATATGATACACAGCCCGGTGAAGTTTGGAGCAGGGAACGTATCCGTGCCATGAAAGAAGAAGTAGAAGCTGCCGGACTTCATGTGGCAGGTATTGAAAGTGTAAACATTCATGATGCCATCAAGACAGGTGCACCCGAGAGAGAAGAGTATATTGCCAACTATATAGAGACACTTGAAAATTTAGGAAAAGAAGACATTCACATGGTGTGCTACAATTTCATGCCGGTGTTTGACTGGACCAGAACCGAACTTGCAAGAATGCGTCCCGACGGTTCTACCGTACTTGCTTATACCCAGGAAGCGGTAGATGCCATTGACCCTGAAAGAATGTTTGAATCCATCGCAGGGGATATGAACGGTACCGTAATGCCCGGATGGGAACCGGAACGTATGGCAAGAGTAAAAGAACTTTTTGAGATGTATAAGGATGTTGATGATGATAAATTATTTGATAATCTGAAGTATTTCCTTGAAAAGATTATGCCCGTATGTGATAAATACGACATTAATATGGCGATTCATCCCGATGATCCCGCATGGAGCGTATTTGGTCTTCCCAGAATCATCATTAACAAAAAGAATATCCTGAGAATGATGAGCATGGTAGACAACCCCCACAACGGCGTAACTTTCTGTTCCGGTTCTTATGGAACCAACCTGGAAAATGACCTTCCCGATATGATTCGTTCTTTAAAGGGCAGAATCCATTTTGCCCATGTAAGAAACTTAAAGTTCAATACACCTACTGACTTTGAAGAAGCAGCACATTTATCTGCTGACGGAAGCTTTGACATGTACGAAATCATGAAAGCGTTGTATGATATCGGATTTACCGGTCCCATCAGACCTGACCACGGACGTATGATTTGGGATGAAGTGGCAATGCCCGGTTACGGCTTATATGACAGGGCCCTTGGTGCGGCATATCTGAACGGTCTTTGGGAAGCAATCGAAAAGAGCAACTAATCTTAAACAGAGTTGGGCAGCAGGTGAGATTGCATGCCTAAGAAGGAGATAAATCATGAAGTTAAGTAATGCAGGATTAAAAGACAGAGAAGCATGGCTTGCTGCAGGCTACAAGTTACCTGAATACGACAGGGAAGCGGTAACGGCAGCGACCAAAGAAAATCCTTTTTGGATTCATTTCGGTGCCGGTAATATTTTCAGGGCTTTTCAGGCAAATGTGGTACAGAACCTGTTAAATGAAGGTGTTTTGGACAGAGGTTTGATTGTAGCGGAAGGCTATGATTATGAAATTATTGAAAAGAGTTATCTGCCCCATGACAGTCTTTCTGTTTTAGCGACGCTGAAAGCAGACGGAAATATTGAAAAGACCGTAATCGGCAGTGTTGTAGAGTCTTTGATTTTAGATTCAGCGAATCAGAAACATTTTAGCCGTTTGAAAGAAATTTTTGCAAAGGATTCCCTGCAGATGGCATCCTTTACCATTACGGAAAAGGGATACAGCCTGGTAGACGGTAAAGGAGAACTCCTTCCTTCCGTAGCACAGGATTTTGAAAAGGGACCCGAAAAGCCGGCAAGCTACATCGGTAAGGTAGCGGCTCTTTTATACGAGCGTTTCCTTTCAGGTGAAAAGGCACTTGCCATGGTAAGTATGGACAACTGTTCCCATAACGGAGACAAGCTTTATGCGGCGATGAATACTTTTGCGGAGAAATGGGAGGCAGCAGGGCTTGCAAAGAGCGGCTTTACTGCTTATGTTAATGACAGAAGCAAAGTTTCCTTCCCCTGGAGTATGATTGACAAAATCACACCCAGACCGGATGCTTCCGTAGAAGCATTATTAAAGGCGGACGGAATGGAAGAATTAGATCCCGTGATTACCTCCATGAATACCTATGTAGCACCCTTTGTAAATGCAGAAGAGTGTGAATATCTGGTAATCGAGGATGCATTCCCGGGCGGAAGAGAGAATCTGGAAGCCGGTGGACTGATGTTTACCGATAAGGAAACCGTAGATAAAGTAGAGAAGATGAAGGTTTGTACCTGCTTAAATCCTCTTCATACGGCACTTGCGGTATTTGGCTGTCTGCTTGGATATGATTTAATTTCCAAAGAGATGAAGGATGAAACCTTAAAGAAGCTGGTAGAAGGAATCGGTTATGTGGAAGGTTTACCTGTAGTGATTAACCCCGGAATCTTAAATCCCAGAGAGTTTATTGATACCGTGGTAAATGTACGTATCCCGAATCCCTTTATGCCTGATACTCCTCAGAGAATTGCCTGTGACACTTCACAGAAGCTGGCAATCCGTTTTGGGGAAACCATAAAAGCTTATGAAGCAAGCAGTGAGTTATCCGTAGAGGACCTCAAGCTGATTCCCTTAGTATTTGCAGGATGGCTCCGTTACCTGATGGCAGTGGATGATCAGGGCAATGAATTTACCTTAAGTCCTGACCCGATGCTTCCTGAAGTATGTCCGTATGCACAGCAGTTTAAACTGGGCGAAGAAGCGGATGCAGAAAGCATTTTGAAGCCGGTTCTTTCAAATGAAAAGATTTTCGGTGTGGATTTATATCAAGTAAATATGGCCGGAAAAGTATGCGGATATTTTGAAGAAATGTTAAAAGGTCCCGGCGCAGTACGGGCTACTTTAGAGAAATATGTTTAGAAATACGTGTAAATAGAGAAATACATGTAAAGATAGGAATTTTTCCATGAAGTAAAAAGAAGGAGATTGACATTATGTCAATCTCCTTCTGCCATTCGGTAGCCGATACCGATTTCTGTAAATACATGTTCCGGAGTAGCCGGATTTTTTTCGATTTTACGGCGGATATTTGCCATATTTACACGAAGTATCTGGTTGTTATTGTCCACATAAGGGCCCCAAATTTTTTCCATAATAGAGGCATAGGTAAGTACTTTGCCGCTGTTTTGGGAAAGCAGGGAGAGAAGCTTGAATTCAATCTGGGTTAAATGAATCATTTCTCCGTCTAAGGTGACCAAATGTTTATCGTAGTCAATGATCAGATTTTTGTGGCGGTAGATGGGTAAAGCAAGGGTCTGTCCGTTTATTTGGGTACTGTGGCGTAAGGAGGTACGGATTCTGGCAAGTAATTCAACCGTACTGAAGGGCTTTGTGATATAGTCGTCAGCACCAAGGTCTAAGGCCTTTGCTTTTTCCTGTTCATGATTTCTTGCAGAAATCACGATGATGGGAATAGAACTCCATTCCCGCAACTTTTGAATGACCTGCATGCCGTCCATATCCGGAAGGCCCAAATCAAGCAGGATAAGGTCAGGGCAAAGAGAAGCGCTTAAGTGAAGTCCCTCCTTACCGGAGCCGGCTACGGTAATTTTATAATTCTGGTTCTTTAATGTGGTGGAAATAAAAGAACGGATATTTTCCTCATCTTCGATTAATAAAATAGAAAATTTAGGCTGCATCAGGAATTTTCCTCCTTAGGTAATGTAAATGAAAAGCAACATCCTTTTTCATGGTTGACTGCTGCAATAGAACCGCCGTGTGCAGTAATGATGGTTTTACAAATGGAAAGGCCGATACCGATTCCTTTGTGACTGTCCTGGGTGTTCATATGTGAATAGGGAACACCGTCAAAAATAGTAGGTAAGCGCTCGGGTGTAATACCGATACCATAGTCTTTAACGTGGAAACAGACCATTTTGTCCTCTTCCGTAACGGTAAGCTCGATGGGAAGCGTGGTCTTGGAATGAACCACTGCATTTTCAAGCAGATTGATAATAACCTGTTCAATTAACATGGCGTCCATGGGGATTAGTAAATAGTGTTCCGGAACGGTTACGTTAATTTGCATATCGGGAAGTCTTTTTTGGATGCGGAGAATAGCCTCTGCAACGACTTCCTCTACCGATTCTAAGGAAGTGGCAATCCCCATGCTGTGTTCATCGATTCTGGTAACGGAGAGAAGATTTTCAACCATGTTAAGAAGCCAGTTGGAATCTTCGTTGATATGTCCGATGATTCTGATTTTTTCTTCTTCCGAAAGAGAATCTTTATTATCCAAATAAGTGGAACTGTTTCCGATAATTCCTGTCAGCGGAGTACGCAAATCGTGAGATACGGAACGTAACAGATTCGCCCGCATTTTTTCTTTTTCAGCTTCCATAAGTAATTTTTCACGTTCCAACAAAATTTTCCCCTGTAATTTAATCCGGCTTGTCATGGCACTGATGGTAATGGAAATAATCAGCATGAACAAAAAGGTAATGGGATAACCTGTCATTGTGAAGTTGAATGCGAAATAAGGATATGTAAACAAAAAATTTACACTGACAACGCCGAACAGGGAGGCGATGATGCCATACACATAACCGGTGGTAAATCTGGCAATCAGAACCAGGGCAGTAATATATACCAGTGCAATATTAGCCGGATTTTCAGGGACTGTCCTGAAAAACCAAAAGGCAATCAGCGTTGCAATACCTGCGAGGAAAATGGTTACCAGAATATCCCGGACGATAAGTCCTGTGGGGGTAGAAAAAAACGATTTTGTTTTCATGAAACTATCCTCTGAATGTTTTTTACATATTATACCTTT
The DNA here is from genome assembly GCA_017561085.1 of Lachnospiraceae bacterium. Taxonomy (GTDB): domain Bacteria; phylum Bacillota; class Clostridia; order Lachnospirales; family Lachnospiraceae; genus Suilimivivens. Next base: position 7,566 of record JAFZDQ010000013.1, read on the forward strand.
TTCGGCTCAATCGGGCAATTGGTATGCGTTAAGATTGCGTAAAGAAAAACCAAAAAGATAATAGATTTTGTGGCCTGCGCAGTGTATACTAAAAATAGAAACAGTTGTATATATCGGGATTTGTAGGTAAAAGGAGAGACCATGAAGATACGAAATGACTATCCTGTGTATTCCGGCCAGCATTACGATACTCATTCATCTGCACCGGCAGAAAATACGATGAAGCCTGCGAAGGAAGAAGCGGCAGATACTGTTGTTTTGTCCGGAACCGGCAAAGCAGAAGGGTACCGGATCAGGCGGCAGAATGTGGAGCTTACACTGCATACTGCCATGCCCGGGAAGAATGCGGAAAAGGTATCCCGGAAGGACTCTTTTTTGAAGGAATTCTGGAACCGGCTGGGAGAGGAAGGACAGGCAGAGAAAGGACAGGCAGAGAGGCGTTCCCTTTTGGCGGTACTAAAGGAAACGGTGTGGTCTCCTTTGTACGGAGTTTTTTTACGTGCAGGGGAAGTGTTAAAGGGATTTTTCGCAAAGGATTTAGAAGGCGGCATATCGGGCTTATCCGCAAGGTTTAAGTCAGAACTTTCTGCGGCCATGAAAAAGATAGGAAAAGGAAGTCTTCACGGACTTACGGACGGACAGACCCTTTCAGGCGGTGCCTCTGCCCATGCGGACAGCCGGCAAGAACAGCAGAAGGAAGAGGAGCAGGCTGCCGGAACGGAGCCGGTAACTTACGTAAGAAGCAGTCATATCATGGATTCCTATACCAAGGACGGAACCTATTGTACGATAGGGGATATCAATTACCGAAGAGCAGACAAAGCGTCTGCCTATCCGAAAAGAACTACGGGAGAAGAATAATACATGAAAACAAATACGGAATTAATTATATTGGGAACCGGCAATGCCATGGTGACCAGGTGTTACAATACCTGTTTTGCCATTAGGAAAAACGAAGCCTGCTTATTGGTAGATGCAGGCGGAGGAAACGGTATTTTCCGCCAGTTGGAGGATGCGGGGATTTCCGTTTCCCAAATACATCATCTGATTTTGACCCATGCCCACAGTGACCATATCCTTGGCGTGGTGTGGCTGGTGCGGAAGGTGGCAGCTGCTATGTTGGCCGGCAAATATGAGGGAGACTTCCATATTTACTGCCATAAAGAAGCAGGAGAGGCGCTTTATACCATATGCAGCGTGACCCTGGCAGGTAAATTCATGAAATGTATCGGAGAGCGGATTTTCATCCATACCGTGAAAGATGCGCAGTGTGTGGAAATTATGGATATGCCGGTTACGTTTTTTGATATCGGTTCCACGAAGATGAAACAGTTCGGTTTTCGTCTGGTGGCAGAAGGGAAGGCGGTAACCTGCCTTGGGGATGAGCCTTTTTATGAATGCGAAAGAATCTATGCCGAGGGCTGTGACTATTTGCTTTGCGAAGCCTTTTGTACCTATCGGGACAGGGAGATTTTTAAGCCCTATGAGAAGCATCACAGTACCGCTTTGGATGCAGGAAAACTGGCGCAGGAGCTGTCTGTGAAGAACTTGATTTTGTACCATACGGAGGATAAAACCTTAGAGAGGCGCAAGGAACTCTATACGGAAGAAGCAGCACAGTTCTTTAAGGGAAATATTTTCGTGCCGGATGACCTTGAAAGAATAAGTATTACTTGATTATAGAGAATAAAAACGCTATACTTATTAAGAACAAAAACCAGAAACGGGAGAAGGTTACTTTATGAAATATCAAAATATTCCTTTGGAAAAGAGGATTAAAGAAAATATCAGAAATTATGCACTTTCCAATCTCTACGATATGGATGAAGTGAAGGATTATCTTGAGAACCTGGCTACACTTTTGGAAGTGAACTTTTTACTGACTGACAGACACGGGGAGAAGGAGATTGTAATTGGGGACAGTTTCTTGGGATTCCATCCCGATGTAGTCAATGAACCCGGAAAGAAACTTCGGATTCAGAACCGTACCATCGGCCATTTATATGTGAAGGAAGTAGTTCCCGGCAAAGACGAAAAGCTTGTGGAGAGCCTGGTAGACGGAACCTTACATTTGCTTGCAAGATTGGGAGAAGAATCTTACCTTCGCAGGGAAAGCAGCATATATCTTGAGGAAGTTGAAAAAGAACTCTCAGAGAAGAAGAGACAGAAGACTGCCAATGAAAAGGAAGATGTGCTTACCGGAGTGTACAATAAGAATTACTTCGAATCCAGAATGTCAGTAATTGACCGTTCCGGCGTTGTACCTGTAGCGGTTATGAATATCAATATCAATGACTGGAAGTTTGTGAACGATCATTTCGGAGATGATGAAAGTGACAGATTAATCCGCGTCATTGCAGATATTATCAAAGATGAAATGAAACCCGAATTTGTAGTGGGAAGAATCGACGGTGATGTATTCGGCGTATTGATTCCCATGGCAGAGGATGGTGAAGCAGAAAACTTTGCAGCGAGAATTCAGGACAGATGCTTTACCTATGAGGATCCGTTCCTTGCACCTTCCGTGGCAATCGGTATTGTGTATCGTACCAATATCGAAGAAACCATCGAAGATAAGATGTCCGATGCGGAATATGAAATGTTCAACAATAAGTTTGAAATCAAGAATGCAACCGGGTATAAGGAGAGACTTTCGAAAGGGTTGTAGGGGCACAGTGATAGTATGAAAATATGGAAGCAGGTCATACCGGATATAGAACGGTCTGGCCTGTTTTTTACTTTTTTATAATTTTTTATTTATGATGGGAACCTTTTGGGGCTTTCATGAATCAAATAGGTAAAGACCGGAAAAAAGGAGGTAAATTCATGTCTTCTGTTACAAAGGAAGTCTTTGAAGGGCTGATAAAAGAGTATACAGGTAATATGTACAGACTGGCGCTTAGCATTCTGCAAAATCAGTATGATGCAGAGGACGCTGTTAGTGAATCCGTGTTAAAGGCATATAAGAATTTAGATAGATTACAGGATGCTGATAAGTTTAAGTCCTGGATTTTACAGATTACAGCCAATGAGGCGAGAATGATTTATAGAAAGCGGAAAAAGCATTATTATGCAGATAATATGGAAGCACTTATGCCATCCTTTGAAGAGGATTATCATGAATTGTGGGATGTGGTGATGTTGTTGCTAAGACCCTATAGAGAGGTAATTATACTGTTTTATTACGAGCGTTTTTCGATTGCTGAAATTGCCCGGATTTTGCAGGTGAGGGAAGGAACCGTAAAATCAAGGCTTGCAAGAGGAAGGAGAATGCTTAAGGAGTTTCTTTCCCGTGGATAAACCCTTGGTGAAAGCGGTAGGAAAATAGGTATAAGAAACTGTAAAAAGTAGGGACGAAAAAAGAAAGGATATCGACAATATGAATGATTTTGACAAAAAAATATATCAGATGGCAGAAAAAGAGCAGATGATGATACCGGAAAAAGTCTCCATAAAAATAGATGCGGTATTAAGGGATATGCCGGTTCAAAAGAGAAAGGGAATCATGAATTTAAAACGAGCCGTGTTATTAGCAGCAGTGTTAAGCTTGTTGTGCTCGGTTACAGCAGCAGCGTCAGTCGGATTCGTAAAGCAGAGGATGGAGGCTTTGAACAGGGAGAAGTTAGAAGAGTTTTTTGTACAGATATACACATCGAAGGCTCCGGCAGATAATTATAATCGGAGTCTTACAGAAGAGGAGCGTTTAAGAAAAGAGGAACTTCTTTCTTTGTATAGTGAAAAGGGGAGATTCCCGAAAGGAGAACTTTTGCTGCTGGAAAAAGCAGAAGATTACCGCGGCAAGAAAGTCGCATATTTGCCGGATACGGGAACCTTCTTTTTTCCCAAAGAAGAAATGAATGACGAGGAACTGTTACAATATATTGACTTTTTAGTGAAAAGAGATTACAGTTTGCAGAAAATGAATGAAATGATTGCAGAAGGGGAAGCTGATATACCGGAAGAAGTATCGGAAAAGGAAGTAAGTGATGTAAGGGTAGAAGGCGTATTAAATACGGAAGCTATTTGGGATCCGGGACAGGAACTGGTGATTCCTTATAAAGGTGAAGTTTCCGTGACGACTGTTGCAGCCGGAAAAGATAGAATTTATTTGGGAGGAATTAGTACAGTACATCAAATGGCGGTAGGCGGAAGTGAATCCAAAGTGTTTTTTGACGATTTTGAAGAGGAGACCCAGGTGTCATTTATTTACGAAGACAGTAAGGGGAATGTATATGTCGCGGGGGCAGAACTGGACATTGAAGCAAAGGCACAGGAAGAGACACCATATTCTTTACCACCCAGGCAAATGGTATTGTGGAAACTGAATAAGGATGGAAAACTATTATCTAAATTCAAACTGTCTGTGCACGGGAATGAAAAAGGTGGTTATGTGAATGAACTGGTAGTGGATGAAGTGGGAAATATTTATATTATCGGTTTAGAAACAAACAAACTCCATGTTTTAAATGCAGGAGGAGAATTGCTGACAGAGATTGACAGTGGTGAATTTCGAATTAACAGTGCCGGTGGAATGGGAGTAGGAAAGGATGGAAAGGTTTATGTGACGGTCTATCAGATGGTGGATGCGGGAAGAAGACTGGGAATTGCCTCCGTTGATTTAGAAAATGGCTGTTTGTTAGATATTTATGAAGGGATTGTTCCTGATGGAACCATTATGCTGGATGTGATAGCGCGGGGGGCGGATACGGATTTTGTGTTTTGGGGATATGATGGTATTTTTACATATAATCTGGGAAATGAAGAGGCTGTACATGTAATGCCGGCTTATGAGATGCCCTGTGTATTTGAGTCGGCTCCCGTTTGCGGACTTTTTGACGGAAGAATCCTGATTGCGTCCTGTGATGAGTATCGGGAGGCAGGATATGGAAACGGTTGGATACGTCATTTAAGAGTCCCTGAGGAAACCTGCTTTTATTACCTGTCAGCACCATATAGGGCAAAAGATTAAAAAATAAACTATTTATTAAATCGTGATATTGCTCCAAAAATGAGAAAACAAGAGGATAATTGAGTAAAAAAGAGAAAACAAGAGAAAAGACTGCAAAAACCGCTTGTGATACCATTTGCAAACCCGTGCATATAAATCTAATATATGTTTTAGCGATTAGCACTCGTAAGGCAAGAGTGCTAATAAGAATAAATATAATAATGATTATGTAAAAATAGAAGGAGGCATTTATCATGAAGTTAGTACCTTTAGGAGACAGAGTCGTATTAAAGCAGTTAATTGCAGAAGAAACCACCAAATCCGGCATCGTTTTACCCGGACAGAATAAGGAAAAACCCCAGCAGGCAGAAGTTCTTGCAGTAGGCCCCGGCGGTATGGTAGACGGCAAGGAAGTAAAGATGGAAGTAAAAGTTGGAGACCAGGTTATTTACTCCAAGTACGCAGGTACCGAAGTAAAGGTTGACGAAGAAGAATACATCATCGTAAGACAGAACGATATTCTCGCAATCATCCAGTAATAAAAAAAGTAATGTAAATAAAGGAGGCCGAAAAATGGCAAAAGAATTAAAATATGGCGCAGACGCACGTGCTGCACTTGAAGCAGGCGTAAACCAGCTTGCAAATACTGTAAGAGTAACCTTAGGACCTAAGGGAAGAAACGTAGTTTTGGATAAATCCTATGGCGCACCCCTTATCACCAATGACGGTGTAACCATTGCAAAGGAAATCGAACTGGAAGATGCTTTCGAAAACATGGGCGCACAGCTTGTGAAGGAAGTAGCAACCAAGACCAATGATGTAGCAGGTGACGGTACTACCACAGCAACCGTTCTCGCTCAGGCAATGGTAAATGCAGGTATGAAGAACTTGGCAGCAGGCGCAAACCCCATTATCTTAAGAAAAGGTATGAAGAAAGCAACTGACTGTGCAGTAGAAGCTATCGCTAAGATGAGCTCTAAAGTAAATGGTAAGGAACATATTGCAAGAGTAGCAGCAATTTCTGCAGGCGATGAAGAAGTAGGTGCACTTGTAGCAGATGCTATGGAAAAAGTTTCCGGAGACGGTGTTATCACCATCGAAGAAAGTAAGACCATGCTTACCGAACTTGACCTTGTAGAAGGTATGCAGTTTGACAGAGGTTATATCTCTGCTTACATGGCAACTGATATGGATAAGATGGAAGCAGTTCTTGATAATCCTTATATCTTAATTACTGACAAGAAGATTTCCAATATTCAGGAAATCCTCCCTGTACTTGAACAGATTGTACAGTGTGGCGCGAAACTTCTCATCGTAGCTGAAGATGTAGAAGGTGAAGCACTTACCACATTAATCGTAAACAAACTCCGCGGTACCTTCAATGTAGTAGCAGTGAAGGCTCCCGGCTACGGTGACAGAAGAAAAGCAATGCTTGAGGATATCGCAATTCTGACAGGCGGTCAGGTAATCAGCGAAGAACTCGGTCTTGACTTAAAAGAAGCAAGCCTTGCACAGCTTGGCCGTGCGAAATCCGTTAAGATTCAGAAGGAATCTACCGTAATCGTAGACGGCGAAGGCGACAAGAATGCAATCGCTGCAAGAATCAGCCAGATTAAGGGACAGATTGAAGAAACCACATCTGATTTCGACAGAGAAAAATTACAGGAAAGACTTGCGAAACTGGCAGGCGGCGTAGCTGTTATCCGTGTTGGTGCTGCTACCGAAACAGAAATGAAGGAAGCAAAGCTTCGTTTAGAAGATGCTCTTGCAGCAACCAGAGCAGCAGTAGAAGAAGGTATCATCTGTGGTGGTGGTTCTGCTTACATCCACGCTTCCAAGGAAGTAGCTAAATTAGCTGACACCTTAGAAGGTGATGAAAGAACCGGTGCAAAGATTGTACTGAAGGCATTAGAAGCTCCTTTATTCCACATCTCTGCAAACGCAGGTTTAGAAGGCAGCGTAATCATTAACAAAGTAAGAGAATCCGAAGTTGGTATCGGTTTCGATGCCCTGAAGGAAGAATATGTAGATATGGTAAGTGCCGGAATCCTTGATCCTGCAAAGGTTACAAGAAGCGCACTTCAGAATGCAACCAGCGTTGCATCCACACTCCTTACAACAGAATCTGTTGTAGCAAACATCAAAGAAGAAATGCCTGCAATGCCCGGTGGCGGCATGGGCGGAATGATGTAACCCATCGGAAGAAAATTAAGCGAGGTCCTCAGAAGAGGACCTCATTTAATTTTACCGATGGGTTAACGAGCATACGGCTGCAGCGCAGCAAAAAGCACGGAGTGCGCGTATGCGAGTTTAAGTAAAGGAAAGAATATACCGCTGTAAGCGGTAGCCGACGAATACCGAAGGTATTTGGAGGCTAAGCGAGCCTGCTAATGTGCATACGGCTGCAGCGCAGCAAAAAGCACGGAGTGCGCGTATGTACGTTCTTTGGAGTAAGGGATCCTTCTTGTCCGCAGGGCAAGAAGGTGGATTATAGAAATAAAAAAGAAGTTTACGAATAAAAGAAAATGAAAAATCCTATTAATGGGAAAATATTGAAATTAAGTCGGGGTGAATTTATCCATTAAACCGACTCGAAGAGGAAAAATATTTTTTTAGTCGGATAAGAAAGTTGGCGTTTTCCCGATTGAGTTCAAAAAAGACCGGATATAGTCGGGAAAAGAGCTCATAGGATACCGACCGGTGCGAAGGAATCTGTACGGGGAGTCGGTAATGGCAGCAAAAACCACCCGACGGAAATATGAAAAAAGAGAAATAGTCGGAAATACTGACTTTTTGCGGGAAATAGAATAGAAGGTTTTTGTTTGTCAGAGCGGCAAAGTCCAACTTATCAAGCAAATTGCTTCTATGAAATTCACCTCCCTTTGCCAAAGTGACAAAGGGAGGTTGTTTATTGCTTAAATTAGGCCAAAGGATAAAAGAGAGCCTTCAGGCACCCATTGACGAAACCCCCAAAAAAATATATAATAAGACAGATATGCTGTAAAAGCAGTCAAGGATGTGAAATTATGACAGAAGAGATGAAGACGACAACCAAAAAGAGCGTTGTAATTGATGACGGTAAGATTGAACACATTCAGGAATTCCAAAGTCCCGAGCAATTATACAGGGACCTTATTTTCCGTGTCCGGAAATACCATCCCTCTGACGATATTTCCCTGATTGAGAAGGCATATCATGTGGCATCCCTTGCCCATAAGGATCAGGTACGAAAGTCAGGAGAGCCTTATATTATTCATCCGCTTTATGTATCTATCATATTGGCTGATTTGGAAATGGACAAGGAAACCATTGCCGCAGGACTTTTACATGACGTCATTGAAGATACCATTATGACGGAAGATGAGATTAAGGAGCAGTTCGGCGCTGACGTAGCCCTTCTTGTTGACGGTGTTACCAAGTTAGAGCAGCTTCAGATTACCAATGAAAACGGGGACAAAGCATTAGACCGTTTTGAAATGCAGGCTGAGAATTTACGAAAGATGTTCCTGGCTATGGCCAAGGATATTCGTGTGATTCTGATTAAGCTTGCCGACCGTCTGCACAACATGCGTACCCTCAAGTACAAGAGTCCCGAAGGTCAGCAGAGAATTGCCAGAGAAACCATGGAAATTTATGCGCCCATCGCTCAAAGGCTGGGTATTTCCAGAATTAAGGTGGAGTTAGATGATTTGTCCTTAAAATATCTGGAACCGGAAGCATATTATGATTTGGTGGATAAAATTGCGGTCCGTAAAAGTGTCCGCGAAAAATATATACAGACCATTGTAGATGAAGTCAGTGAGCATATTTCCAATGCGGGAATCAAAGCCCAGATTGATGGCCGTGTGAAGCATTTCTTCAGTATTTACAAGAAGATGAAGAACCAGAACAAGACCATTGACCAGATTTATGACCTGTTTGCAGTGCGTATCATTGTAGATTCCGTGAAGGACTGTTATGCGGCGCTTGGTGTCATCCATGAGATGTACAAGCCGATTCCCGGGCGTTTCAAAGATTATATTGCCATGCCCAAGGAAAATATGTACCAGTCCCTGCACACGACCTTAATCGGTATCAGCGGACAGCCTTTTGAAATCCAGATCAGAACCTATGAAATGCACAAGGCGGCAGAATACGGTATTGCGGCCCATTGGAAATACAAGGAAGCCTCCGACGGTAAGAAGGACGGTAAAAAGGTTAATTCCGAAGAAGAAAAGCTGACATGGCTTCGTCAGATTTTGGAATGGCAGCGTGATATGTCCGATAACAAGGAATTCATGAATCTGTTAAAGAGTGACCTTGATTTGTTCTCAGACAGCGTGTATTGCTTTACCCCTACGGGAGAAGTAAAGAACCTGCCGGCAGGCTCTACCCCCATTGACTTTGCTTACAGCATCCACAGTGCGGTAGGAAATAAGATGATTGGTGCCCGTGTCAACGGCAAACTGGTAACCATTGATTATGAAATCAAGAACGGTGACCGGATTGAAATCTTAACCTCCCAGAACTCCAAAGGACCAAGCCGCGACTGGCTTTCCGTTGTTAAGAGTACCCAGGCGAAGAATAAAATTAACCAGTGGTTTAAGAATGAATTTAAAGAAGAAAATATCATCAAAGGGAAGGAACTTTTACAGAATTATTGCCGTGTGAAGGGAATTAATTCTGTTGATATTTTCAAACAGGAATATATGTCACCTATCATGCGTAAGTACGGTTTCCATGACTGGGAAGCAGTGCTTGCGGCGGTTGGTCACGGGGGCCTTAAGGAAGGCCAGATTATCAACCGTATGCTGGAGTTATACGAGAAGGACCACAAGGTACCCATGACCAATGAACAGGTACTTGCGGAAGTGGCAGAGAATGCCCAGAATGCAAGACCCGCCCATATGCGTTCCAAGAGCGGTATCGTGGTGAAGGGCATTCACGATTTGGCAGTGCGTTTTTCCAAGTGTTGTTCTCCTGTGCCGGGTGATGAGATTGTGGGTTTTGTGACCAGAGGCCGCGGTGTTTCCATTCACAGAACCGACTGCGTAAATATGATTCATTTACCGGAAATTGAGCGGGAACGTCTGATAGATGCAGAGTGGGAAGGCTCACCGGATGATATGCATGGTGAAAAGTACCTGGCGGAAATCAAGATTTATGCCAACAACAGAAACGGTCTTTTGGCAGATATATCCAAGGCTCTTACAGAAAAGGATATTGATATTTTGTCCATGAATACCAGAACCAACAAACAGGGACTGGCGACACTTTCCACATCCTTTGAAATTTCAAGCAGGGATGAATTGGTAAGAATCATTGATAAGTTAAGAAGTATCGAAAGCGTAGTGGATATTGAGAGAACCACCGGCTAAGAAAGGACGCTTATATGGCAGAGTTAAAAATCGGTAAAATAATGATGGGTATGTGTCAGACCAATTGTTATTTTGTATATGAAGAAGGGAAAAAGGACGTGCTCCTTTTTGACCCCGCCGACAGAGGAGATTACCTCTACGAGGCATTAAAGGACAAAGGCTTTTTGGTGAAAGCAATTCTGCTTACCCACGGACATTTTGACCATATCTGGGGCGCGGAAAAACTGCGGGAACTTTCCGGCGCGAAGCTTTATGCTTTTGAAGCAGAAAGAGAACTGTGTGCAGACCCCGGAATGAATATTTCCGCTTCTGCAGGAAGAGCAGTGAGCATTGTCCCGGAAGAGTGGTTTGTGGATGGACAGGAAGTAACCTTAAATGATATTACCTTCCGTGCCATTTTGACACCGGGCCATACCGCAGGAAGCGGATGCTTTTATTTTGAAAAAGATAAGATACTGGTAAGCGGCGATACCTTATTTGAGGGGTCCGTAGGAAGAACGGATTTTCCCACAGGCAGCATGAGCACGCTGGTACGCTCCATCCGGGAGAAACTGATGATTCTTCCCGAGGATGTAAAAGTATATCCGGGACATGGCGATATGACCACCATCGGATATGAAAAAGATAATAATCCTTTTCTTTAAAGAAGCAGGATTAAAAATAGATAAAAATACCCATAAAATAAAACAAAAGAGAGGATTACAAATGAGCAAGAAATTATTATTGAGTTTTGTGGCAGCACTTACAATGACTATGTTATTTACCGGTTGCGGCAAAAAAGAAGAAGCATCGGCTGAAGTTCAGCCCCCCGTAGTAGAGAAGGTAGAAATTGTAACACCTGAACCTACAGAAGAACCTACCCCTGAACCGACTGAAGAACCCGGTCCGGCTATCATCGAAGAAAGAGAAGTAGTTGATGGTAAGATGCAGAGTTTCCTTACCGGTGAATGGAAGGATGAAGCAGTAGTAAACAGAAGACCCATCGCAGTAATGATTCCCAATAATACCCCTGCAATGCCCCAGTATGGTCTCGGTAAGGCAAGTATTATTTATGAAGCACCTGTAGAAGGCCGTATTACCAGATTAATGGCAGTTATTGAAGATTTTGATGACCTTGACAGAGTAGGTCCCGTTCGAAGCAGCCGTGACTATTATGTATATCAGGCTATGGGATATCAGGCAATTTATTGTAACTGGGGTCTTGCAAGACCTTATGTAGAAGAACTGATTAACCGTGATACCGTTCAGAACATCAGTGCTGCGGTAGAAGGTATTTATAAGCCTGCAAACGAAGCTTACGGCAGAGTAAAGCGTCCCGGAAAGGCAACTGAATTTACCGGTTACCTGTTTATTGACGGTATGTTAGATGCAGCAGAGCGTCTTGGTTATACTTGGGAATATGATGAGCAGCATGTACCTCCTTTTACTTTTGCAGCGGATGGTGTGCTTGCACAGAGCAATTACGAAGATGCAGAAACTGCTACCATGATTTATCCCGGCGGAAAAGAATCCAACAAGAGCGGATACGGTATCAACAATCCTTATTTCGAGTATAACGAAGAAGAAAATGCATACTACCGTTTCCAGGATGATGCTCCCCAGATTGATGAATTTGACGGAAGCCAGCTTAAGGTTTCAAACGTAGTATTCCAGTATTGCCACGGTGAAGTACGTGATGCAAAGGACTACCTTGCATTCGGCGTTCACGGTGAAGGTGATGCCATCGTATTTACCGGCGGTAAGGTAATTAAGGGTAAATGGATGCGTTATGACGGAGATGCAACTCCTGCAAAATTCTTTGATGAAAACGGCGAAGAAGTAATTTTCAATCAGGGAAGTACTTGGGTATGTAACATCTGGCAGGAATACAGCGACGTTGTAGAATACAACTAAACAGTTTATGAATTAGTCAAAAAGAAAGATTGCACTTCGGAATGAAGCGCAATCTTTTTTTGTGTAACAGTACTTCTTTACAAGAAAACGCAAATCTTTTATAATTTCTTTTGGAACCTTGAAAACTTAAGAAAGATATAGTTTCTATCAACTGTTATTGTTTTCCTCATTTAGCGCCATGAGCCTTAGCTGACCGTAGGCCGGTTTTAAGGATGACGAGGAGAAGGGTTATCGAAAATTCGGCGGACGCCCTTCCGCATGTTCCGGTGCGAGATAAGACGGCAAATATGCAGGTAACTGCAAAACAAATACGTCTTAACGGAAGAGGATTCATCAAAAGAAGATGAAAATATCATGATAATAAGACCCCGGCAAGGAAATAAATATACTGACCGGGAAGCATATAGAAAGATGAGGAAAAGAATAAATGTGTGGAATTATAGGATATACGGGAAACAGGGAAGCTGGGAGTATTTTGGCGGATGCATTGGAACTTTTAGAATACAGAGGCTATGACAGCGCCGGAATTGCCCTAAGCAAAAAAGACGGCGTACAGGTCATTAAGTGCGCCGGACGAGTTAAGGAACTGCGGAAACGAATGCAGGAAGCGAAGACAGATGCTGTCTGTGGCATGGGGCACACCAGATGGGCTACCCATGGCGGTGTCAGTGACGTAAATGCGCATCCTCACCGGTTTGGAGCAGTAACGGTAATTCATAACGGTATCATCGAGAATTATCAGGAACTGACGGAGAAGTATGGGCTGAATGGAAAACTGGTATCGCAGACAGATTCGGAAGTGGTAGCGGCGATGCTTTCCCATTATTATCAAAACGACCCCTATGCGGCAATCCGCAAAACGGTATTGAAACTAAAGGGCACCTTTGCCCTGGCGGTGATGTTTGATGATATTCCCGGTAAAATATTTGCCATTAGAAACGTAAGTCCCATTGTGGCGGCAAAGATAGACGGCGGCGCGGTATTTTCTTCGGATGTGGCAGCGCTTTCTGCTTATACCGACCGATACTTTGTGTTGCCGGAGTTTCATATTGCCTGCTTCGGAAAAGAAGGAATTGAGCTGTACGACCTTTCCGGAGAAGCAGCAGAGCCGGAATATATGACGGTGGATTGGGATACCTCCCGCAGCGACAAAGGCGGTTATCCGTTTTTTATGGAAAAAGAAATCATGGAGCAGCCGGCCGTAATCAGGGAGACCATTCAGACCTACTTAAAAGACGGCGTGCCGGATTTTAGCGAAGGCCAAATCCCGGACAGCGTTTTTCGGGAATGTAAGAGAATTTGTGTCATTGCCTGCGGAACGGCCATGCATGCCGGATTGGTAGGTAAGAGTCTGATTCAGTCTATGATTGGTATCCATGTGGATGTGGTGATGGCTTCTGAATTTATGTACAATGATCCGGTCGTGGATCCGGATACGTTGGTGCTGGCAATTTCCCAGTCCGGAGAAACCATTGATACGCTGGAGGCATTGAAATTTGCGAAGAAATGCGGGGCAACCTGTATTTCGGTTGTGAATGTAAAGGGCTCGTCCATTGCGGTTAACAGTAAGTACGTGATTTATACCTGCGCAGGACCGGAGATAGCGGTAGCAAGTACCAAGGCGTATACCACCCAATTGGCGGTTTTGTACCTGCTTACGGCAAGAATGGCAATGGCAAGAAACCTGTGGGATGGGGCGCGTTTGGAAGGTTATATCAGCGAACTTGTACGCGTACCTATGGTGGTGGAAGAAGTGCTTGAGAGGAAGGATGAAATCCATCATCTGGCAGGCAGTATGCTTGGAGCAAAGGATGTGTTTATGATAGGCAGAGGCCTTGATTATTCCATTCTTTTGGAAGGGTCACTGAAATTAAAGGAAGTATCCTATATTCATTCCGAGGCTTATGCCTCCGGAGAGTTAAAGCACGGTACCATTGCACTTATTACCCGGGAAACTCCGGTACTGGCAGTGGTTACCCAGGAGAAACTAAAAAGTAAGGAACTTTCCAACATAAAAGAAGTACAATCCAGAGGAGCGAAGGTGATTCTGCTGATTAAGGGGGAGGATCTTCCAAAGGAGGATTATTCCTTTGAACAAATCTTTAAATTACCCCGGATGGAGGATGAGTTTATGGTCATTCCCACCTCAGTAGTACTGCAGCTTCTGGCTTACTATGTATCTGCGGATAAAGGACTGGATGTAGATAAACCGAGAAACCTGGCGAAGGTAGTAACGGTAGAATAAAAATCAGAGGATAGCAATAACAGTGAAAGGTTCCAAAAGCACAGGCCCGTCGTAAGATTAGCCTGTGCTTTTTCTTTATGGGAAATTTCCATGGAATAAAATGCGAAGATTCTTTTTATAAAATATATTGGTATGCGGTACAAAAGTCTGTTATACTTAAAGGCAGTAACTACGGAAAGAAAAGGATAGGATAATGGAAGAAAAATTGATTGCGGTTATGTTAGATAAGGCCGGTTTTGAATATGATGTACATTCTCTGGTTAAGGCTTTTTTCCCGGAGTGTGATGTGAAGGTCTTTGTGGAGGGCGAAAAAGAAGTTGCATCCACAGAGGGGCTTCCGGATATTTCCCTCCGTTTTGAAAAAGACAGTATTTTAATGGGTGTGGTCAAGGTAAGTGAAGAAAAAAGCGACTCCCGGTTTCATGGGTTTAAGATTCCGATAGAAGATACGATGGAACGGGCGGAAGTAAAGAATTGCCTGAAGCAGTTGATTTATACCGTTCTGGCGGAGTTTTGCGGCAGACACCTGCCCTGGGGAACCCTTACGGGAATCCGGCCCACCAAAATTCCTATGACCATGCTGGAAGAGGGAAAGGATGAGGCTGAAATCTTATCCTACATGCAGGATACTTACTTTATCAGCAGGGAAAAGGGAGAACTTTCGATTGACATAGCCAAAAGAGAAAAAGAACTGCTTTCCACCCTTCATTATGAAGACGGTTACAGTCTTTATATCGGGATTCCTTTTTGTCCCACCACCTGCTTATATTGCTCCTTTACCTCTTATCCCATTGTTTCCTGGAAAAAGAGAATGGAAGAATATTTAAAAGCCCTTGAAAAGGAGATTGCATTTACCGCAGAGTTTTACGGCCATAGAATTCTGGATACGGTTTACATTGGTGGCGGTACCCCTACTACATTAGAGGCAGAGGAACTTGACCGGTTACTTGGATATTTGAAAGAAAAACTGGACTTTAGCCACGTGAAGGAATTTACCGTGGAAGCCGGAAGAGCAGACAGCATCACAAGAGAAAAACTGGAAGTGTTGAAGAAATGGGGCGTTACCAGAATTTCCGTCAATCCCCAGACCATGCATGATAAAACCCTTCAGCTCATCGGAAGACGTCACACGGTAGAGCAGGTAAAAGAGGCTTATGCGCTTGCCAAGGAAGTTGGCTTTGAAAATATTAACATGGACCTGATTTTAGGACTTCCCGGAGAAGGGGCGGAAGAAGTGGCCGAGACCATCCGTGAAGTAAAACAGCTGGCACCGGATTCCCTGACAGCCCATTCTCTTGCAATTAAACGGGGCTCAAGGCTTTATCAGTGGATAGAAGAGCATGGAATCAGTGCCCTGAATAATACCGATGAAACCATGGAAATTGCGGCCGGTGGTGCGCAGGAAATGGATATGGTACCGTATTATTTGTACCGGCAAAAAAATATGTCCGGAAATTTTGAAAATGTAGGATATGCCAAAGAAGGCAAGTTCGGCATTTACAATATTTTGATTATGGAAGAGAAGCAGACCATTATCGCCCTGGGTGCAGGCTCCATTACCAAGCGTGTCTACGCAGACGGCAGGATTGAGCGTTGCGACAATGTGAAGGATGTTTCCCTCTATATCGAAAAAATAGATGAAATGATTGAAAGAAAAAGAAAACTGCTTTCCTGATAGGATGGGTTATTTATGAAAAAGTTACATTTAAAAGTTAAGGGAAATGAATTAAAACTGTTTAGCCTGTTTACCATGATGTTACTGTTTGGTACAGCAATCCTGATGGAACGTCCGATGGGGCTTATCCGGGGAATGGTAACAATCATAAGCTCCAGAGACACATTAATAACAGACTATTTTGAACTTTCCTCTTATGGTGCAGCCTTTTTTAATGCGGCACTGGTTACGGCATCGGCAATGCTGATGCTTCATAAGTTAAAAATTCATTATTCCGGTTTGACGATGGCAGTCTTGTTTATTAATATCGGCTTTGCCCTTTTTGGCAAAAACCCCATTAATGTGCTGCCCATCATCATAGGAACCGCTATTTATGCGCGGGTGCACAAGGTGCCGGTGAGCCGTTATGTATATACGGCACTGTTTGGTTCCTGTTTATCACCGCTTGTTACGGAAATGGGTTACCTGCTTCCGTTTCCGGCAATTGTGAATTTCCTGCTGGCGATGGTAATCGGCCTTTTTGTTGGGTTCATTTTACCGCCGTTGGCAACGCATACTGCGTCTATGCATATGGGTTATAATCTGTTAAACATGGGCTTTGCGGCAGGAATTTTAGCCTTTGTGATTGTATGTGTGTTACAGTCTGTGGGACTTAGCTGTAACAGCGTATTTATCTGGAAGGCAGGCAGACCGATGTTTTTGGTCATCGGTTTGTACGGATTCTTCCTGTTGACATCACTGCTTGGTTTTTGGATGAACGGAAACAGCATGAAAGGACTGCGGCATTTGTTAAAGCATCCCGGCCGTGCGGTAGCTGACTTTATAATGATGGACGGCGAAGGCGTGACCTTAATCAACATGGGAATGGTAGGTGCGGTAGGCCTTACTTATATTCTGTTAATCGGAGGCGATTTGTCAGGTCCCGTAGTGGGTGCTATTTTGTCCGCATACGGGTTTGGTGCATTCGGTGTGCATGTAAGAAACTATATCCCGGTTATGATTGGTGTTTTTTCATCAACTTTATTTACCGATTATGCGGCCAAAGACCCGGGCATGCAGTTGGCAGCAGTATTTGCCTATGGTCTGGCACCGGTTGCGGGTCAGTTCGGCATCGTTGCCGGTTTGATAGCAGGTATCTTACATGCGGCAGTGGTGGTTTGTTCTTCTGCCTTATACGGCGGTTTAAACCTGTATAATAACGGCTTTAGTACGGGTCTGGTGGCCATTGTTATGGTTCCCATGCTGGAAAGCTTTATGAACAGCGGATTTATGGGACAGATGCAGAAAAAAAGAATGCAAAGAAAAAAACAAAGTGAGGATAAAGTATGACACACGAAGAAAAGAAAGTAGCGAAAATAATTGAAGAATTAACCATATTCTTTTTTGCGATAGGCGCAGATGAAATTCATTCCGGTATCAGAAAGGTGGATGAACATCATGCAGTGATTGATTTTGAATCCAATTTTAATCCGGAATATGCAGATAAATTGGATAGAATGAGCCAGTACCTGAATGAAGAAAAGAATGAAGGTATGGAGGATATTTACTGGGAACTTGCAGGAAGCGGAGACCCGGGAGAGAGCAGCCAGCTGTTATTAATCGGGATGATGACGGATAAGGCGGATGTTTCGATAGAAGGAAATGTTGTAAAGCTGAAACTTTATAAGGAGCTTTTGTAGAATGAAGGAACATTTAGAACTGTATTGGGCGTTTTTTAAGATCGGAGGGCTCACCTTTGGCGGCGGTCTTACCATGCTGCCCATGCTGAAATACGAACTGGTTGAAAAAAGAAATTGGATTACCGAAGAGAAACTTTTGGACTGTTATGCAATCGGGCAGTGTACGCCGGGAATCATTGCGGTGAATACGGCAACCTTTGTGGGATATTTACGGAAGGGTGTGGCAGGCGGAATCAGTGCTACCATGGGGATGGTATCCCCGTCGGTTCTGATGCTTACCGTGATAGCACTTTTCCTGGAAAATTTCATGGATAATGTGTGGCTCCAGCACGCCCTGATGGGAGTGAGAGGTGTTGTTTGTGCGCTGATGTTAAACACCGTGTTAACTCTAGCCAAGAAATCCCTGGTGGCGCCCGTTACCTATGTGATTTGTATTCTGGCATTTTTCCTTGCCATGTTTACAAAAGTGCCGCTGATTATTATTGTTCTTTTGGCAGGATGTATGGGAATCCTGTTTGAAAGCCTGAAAAAGAAAGGAGCAGACAAATGAGCAGAGTGTTTGACCTTTTCTTCAGTTTCTTTAAAATAGGGCTGTTTGCCGTAGGCGGCGGTCCTGCGACGATACCGTATTTAATGGACCTTACCAGGACCAAGGATTGGTTTACCATGGAGGAATTAACCAACATGATAGCCATCAGTGAATCTACGCCCGGACCGGTAGGCCTTAATATGGCAACCTATGCCGGTGTTACCACTTGCGGTGTTTGGGGTGGACTGATTGCTTCTGTCGGACTGGTGATTCCCAGTATCGTGGTGATTATCCTGATAGCCCGTTTTTTACAGAACTTCAGTGAAAACCGTTATGTAAAGGCCGCTTTTTTCGGAATCCGTCCGGCAGTGACGGCGCTGATTGCAACAGCGGTATTTCATTTATGTAAGGTATCCTTGTTTATACAGACGGATGCAGGAATGGCACCGGCCTATAAAACGATGGTGCTGGCAATTGTTGTCTTTTTCCTGATGCGTGTGAAAAAACTGAAAAACCTGCATCCCGCCGCGTGGCTTTTGTTTGCGGCAGTGGTAGGTGTGGTTTTCCGCTTTTAAATTAGCCGGGCGAAAGTCAGCTGACCATTCCGCCAAGCATGCCGGAAGCGGTACATAAAATCATCACGGAGAAGAAATTTCCGCCCATGGAAGCGGAATCCTGCTTAAAGATCAGCGAAAGCAGGGCCAGGATGATGAAGTAGAGAATTCCGGAGACCATACCCCAGAGAAACTTCCGGACGCCCTCCTTTTTGCCTGCCAGAAAGCCTGCAAGGAATGTGGCAATGACATAAATGCAGGTGATGCAAAGGGATACGGTTTTAGCGCCCGGGTGGAACCGGTAAAGGACAAAAGCCGTTATAAACAGCAAAATAGCAGTAATGGCATAAGAGAATAATAAGTTCTTGAAAAGAAATACTGCTTGGGAGGTTAGGGAGAATTTTTTTGACATAGGAACTCCTTCAGACGGAGAAAATCGTTGATTGATATATATTATGTCTTAACTTGACAGAGAATACCCCAATATTGTAATATTGCTTATTATAAAAAAGATAAGGAGTGAGTTTATTTTGTTAGATACCGAAGGTGTCATACAACTGTGTGCATTAATCATTTTAATTGGACTTTCCGCCTTTTTTTCCTCTGCGGAAACAGCCCTTACGACAGTAAATAAGGTGAGGCTTAAAGCACTTGCCGAAGAGGGAAACAGGAAAGCGGAAACGGCCCTTAAGGTCTTAGAGAAGTACGGAAAGATGTTAAGTGCCATATTGATTGGAAACAATATCGTAAATATTTCTGCATCCGCCCTGGCCACGACGCTGGCAATCAAAATCAATTTATCAGTGGGAATTGCTACCGGAATACTTACCGTATTGGTATTAATTTTCGGTGAAATTACACCAAAGAATATGGCAATGTCTTATGCAGAGAAGTTAGCGCTTTTTTATGCAGGTATCATCGCAGCCATTATGAAGGTGATGACGCCCGTGATTTTTCTGGTAGATATGATGGCAGGCGGCGTGATGAAACTGTTACATATTGACCCCGAAAAGCGGGTGGCGATGACGGAGAATGAACTTCGGACCTATGTGGAGGTCAGTCACGAGGATGGTGTCATTGAGTCGGAAGAGAGAGAAATTATTTACAATGTATTTGATTTTTCCGATGCGGTAGCCAAGGACATTATGATTCCCAGGATTGATATGGTGACCATTAGTGAAGAGGCTGATTATGAGGCTGTCATGAGTCTTTTTAAAGAGTGTATGTACACCAGAATTCCTGTTTATAAAGAAGATAAAGATAATATTATCGGACTGATTAATATCAAGGATTTTATTTTGGTTGAAAATAGAGAAGCTTTTTCCATTCAGGATATCATGCGGGATGCCTATTACACCTATGAGTTTAAAAAGACGGCAGACCTGCTCATTGAAATGAGGGAGAAGAGCTTTAATGTTTCCTTTGTACTAAATGAATACGGAGCGACGGTAGGTATGATTACCTTAGAGGACCTCCTGGAAGAAATTGTTGGTGAAATCCGTGATGAATATGACGGAGATGAAGAAGAATTGATTCAGGAAGTCGGGGACAGGACCTATCTGGTAGAAGGAAGCATGAAACTGGCAGATATCAACGATCAGCTGGAGACAGACCTTTGTTCTGAAGATTATGATTCCATAGCGGGACTTTTAATTGAGCAGTTAGACAGATTGCCGGAAGATGAGGAAGCCATTCACTTAGAAGACGGTACTGTTTTACAGGTTAAGGGCATCAGCCAGAACCGTGTTGTAAAGGTACTTATGACCCTTCCCGAAAAAGCCGGTGAAGAGGAAACGGAACCTGAAAATAACCATGACGGGGAAAAGAAGGAAGAAGAATAAAAAAAACTTTCCCTAACGGAAGATATGTGCTATAATGTATCCAAATTGTAAAAGAATGCCTGTAACCGGTTACAGGTAATGATAAAGGAGATACCAATATGAAGCGTATTAAAACATTAACTACAAGAGATTTAAAAGAATCCATGAAAAAGGGCGGATGCGGTGAATGCCAGACTTCCTGCCAGTCAGCATGTAAGACCTCCTGTACAGTAGGTAACCAGAGCTGTGAAAAGGTAAAATAGTCACACGATAAGCATGTGATGTAAGCAGCGACGAAAGTCGCTGCTTATTATACGTTTATATAAATGAAATTGAGGAAGGTAAGTTAACGTGGTACATCAGTATAAAAATAACGGCTACAACATCGTGCTGGACGTAAACAGCGGTTCCGTACATGTGGTAGACGAAGTAGTTTATGATGTGATACCGGTTGTTTCCCGGGCACTTTCAGAAAATGCAGATGCAGGGGAAGCAGTGAAAGCAGAGCTTTTCGGAACTTATCCGGAAGCTGACCTTGCAGAAGCAGTGGAAGAAGTTTTGGAACTGAAGGAAGCAGGGATGCTTTTTACGGAAGATATCTACGAAAATTATATTATAGATTTTAAGAAAAGACAGACCGTCGTAAAAGCACTTTGTCTGCACATTGCCCATGATTGTAATCTTGCCTGCAAATATTGTTTTGCAGAGGAAGGCGAATATCACGGCAGACGTGCACTGATGAGCTTTGAGGTTGGTAAGAAGGCCCTTGATTTTCTTGTGGCCAATTCCGGAAACAGAGTCAATCTGGAAGTGGATTTCTTTGGCGGCGAGCCGCTGATGAACTGGCAGGTTGTAAAGGATTTGGTTGCTTACGGAAGAAGTCTTGAAGAAGCAAATAACAAGAAGTTCCGCTTTACCTTAACTACAAACGGTGTGCTTTTGAATGATGAGGTACTTGAATTTGCCAATAAAGAAATGGCAAATGTAGTCTTATCCATAGACGGACGTAAGGAAGTGCATGATTATATGCGTCCTTTCCGTGCAGGACTTGGCAGTTATGACCTGGTGGTTCCCAAATTCCAAAAGGTGGCGGAAAGCCGCGGCCAGATGGATTATTATGTAAGAGGAACCTTTACCCGTAATAATATGGATTTTGCAGAGGATGTGAAGCATCTGGCGGACCTTGGCTTTAAGCAGATTTCAGTAGAACCTGTTGTAGCTGATTCCAAGGAAAGTTATGCCATCCGCGAAGAGGATATTCCCCGTCTGTTAGAAGAGTACGACCGTCTTGCCGTGGAATTGTTAAACCGCAGAAAAGAAGGCAAGGGCGTGAATTTCTTCCACTTTATGATTGATTTACAGGGTGGTCCCTGTGTGGCTAAGCGTCTTTCCGGTTGCGGCAGCGGAACGGAATATCTGGCAGTGACACCTTGGGGTGATTTTTATCCTTGTCACCAGTTTGTGGGACAGGAACAGTTCCTGATGGGAAATGTGGATGATGGTATTGTGCGTCCCGATATTGTGGATGAATTCAAGACCTGTAATGTCTATGCAAAGGACAAGTGTAAGAAGTGTTTTGCGAAGTTTTATTGCAGCGGCGGATGTGCGGCGAATTCTTATAATTTCCACGGAAATATTAATGATGCCTACGACATCGGTTGTGAATTACAAAGAAAACGTGTTGAATGTGCGATTATGATAAAAGCGGCCCTGGCCGACTTGGAAGGAGAAGAATCATGAAAAAAAGTAGAGCAGCGATAGTCCTTTTAGTGCTTGTTATTTTACTTGGCTTTTTTGGCTATACGGCGGCAGTAGGATTTGGCGAAGAAGGAACAGGTTCTGCATCCAGTATTGATTTGGGACTGGACCTTGCAGGCGGTGTCAGCATTACTTATCAGGTAGTTGGTGATGAGAAACCTGATGCAAGTGATATGTCCGATACCATTTACAAACTGCAGAAGAGAGTAGAAGTATACAGTACTGAATCTGTTGTATACCAGGAAGGTGATGACAGAATCAATATTGAAATTCCCGGCGTATCTGATGCCAACGCTATTTTAGAGGAACTTGGCAAACCCGGTTCTTTGTATTTTGTAGCAGAAACAGATGCGGCAGGTAATTTAAATTACCAGGGTGGCTATGATGCGGAAGGTAATATCGTTTATACCATGTTAAAGGACATTGACACCATGGTAGCAGAAGGCAGTACCCCCCTTTCCGGTACTGATGTAAAAGATGCGCAGGTTATGATTGCGACCGACCAGATGGGGAACAGTGACATCGTGGTTGATTTGGTTATGACACCGGAAGGTACTGCGAAATTTGCAGAAGCTACAGCAAGTGCTTATCAGAAGGGTGAGACACTTGGTATTTATTATGATGGCGAAATTGTCAGCGCACCTTTGGTAAATGCAGCAATTACAGACGGAAATGCTCAGATTTCCGGCAATTTTGACAGAGAAGAAGCAGAAAAGTTAGCATCTACCATCCGTATCGGTGGTCTGAAGCTTGAGCTTGAAGAACTGCATTCCAAGGTAGTTGGTGCCCAGCTTGGTGAAGAAGCAATTGCTACCAGTTTGAAAGCAGCGGCTGTCGGTTTTGTGATTATTGTTATTTTTATGATTGCGGTTTACTTTGTATCCGGTGCGGCAGCCAGCCTTGCCCTTGCATTATATGTAGAACTGATTGTTATCTTATTGGATGCATTTGAGATTACACTGACACTTCCCGGTATTGCCGGTATTATCTTATCCATTGGTATGGCAGTAGATGCGAACGTAATTATTTTCGCCAGAATCAGGGAAGAACTTGCAAAAGGCAAGACCGTGAAATCTGCCATTGATATCGGCTTTAAGAAAGCACAGTCTGCAATTTTGGACGGTAACATTACTACATTAGTTGCTGCAGCGGTTCTTGGTCTTATGGGAACCGGTACCGTAAAAGGCTTTGCGGCAACCCTTGCACTTGGTATCGTTTTATCCATGTTTACCGCTATGGTAATTACCAGATTGATTATGAATGCACTTTATGCACTAGGTGTTCAGGATGCGAAGTTCTATGGTGTCGGTAAAGAAAGAAAGGCTGTTGATTTTGTTTCTAAGAAAAAGATTTTCTTTGCTATTTCCATTGCAGCTATTTTGGCAGGCTTCGTATTTATGGGAGTAAATAAAGCAACTACAGGCAATAGCTTAAACTTTGGTCTTGAATTTATCGGCGGTACCTCTACCAATGTTACCTTTAATGATGATTTAAGCCTTGCTGAAATTGATTCTCAGGTGGTACCCGTTATTGAGGATGTTACAGGTGATCCCAATGTAATGACCCAGAAGATTGACGGAACCAATGAAGTAATCTTTAAGACCCGTTCCCTTTCTGTAGAAGAAAGAGAAGACCTTAAGAATGCATTAGTAAGCAATTTCTCTGTAGAAGCAGAAAAGATTACGGCAGAAACCATCAGCTCTACCGTCAGCGGAGAAATGAAGAGAGATTCCATCGTAGCGGTTGCAGTAGCAACTCTTTGTATGCTGGTTTACATCTGGTTCAGATTTAAGGATATCCGTTTTGGTGCAAGTAGTGTAATTGCCCTGATTCACGACGTTTTAGTGGTACTTGCCTTCTACGCAATTGTCAGGGTTTCCGTAGGAACCACCTTTATTGCATGTATGCTGACGATTGTCGGTTATTCCATCAATGCAACCATCGTTATCTTCGACAGAGTCCGTGAAAATGTTAAGGAAATGGGAAGAAAAGACACTTTGGAAGATGTGGTAAACAACAGTATTACCCAGACCTTGTCCAGAAGTATTTTCACTTCACTTACGACCTTTGTTATGGTAGCATCTCTGTATGTTTTCGGTGTTTCCAGCGTAAAGGAATTTGCACTTCCTTTGATGGCAGGTATTCTTTGCGGTACCTTCTCATCTGTATGTATCACCGGAGCATTATGGCTGATTTTAAGAACGGTATTTCCTCAGAAGGAAGAAGATTAATCGTGTTTTTTGAATAAGTGATTGTAGGCGTCCTGCTTTTCACAAGCGGGACGCTTTTTGTATGTGGGAATTTCCTATTTTTGAAATGTGTGTTACAATGGGAGAAATGAGTAAATAAGAGGAAGTTCTGTCATGGCAAAATGGATGGTGGCCGCAAAAAAGGCCGACTTTAATAAAATAGCGGAAGAATATGGAATAACCCCTGTGCTTGCCCGTATTATGCGAAACAGGGACATTATTGAAGAGGAAGAAATCCGGCAGTTTTTGCGGGGAACCTTAGAGGATTTGCATGATCCTTATCTGTTAAAGGATATGGAAAAGGCAGTTCTTATTTTAGAAGAAAAAATCAAAGAGCAGCAGCCTATCCGCATTATCGGGGATTATGATGTGGACGGAATCTGTGCTACCTTTATTTTGCGCAGGGGACTGTCTTTGTTAGGTGCTAAGGCAGACCGTGTAATTCCCCATCGTATGAAGGACGGCTATGGCTTAAATGACAGCCTGATATCCGATGCGCTAAAAGACGGAATTGATACCATCGTGACCTGCGATAACGGAATTGCAGCAAAGGACCAGATTTTAATGGCCAAAGAAAACGGAATGACGGTGATTGTGACAGACCATCATGAAGTGCCTTTTGAAGAACTTGACGGTATCAGGAAACAGTTGCTGGTTGAGGCAGATGCAGTAGTGGACCCCAAAAGAGAGGACTGTTCGTATCCTTTTAAGCAGATTTGCGGGGCTGTGGTGGCATATAAGCTGATAGAGGCCTTGTTTACCCATAGGAAAAAGAGTGCAGCAGATACAGCAGAGCAAAGCCGTGTTATGAAGCAGAAAGAAGCACTTATGAAAGAACTGCTACCTTTTGCGGCGCTGGCGACGGTGTGCGATGTGATGGAACTGAAAGAGGAAAACCGTATTATTGTAAAGTATGGATTAAAGCAGATGCGTGAAACCGAAAATCCCGGCCTTAAGGCCCTTCTTTTGGTAAACGGAATTGAGGATAAAGAAATTTCCCCCTATCATGCGGGATTTATTTTGGGTCCGTGTCTTAATGCAACAGGAAGACTGGATACGGCTACCAGGGCATTATCCCTGTTTGAATCGGAGCAAAAGACGGATGCGGTAACCATTGCAACGGATTTAAAGAATTTAAACGACAGCCGGAAAAAAATGACGGAAGACGGCGTGGCAGAAGCAATCAAAATAGTAGAAAGCACCTCCTTAAAGGAAGATAAAGTCTTGGTGGTTTATTTGCCGGATTGTCATGAAAGTCTTGCCGGAATCATTGCCGGTAAAGTAAAGGAAAAGTTCGGAAGGCCTGCTTTTGTCTTAACCCGGGGCGAAGAAGGCGTAAAGGGAAGCGGACGTTCCATTGAAGCTTATGATATGTTTGAAGAAATGACAGCCTGTAAGGAACTGTTTACCAAATTTGGCGGTCACAAAATGGCGGCAGGTCTTTCCCTTTCCGGGGAAGAGCAGGTAGAGCAACTGCGCAGGCGTATGAATGAAACCTGTAAGTTGACGGAAGAGGATTTTGAAGAGGTGGTACATATTGATGTGCCCATGCCGTTATCCTACGCAGGCAAAGCGTTTATCCGGGAACTGGATTTACTGGAACCCTTTGGATCAGGGAACCCCAAACCCTTATTTGCCCAAAAGAATGTAAGCCTGATTTCCGGTAAAATCATGGGCAAAAACCGGAATGTGGGGAAATATGTGATTGCAGATGAGAACGGCATTTTTTATGATATGATTTATTTCGGTGATTTGGAGAAATGGAACGGCTTTTTGGAGCAAAAAGCAGGAAGAGAGGCGGTAAATACCCTTTACGGCGGAAAACTGCAAAGGGATGATTTGACCTTTAACCTTGCTTACTATCCGGATATTAATGTGTTTGCCGGCAGAGAGTCCGTGCAAATCATCATGCAACACTATTGTTAACGGGAGATAACTTATGATAACGACGATTACCCTAAATCCTGCCATAGACAAGACCTGTATCATCCCTGAACTGTCACCCGGCAGGGTGAACCGCTTAGAGCAGGTAAAAAATGTTCCCGGCGGAAAAGGAATTAATGTTGCCAAGGTACTTTTGCAATATGATTATCCGGTCAGAACCATGGGCTTTTTGGGTGGTTATACCGGGGAATTTATTGAAGATGGTATCCGTAAGATGGGGGCAGAGTGCCGGTTTACGAAAGTGGACGGGGATACCCGTGTAAACACCAATATTTTGGCCCACGACGGCAGCGTAACAGAGGTATTAGAGCCGGGACCTGTGGTTTCGGATGAAAAACTGGCAGCATTTTTAGAGACTTACGAAGAAGTCCTGAAAGACAGCGATATGATGATTCTTTCAGGCAGCGTAGCCAAAGGAATTCCCGAAGCAATCTACGGGGAACTGGTTTTACGCGCAAAACGCGCCGGGAAGAAGGCTTTACTGGATACCAGCGGCGTGTATTTAAAGCATGGAATGGCAGAAAAGCCTTTTATGGTAAAGCCCAATATTTACGAGCTGGAAGGGTATTTGGGACGGAGCCTGAGAAGTGAAACAGATATTGTGAACGCAGTAAGAGAACTGCTTGCGACAGGTATTTCGCATGTGCTTTTATCCATGGGAGAGAAGGGGCTGTATTATGGTTGTGAAGCGGGCATTTATTTTGCACTGCCGCCCCGGGTGAAAGCGGTAAATACCGTAGGCTGCGGAGACAGCGTGGTGGCATCCTTTGCAATGTCTATGGCGGAAGGGAAAGAACAGGAAGACTTGCTTTGTAGTGCGGTAGCCATTTCGGCAGCCAATGCCACTACCATGGAAAACGGCGTGATACCCAAACAGACGGCAGCTGATTTGATGCAGAAGATTACCGTAAGAAGATGTGAATAAGCAGTAAAATGAATTGTTGCACGATAAATATGGAACAGACATAGCAAAAGCCTCCGGGGGACGCCGGAGGCTTTGCTTCTTATGAGGGGGGAGATAGTGAGTTGTTCAACTATCTTGAGATAATCATAGCGGGAAAATGTGTCCAAAGTGTGTCTGTTTCATTATGAAATTCTAAAATCATCTTAAGAAAAAATGAAACGTATGAAAAAAATATCAAAACATATAGTAGTATTAGCAAAAAGTTGAAAAAACTATGTTTTCATGCTATCTTAGTATAAGGAAAAGAGGGACTTATTATGTTTTTATGTGAAGATTTATTAAAAGAATTATCTTATGAATGTATCAGGGGAAGTGTCAACAAAGCAGTCAGCGAAGTGGTGACAGACTCCCGTAAGATTACAAAGGATTGTTTATTTATATGTATTTGTGGTTATGTGACGGACAGTCATGATTTTGCGGCAGAAGCAGTTGCAAAGGGAGCCTCTGTTTTGGTGGTCCAAAAAGACGTTGTTTTGCCGGAAGATGCAGATGTAACCGTCATTAAAGTGCCCGACACCAGATATGCCATGGCATTTATTTCGGCAGCATATTTCGGGCATCCTGCACGGGAAATGAAGATTATCGGTATTACCGGTACCAAAGGAAAAACCACAACTACGTATCTGATTAAGTCTATTTTAGAAGCAGCAGGTTATAAGGTGGGACTTGTGGGTACCATTGAAGTGATTATCGGGGATTTGCACATCCCTGCCAATAATACTACGCCGGAATCCTTCCTTTTACAAAAATATTTCCGTCAGATGAAGGATGCCGGTTGTGATATCGTGGTAATGGAAGTGGCCTCCCAGGGCTTGAAACTTCACAGAACCCAGGGCTTTACGTTTGAAATCGGTATTTTTACCAATCTGGAGCCGGATCATATCGGTCCCAATGAACATGCGGATTTTGAAGAATATCTGCAGTGTAAGGGACTTTTGTTCAAGCAGTGTAAGTTGGGAATCGTTAACGGGGACGATGCCCATGTAAAGGATGTTTTAAAAGGTCACACCTGTCAGGTAGAAACCTATGGTTTAAGCAATGACTCGGATATCTATGCAGATGATTTGAAACTGGTGGATAAGCCGGGTGAGCTTGGCGTATCCTTTGATGTAAAGGGTCTGATGGATTTTGGGGTAGAAGTACCTACTCCGGGTAGATTCAGTGTATATAATGCACTTACAGCCATTGCGGTATGCCGTCATTTCGGCGTGCCCAAGGAGAAAATTGCGCAGGCGCTCTTAAAGGCCAAGGTAAAAGGCAGGATAGAAATGGTTCCCGTGTCGGATGATTTTACCCTGCTGATTGATTATGCGCATAATGCCATGAGTCTTGAGAGTTTGTTGTCTACCTTAAAGGAATATCAGCCCACCAGACTTGTCTGTGTGTTCGGCTGCGGCGGAAACCGTTCCAAAATAAGACGTTATGAAATGGGTGAAGTGAGCGGAAAGTTGGCGGATTTAACCATTATTACTTCCGACAATCCCCGTCATGAGGATCCCATGGAAATTATGAAAGATATTAAAACCGGCATCGATAAAACCGATGGCGTCTATATCGAAATTTGTGACAGAAAAGAAGCAATTGCTTACGCCATTGACCATGGTCAAAAGGGAGATGTCATCGTCCTTGCGGGCAAAGGTCATGAAGATTATCAGGAAATCAAAGGGGTGAAATATCCCATGGATGAAAGAGTCCTGATTGCTGAGATTTTAGAGGAAAGAAAAGGCAGGTAGATTACCGGATGGAGAAAGGGAAGTACGCAAATATCATTGTAGATATTTCTCATGAAAAAGTGGATAAACCCTTTCAGTACAAAGTGCCGGATGCGCTGGAAGGATTGCTTTTTGCGGGAAGTCATGTGCAGATTCCCTTCGGGAGCGGCAATAAACTGCGGAAGGGATATGTGCTTGAACTTACCGACGAGGCAGAATTCCCTCCGGAGAGGATGAAGGAAATTGCCGGTCTTGTAAAAGACGGTGTCAGCGTAGAGTCAGATGCCATTTGGCTTGCCGCCTGGATGAAGAAGCATTACGGCTCCACCATGATTGCGGCGCTGAAAACCGTACTTCCGGTGAAGCAGACCGTTAAATTAAAAGAAAAGAAAAAGATTACCACCATAGCCACCGGAGAGGAATTGATTTCCTGTTTGGGGGAATGTCAGAGGAAACATCAGTATGCCAAAGAGCGGGTACTGAAGGAACTTTTACGGGAACCGGTTTTACCCTATGAATTGGTAACGAAAAAATTAAACGTATCTCCGGCTACCCTTGGCAGCCTGGAGAGAGCAGGACTTATCCGGATTGAGAGCGAGAATTATTACCGCAATCCGGTGAAACTGGAGACATCGCCGGAGCAAAGAAATACCTTAAGCCCCATGCAGGAGCAAATCCGGGATACCTTTTTAAATGAGTATCGTCAGGGAATCCGGAAAACCTATCTGCTTCACGGAATTACCGGCAGCGGAAAGACGGAGGTTTATCTTTCCATGATAGAGGGCGTGATGAAAGAAGGGAAGCAGTGTATCGTGCTGATTCCGGAAATTGCCCTGACCTATCAGACGCTGCTTCGGTTTTATAAGCGGTTTGGAGACCGGGTATCGGTGATGAATTCCACCTTATCCAAAGGGGAAAAATACGACCAGTGCGAAAGGGCAAAGCGGGGAGAAATTGATATTATCATAGGCCCCCGTTCCGCGCTATTTACGCCTTTTCCGGATTTGGGACTGATTATCATAGACGAAGAGCATGAACCCAGCTACAAAAGCGAGTCTATGCCCAAATATCATGCCAGGGAAACGGCCCTGGCGCTTGCAGGACACAAGGGCGCATCCTTAGTGCTTGGTTCCGCAACTCCCTCGTTAGAAGCCTACCAAAAGGCCAAAGAAGGGGAATATCATTTATTTACCTTAAAAGAAAGATTGACGGGAGGAGAGCTTCCTTCTGTCTATACCATAGATTTGTGTGAAGAGCTGCGTGCCGGAAACCGCTCCATTTTCAGTAGGATTTTACAGGAAAAAATAAGGGAGAGGCTGGCACGTAAGGAACAGATTATGCTGTTTTTAAACAGAAGAGGATATGCAGGTTTTGTATCCTGCCGCAGCTGCGGATATGTGATGAAATGTCCCCATTGTGATGTATCATTGTCCCAGCATATGGGCGGAAAGATGGTGTGTCATTATTGCGGATATGAAACACCCCAGCCAAAGAAGTGTCCCTCCTGTTCCTCGCCTTATATTTTAGGATTTAAAGCAGGTACCCAGCAGATTGAAGAGCAGCTTCTGAAATACTTTCCGGAAGCGAGAGTGCTTCGTATGGATGCAGATACTACCAAGACCAAAGGCAGCTATGAAGAGATTTTATCCGCTTTTGCCCAGCAGGAGGCAGATATCTTGGTGGGCACCCAGATGATAGTCAAGGGACATGACTTTCCGGAGGTAACCCTGGTAGGGATTTTGGCTGCGGATTTGTCCTTAAATGACAGTGATTACCGCTGCGGGGAAAGAACCTTCCAGCTGTTAACCCAGGCTGCCGGCAGGGCCGGAAGAGGGCAAAAAGAAGGCGAGGTAGTAATCCAGACCTATCGTCCGGACCATTACAGCATTACCTGGGCGGCGAAGCAGGATTATGAAGCCTTTTTTGAAGAGGAACTTTTGTACCGCGAGCTTGCAGGGTATCCGCCCGTCTCCCATATGCTGGCTATTCTGGTAAGTGCAAGGGAAGAAAAGGCAGGATTTAATCTGGCCGGCCAGATTAAGCAGGAACTTAAGAAACTTAAAGAAGAGGCAAGCCGGCAGATGTTACAGATAATCGGACCGGCGAAAGCCCGTGTTTCCAAAATTAATGATAATTACAGATTTGTGATATACTGTAAGCATAGTGACTATGAATGCCTGGTGGAGGCAAAGGACGCGGCAGAAGCGTTTTTAGACCGTACGGAGCATAAATACGAAAGCGTCCAGTTTGATTTTGACCCCATAGACAGTTACTAGATAAAAAGCAGTCAAATCGGCAATGATAAAGGAAAGAAAAACCATAGAGCAAAAAGAAAGAAGGAAAGAAAAATGGCAATCAGAAACGTAAGAGAAATCGGTGAACCGGTATTAAACAAGCGTTGTAAGGAAGTAACGGAGGTAACCGAAAGAACTTTAGAGCTTATCGATGATATGTTTGAAACCATGTACGAAACAAACGGTGTGGGACTTGCGGCACCCCAGGTGGGAATTTTAAAAAGAATCGTAGTGATCGACGTAACGGGAGAAGATCCCATTCTTTTGATTAATCCCGTGATTATGGAAACCAGCGGCGAACAGACAGGCAATGAAGGCTGTCTTAGCGTACCCGGAAAAGCAGGCGTGGTTACCAGACCCTATTATGTAAAGGTAAAAGCTTACGATGAGAATTTAGAGCCTTTTGAAATTGAAGGAACAGAGCTTTTGGCAAGAGCCTTTTGTCATGAAATCGACCATTTGGACGGACACCTTTATGTAGAAAAGGTAGAAGGCGAGCTGTTTGATGTAGAGGCGGAGGAAGAAGAATAAGTATGAAGATTATTTATATGGGAACGCCTGACTTTGCGGTAGCTCCCCTTAAAGCTATCATCAAAGCAGGACATGAAGTGGTTGCGGTGGTTACCCAGCCGGACAAACAAAAAGGAAGAGGCAAGGAAGTGCAGATGACGCCTGTAAAGGAATGTGCCTTAAGCTACGGCATACCCGTACTTCAGCCTGTGAAAATAAAAGAACCGGAGGCGGTAGCACAGCTGAAGGAATATCCCGCAGATCTTTTTGTGGTTGCAGCGTTCGGACAGCTTTTGACGGAAGAAATCCTGACCATGCCGAAATTCGGCTGTATTAACATCCATGCATCCCTTTTGCCTGCATACAGAGGCGCGGCTCCCATCCAGTGGGCAGTCATTAACGGCGAAGAAAAAAGCGGCGTAACCATTATGCAGATGGCCAAGGGCTTAGATACCGGTGATATGCTTCTGAAAAAGGAAATTGTTTTAGATGCCAAGGAAACCGGCGAAAGCCTTCATGATAAATTGATGGAAGTGGGAGCAGAGCTGGTTGTAGAAGCCCTTCCCTTAATTGAAGCAGGAGAGATTACCCCGGAAAAACAGGATGATGCGTTATCTACCTATGCGGCCAAATTAACCAAGGAAATGGGACGGATTGATTTTACGCAGGATGCGGTAAGTATCGAGCGGTTAATCAGAGGATTAAATTCCTGGCCCAGTGCTTATACTAATATCCAAGGGAAAACTTTAAAAATCTGGGAGGCTGACGTGGTAGCAGCAGATCGTGTGGGAGAACCCGGCGAAGTTATTGCTATCGATAAGACATCCTTTACCGTTGCAACCGGAGAGGGTGCACTTCAAATAAAGACCCTTCAGTTAGAAGGCAAGAAGAAAATGGCAGTGAAAGATTTCCTTTTGGGTTATGAAATGAAAACGGGTATGAAACTCGGTTAAAAGGAGAATTTATGTACGGTTATTTTGATCCTACTTATTTTTTAGTGATTATCGGCGCAATTTTCAGTTTATGGGCAAGCTCCCGTGTATCAAGTACATTTAAGAAGTATGCAAGAGTGTACGGCAAAAGCGGTATGACGGGTGCCCAGGCAGCGGAAAGAATTCTGAGAAATGCGGGCATTTATGATGTGCGGATCCAGCATATATCCGGTAATTTGACAGACCACTATGATCCTACTGCGAAGGTTCTTAGGTTATCAGATTCCGTTTATGATTCCTGTTCTGTTGCGGCAGTAGGCGTAGCGGCCCATGAATGCGGACATGCCATGCAGCATCAGGAAGGTTATGGCCCTTTAAAGCTCCGTTCCACGCTTGTACCGGTAGCCAATATCGGTTCCAGACTGGGACTTCCCATCGTTTTTTTAGGACTTGCAATGGGACTGGAATTCCAATTGCCGGGAGGCGGTTACTTTTCCCTGGCACAGATTGGAATTTGGGTATTTTTGTTTGCCGTAGCGTTTCAGGTGGTGACACTTCCGGTAGAATTTAATGCATCCGGCAGAGCCCTTCAGGTTATGAAGCAGGATGGGATTATGGATACGGAGGAACTGGGATATTGTAAAAAGGTGTTGGGCGCAGCAGCCCTTACTTATGTGGCAGCAGCGGCATCTTCCATTTTACAGCTTCTTAGACTGGTTCTGCTTGTAAACGGAAGAAGAAGGCGAGACTAAAGAGGAAAAAAACTTGGAAAACAGTAGAGAATTGGCAGTTTCCATGCTGCACGAAATATTGGAAAATCAGAAATTCAGTCATCTGGTAATCAGGGACGTGTTGGATAAATATGATTATCTGGATGCAAGGGATAAAGCTTTTATGAAACGTGTCACAGAGGGTACCTTGGAGAGAAAGATTCAAATTGACGGAATATTGAATCAGTTTTCCAAAGTACCTGTTTCTAAGATGAAGCCTTTTATCAGAACATTGCTTCGGATGAGCGTGTATCAGCTCTTTTTTATGGATAATGTTCCGGACCGGGCAGTTTGTAACGAAGCAGTGGCTCTGGCCGGCAAAAGAGGCTTTAGAAACCTGCAGGGCTTTATCAACGGTGTGCTGCGTAATATTGCCAGAAATAAAGACAATATCAATTATCCGGATAAAGAAAAGGATTTCAAAGCCTATTTATCGATGGTATATTCCATGCCCGAATGGCTGGTAGAAAAATGGCTGTCAGAGTATGGCAGTGAAAAAACAGAAAAGATACTGGATTCCTTTTTACAGGCAGGTCCCGTCAGTGTGAGAATCGGAGAGGGAGTACCTAAACCGGAGAGAGCTTTGTTAATAAAATCATGGGAAGATATGGGAATTGCGGTAGAGGCCCATCCGTATCTTTCTTATGCATTCCGCTTAAGCGGCGTGACAGGTATGATGAGTCTGCCCGGATTTCCGGAAGGACTTGTCAGCGTACAGGATGTAAGCAGTATGCTGGTCTGTGAAGCGGCAGGTTTAAAAGAAGGCGATGTCGTGATGGATGTCTGTGCGGCGCCCGGCGGAAAGAGTGCCCATGCGGCAGACAAATTAAAGGGCACCGGACAAGTAAGCGCAAGAGACCTTACAGACTATAAGGCAGGACTGATTCAAAATACCATTGACAGGATGAGCCTTAACAATATGCAGGTCCGGGTGCAGGATGCCTGTATCCTTTGTAAGGAGGATATCGAAACCGCGGATGTGGTGTTTGCGGACCTTCCCTGTTCGGGACTTGGCATTATCGGAAAGAAGAAAGATATCAAATATCATGCCACGGAGGAAGGGCTTTTAGAACTTGCTTCTTTACAAAGACAGATTTTGGATGTGGTGTGGCAATATGTGAAAAAGGACGGTGTGCTGATTTACAGTACCTGTACCATTAATCCGGCAGAAAATGAAGAAAACGTAAG
This sequence comes from Lachnospiraceae bacterium, assembly GCA_017561085.1. Taxonomy (GTDB): domain Bacteria; phylum Bacillota; class Clostridia; order Lachnospirales; family Lachnospiraceae; genus Suilimivivens. The sequence goes on from JAFZDQ010000013.1 coordinate 42,587, forward strand.
GTGGTTTTTGGAACATTATCCTTTTGCATGCGAAAGTTTATCCCCTTATTTGCCGGAGGCGTTACAGGAAGAGGGAAAAGACGGCATGTTGCAGCTTCTTCCCGGAATTCATGAAACCGACGGGTTCTTTATAGCCAGACTAAGGAGAACGAAATGATAGATATTAAGTCAATGACATTGGCAGAGTTAAAGGAAGATATGGAAGCCATAGGCGAAAAGGCATTCCGCGCCAAACAGATTTATGAGTGGATGCATCAAAAGCTGGCAAGGTCCTTTGATGAGATGACCAATTTGTCAGCCGCTTTAAGGGAAACCTGTAAAGAACGATACGAATACACCTCCCTGCAGGTGGCGCGGGTACAGACCTCTGCCATAGACGGGACGCAGAAGTATCTGTTTGCCTTAGCGGACGGCAATCTGATTGAAAGTGTATTAATGAAATATAAGCATGGAAACAGTGTGTGTATTTCTTCCCAGGTGGGATGCAGGATGGGATGTGCCTTTTGTGCCTCAACCATAGACGGCCTGGAGCGGAATCTAAAGCCCTCGGAAATGCTGGACCAGATTTACAGCATCCAGAAAATTACGGGAGAGCGCGTTTCCAATGTGGTGGTCATGGGAAGCGGGGAGCCGTTTGATAATTATGATAATCTGCTTCGCTTTTTACAGCTGTTGAGCATGGAAGAGGGATTACATATCAGTCAAAGGAACATTACCGTATCTACCTGCGGACTGGTGCCGAAGATGCGGGAGCTGGCAGAAGAAAAACTGCAGATTACTTTGGCGCTTTCCTTACATGCTACTACAGATGAAAAGCGTAAGAAGCTGATGCCCATTGCCAATAAGTATTCCATTGGTGAATTAATGGAAGCCTGCAGCGACTATTTTGAAAAAACAGGCAGACGTATCACCTTTGAATACAGTCTGGTGGGAGGCGTAAATGATACCGACGAGGATGCAAGGGAACTAATCGCGTTACTAAAACCGTTAAACTGTCATGTAAACTTAATTCCCGTAAATCCCATTAAAGAGCGGGATTTCGTCCAGTCGGGGACGGACGCGGTGCTTGCATTTAAAAATAAACTTGAAAAAAATAAAATAAACTGTACAATTAGAAGGGAAATGGGTAGAGATATTGATGGTGCCTGCGGACAGCTGAGGCGTAGACATAAGGAGCAGTCACTACAATAGGAGGTAGCAAGGTGATACAGTCTTTTTCTGTAACGGATATAGGTAAAAAGAGAAAACTGAATCAGGATTTTGTATATACGTCAAATGAGCCGGTTGGTAATTTGCCCAATGTATTTATTGTGGCAGACGGTATGGGAGGTCATCAGGCAGGTGATTATGCTTCCAAATGCACGGTTCAGACGATGGTAAGGGAAATTAAGGGGAGCTTTGAGAAAAGTGCGATTCGCATTTTCAGCAAGGCCATTTGTGTTGCCAATGAACAGATACGCCGCAAAGCAAGTGAGGATGAAAGTCTTGCCGGAATGGGAACTACCGTGGTTGCGGCAACCTGCCTTGGAAAGTATCTGCAGGTGGCGAATGTAGGGGACAGCAGACTCTATATTATCAACGATGAAGTCAGACAGATTACGAGAGACCACTCCCTGGTGGAAGAGATGGTCAGGATGGGAGGCATTGACAGGGAAACTGCCAAGCATCATCCGGACAAGAATATCATTACCAGGGCAATCGGGGCGAGAGATACCATAGAGATTGACTTTTTCTACGAAGAACTTAAGAGTGGGGATATCGTTCTTTTGTGTTCGGACGGGCTTACCAATATGCTTGAGGATGAAGAAATCGGCAGGATTTTGAGAGACAAAAGCAGCTTGGAGGAACGGGCAGAGAAATTGGTGGAAGCAGCCAACAACAATGGTGGAAAAGATAATATTGCAGTCATTATTATAGACGCATTTGCCGGAGAGGTTTAAGATATGATCAAAATTGGAATGGTAGTCGGAGAGAGATACGAGATACTTGAAAAAATAGGTATGGGCGGCATGTCCGATGTGTATAAAGCAAAAGACCATAAGCTGAATCGTTTTGTAGCAGTGAAGGTACTGAAGCAGGAATTTAGTGAAAATGCAAACTTTGTATCTAAATTCCGGATTGAGGCACAGGCGGCAGCAGGTCTGATGCATCCGAATATTGTAAATGTATACGATGTAGGCGAAGAAAACGGTATTTATTATATCGTGATGGAACTGGTAGAAGGAATTACCCTGAAGAAATATATTGAAAAGAAGGCACGTCTTTCCGTGAAGGAAGCAATCAGTATCGCCATACAGGTTTGTATGGGGATTGAAGCTGCCCATAACAATCATATTATCCACAGGGATATCAAGCCCCAGAATATCATTATATCCAAGGAAGGTAAGGTAAAGGTAACGGACTTTGGTATTGCCAAAGCAGCTACCAGTAATACCATTACCTCTAATGTGATGGGTTCCGTACATTATACTTCACCGGAGCAGGCCAGAGGCGGCTATTCCGATGAAAAAAGTGATGTTTATTCGCTTGGTATTACGATGTTTGAAATGCTTACGGGACGGGTTCCTTTTAACGGGGAAACTACCGTGGCAATTGCAATCAAGCATATTCAGGAGGAAATGTTGTCCCCCAGGGAATATGTATCCGAGATTCCTGTCAGTGTAGAGCAGATTGTTTTTAAATGCTGTCAGAAGAGTCCGGACAGAAGATATCAGTCCATGGGAGAACTGATTGTGGATTTGAAGAAGTCCCTGATGAATCCCGATGAAGATTTTGTGAAGGTGGCAGACCCTGACGAAGAAGGTGCTACACGTGCCATTACGGAAAATGATATGGCACAGATTAAGCGTGTAAGTGACCGCCGTGATTCCATGGAAAAGGCCATGCACCTTCGTACAGACAAGGAAGTAAAGAAGAAGGCCAAAAAGAGATATATCGAAGAAGATGATGATGGTTTTGACCCTAAGATGGAGCGTCTGACCACTGCCCTTGCGATTGCGGCAGCAGTGATTATCGGTTGTATCGTTTTATTCTTAGTGGGAAGAGCTTTTGGATTGTTTGAATTCGCCGTATCCGGTAAGGATAGGGAGGATAAACAGGAGACACCGGTGGAAGAAACCGTACTGATGATCCGTGTAGTAGGCAAGAAGTTAGATACCGTAAAGGTAGAACTTCTCAGTATCGGTCTTACTCCGGAGATTGAGTATCAGGAGAGCACCCAGTACCAGGAGGGTGTGGTAATGGAAAGCAGTGTCAAGGAAGGTACCCTGGTACCTCTTGGCAGCAATGTAATCCTGACGGTAAGTTCCGGCTCCGAAGGAGTGGAAGTACCGGATGTGGTCGGCCTTACCGAAGCAGAAGCAGTATCCGGGCTTGAGCAGAAGGGCTTTGTGGTAACCAAGACAGAAGCCTATGACCAGTTTATTAAAGAAGGAAGTATCGTAACACAGGTGCCGGAAGCACAGGAGAAAGTGCCTGCAGGTACCACCGTTACTATTTGTATCAGTAAAGGACCGGAAAATACCAAGGTGAGAGTACCCGATTTAATCGGTAAGGATGAAATGGAGGCTATGTCTCTTTTGGTGGAAGCCGGTTTACAGATGGGTGCCGTAACGGAAGTAAATCACGAGGATGCCAATCTGGCAGGACGTGTGTGCTATCAGAGCTATTCCGTAGGTGCTTATGTGGAGAAGGACACGGTTGTGGATGTGCAGGTAAGCTTAGGACCTGTTCTGGCAACATATAAGTTCCAGGGAGATATCACGGCGCCTACGCCGGAAGAAGATCCGGCATATAAACCGGGAACCCCTGTCAATGTGACTTTAATGGCAGATGACGGAACCATGCTTCTTAGCACGCAGACCACGTCGTTTCCCATTCCCCAGCAGAATATTACCGGTATCCCCATTAACACCGGATATATTTTGTACCAGTATACCAA
>JAFZDQ010000014.1 GCA_017561085.1 Lachnospiraceae bacterium
CCTGCTTCATAGGCACCGGTTCCTTCACTGACGGAAGAAACATATACGCCCTTGGGCATACCGTAAATTTCTGCATATTCATCCACCACGTCAATACCGGTGATTCCAAGATAACCCTTGTTTTCTTCTTTCACCTTCAGACGGGTTTCTTTTTTCATCAATTCTTCAATAATGGGCTGTGCATCAGAAATCGGGATGGCATAACCCATACCTTCTACAGAGCTTCCGCCGATTTTGTTGGAATTGATGCCGATTACCTCACCTTTGATATTTAAAAGGGCACCACCGGAGTTACCGGGGTTAATAGCTGCGTCTGTCTGGATAAATGTATTGATTTCGCGGTCGCCGGACTCTTCAGATTCTCCCTCAAAAAATCCGTATGCATCGCTGCCGTAATCCGCTTCCATCATAATGGCACGGTTTAACGCACTGACTACACCTGTGGTTACGGACTGTCCGTAGCCTAAAGCATTACCGATTGCAATGACAGGTTCGCCCACGATAAGTTCATTGGAATCTCCCAGGGTTGCAATGGAAATTGCTGCCTTGGTTTCCTCTAAAATATCCTCAAGCTGTACGGCAATGACTGCCAAATCTTTGTCTGCATCGGCGCCCTTCTGCTGCGCTGCTACCTGCTCGCCGTCACAAAACTGAACGGTTAATTCTTCTGCTGCTTCTACCACGTGATAGTTCGTCACGAGTAGAAGTTCCGTATCATTCTGTCCTACAATAATACCGGAGCCTGTACTTACCGCTTCACTGGTATACTGCTGACCAAAGAAAGAAGTAGTTTCCACGTATTTATTGTTCACGGATACGACAGAGGGCATCACTGCCTTTACAACTTCCGTTACATCCGTAACTACAGTGGGGGATGTGGAAACAAACTGATTTTCACCTAAAATTTCCTCCACCTTTTCTTTGGTTTCTTCTATTTTGTCTTCGAGCGCATCTTCGGCTTTGTTTTCTTCGTCGGAATCTTTTTCATTTCCCGGTAAAGCCGTGGCGCTTACTTCTTTTTCATTTAAGAACAAATCAGAAGCTATTGTTACCGCCGTAAATCCGATTCCGGCAAAAATACCGAACAAAAGACCACAACAGATTCCCAGGACTACTTTCTTAAAACCGCCGCCGGATTTCTTTTCTTTTTTCTCTTTCTTTGGAGGCTCCTGCACACTTTCTGTCTGAAAGTTCCGGGGAGCAGCCTGTGTATGATACACATAAGTATTTCCTGTTTCCTGTGCGGTTTGTGCCGCATTTTCTGCAGGATTCTGCGCTGTTTCAGGATTCCGGGGTTCTGTATTCTGCACCACTTCCGGATTCTGCGCTGTTTCTATATTCTGAGCTGTTTCAGGATTCTGATTGGTTCCCTGAATATCATTTGGATAATTATTTTCGTACATAACTGCACTCTCCTCCTTTGACAAACTTTTCCGCCGGTATACAAAAAAACTGATACCGTAACTCCTCTTTACGGTATCAGTATATCTTTAAATTGTGTACATTTTGTGATAAATCTTTGATAAATTTATTATCAAATGTCTTTTATTGTTCCCAAAAGCCCTTGTTCATAGAAAATTTCTTCACCCAGTCTGCCGGAAGTTTGGTATATCGCTTTCCGAAAAAGTAGCCCAAATACTTACAACCGCTCTGCCACCACAATTTGATAATCAGCCACGGCTTTTTCACATCGCACAAATGCTTTGCAGTCTGTTTCACCAGGCGGATTCCTTCACTTTCGCTTTTAACACCGCCGAATACTTCCGGGAAACGGGCATGGGAAACGCCCAAATCAAAGTTTCTCCTAAACTGCTGGATTCCCGTGTAGTTGTGGGAATGAATTACTTTGGCATCCGCACAATACGCGATTCTATAGCCTGCATCCAGAATGCTCTTGGCCAAAATCATATCCTCGTTAAAAATGGTTTTTTTCACAAATCCGCCCACTTCATTGTATGTCTCGCGGTTATACGCCGCACACACATTGGATGCAAAAAAGGCTTTAATCCCCATGGTTTCTATATCCGCAGCGGATTTGATGCAGGAATTCTCAGGATAATTAAAGGAGCGGGTATACCGTTCAATCACGCCGCAATCCGCATCCGGCAACTGTCTGGCGTAGCTTACCTGTGCCTTCTTTTCCGTCAGGGGCTTTAATAAATTCTCTATTAATTTTTCATCTGCCGGAAGTGCATCGTCCGTCATCATGACAAAGTACGGTGCATCCGTATGGGCAACCGCTCTTCTTCTGGTAGCGCCGTGGTCAAATTCCCTTTTGGAAATATGAGTCACTTCCACATTGGGGTACCTATGCCAAAAATGAGTACCGTTTACGAGCACATCAAAGTATTTTTGTTCCGTATTTACCAAATAAATTTTTTGGATTTGTACCGTCTGCTCTTTCAACCTGTCAAGCAATTCAAAAAGCCGCTTGGTAGGACGGTACACAGGGATAATTATGTCAACCATTTTCTTCTTCCCCACTCCTTCTTCTGTTCAGGAAAAATTGCGCATTCTTACTTTGTCACCTTGCAAAAAATCCTATGAGATAACAAATAATCCCGCAAGCGGGATTATTTGAGCATTTCGTATTTATGATTAGTGTATATAACTTCCGGTATCGGCAGTTACCTTCTCACTGTAAGTCTTTACAGCTTCGGAAGGGGTATATGCTTCATCCTCGAAGAGGAAATTATGAAGCCATACTACGTTTTCTTCCAGAGATACAGGAACTACGCAGCTACCTTTAGAACCGATGGTTCCGGTTGCACGGTGGTTATCCTCAGGGAAACCTGCCTGACCTACGATTTCGTACTTGGTAACTTCACCTAACAGTTCCAGGATTTCATCCAAATCAAGGGAAGTATAAACCTTGCTGAATACGTCGTTTGCCACTTTATTCAGCTGTGCGGGGGAAGCGGTCTTTGCTTTATCCGCAATGGCCATCAGAACTTCTCTCTGACGTTCCGCACGCTTGAAGTCATCACCTGCGGTATAACGGATACGGCAGTATGCTGTCGCCTGAAGACCGTCAAGCAACTGATAACCGGTTTCCGTTACGGGTGTATAGTTTCTCTTTAAATCCTCTGCCATACAAAGCTGGTAGTTGTTCAGATGCTCAATTTCCGCACCGTCTACATCAATCATAATGCCGCCCAGCGCATCAATGGTATCACTTAAGCCGGCAAAACCTACGGTTACAAAGTCCGTAATATTCATATCCATATTCATATTCAGCATATTGATCGCCTGCTCGGGACCACCCTTGGCATAGGCTGCATTACACTTATTGTAGGTATCATTACCTAAGTTCAAATAGGTATCACGGTATACGCTGACTAATTTACATTCACCCGTATCTAAGTTGATGGAAGCAATCATAATGGAGTCGCTTCGGGTATTCTTGGTTAACGCACCTGTGGTGGAGTCCACACCAAATAAAGCTACGTTCCTATATCCCTTCATGGTTGTTTCCTGCTTCTGCAAAACTTCCTCGTTGATCACAATATCTTCTTCCGGAATATCTACTTTACCTACTTTTTCTGTTTTTAAAACACCGTATAAAATAACCACAGCAATCAGGAGCAGGAAAATTTCAATAACAAAAAGAATGATTTTGTTTCTTTTTCTTTTCGCCTGGTTTTTCGCTTTAATCCTTTTCTTGGCTGCTGCCTTTCTAGCCTTTATTTCATCCGCCTGTCTGGAAGACTTGTAATTGTCTGTAGCCATATTTATTCTCTCCCTTATTCTCTCAATTCATGACCGGTCTTATCCTTCGTATTCGGGTAAACCTCTGATAAATAAGTATTTTCTCATAAAAACCGGAATATGGCAACCCCCGTGCAAGGAAATTCAGAGTATATTAAGAATTCCGGCACTTTAAGAATTATAGATTACCATACCCATTAATAAGCATTTTTATTTATAAATCCTTTAAAAATTGTTAAAAACATGATTTTGATATCAAAGCTCATGCTCCAATTTTCAATATAAAACAAATCGTACTCAATACGCTTACGGATGGAGGTATCTCCTCTGTATCCGTTAATCTGTGCCCATCCCGTAAGGCCGGGACGCACCTGATGCTTAATCATATAACGGGGAATTTCTTCCTTGAATTTTTCTACGAACTGAGGTCTTTCAGGCCTGGGACCCACAAGTGACATCTCACCCATCAAAATATTAAACAACTGGGGAAGTTCATCCAAACTGGTTTTCCTTAAAATTTTTCCGATTTTGGTAACTCTGGGGTCGTCTTTTACGGTCCAACCCTTTTGTTCTGCAGAAGGCTTCTGCATTTCCATGGTACGGAATTTGTACATTTTGAAAGTTTTATTGTGGAGTCCGACTCTTTCCTGCTTGAAAATCACGGGACCGCTGCTGGTACACTTAACCGCAATGGCCGCTGCAATCATAAGGGGTGAGGAAATGATAATTCCCAAAAGGGAACCGATTACATCCACGGTCCGCTTGGCCACCCAGTTAATCATATTGGTAAGGGGCACATAACGGATATTAATTACCGGAAGTCCCATCAAATCCTCTGTATACGGATTGCTGGGCACCAGGGAGTTATAATCAGGGATAAATTTCGTGTGCACACCTGATTTTTCGCACAAATCCACGATGTATTCCAAGTGGTCGTAGTCCTTCAGCGCCAGGGTAATTGCAATTTCATCCAATTTATTCTCAGGTAAAATATAGTGAATATTTTCAATACGTCCGACTACCTTCACACCTTTGTAGGTGGTACCGCTGGGAATACGGTCGTCCAAAATCCCTCTGACCACATAGCCCCACTGGGGATTGGCATTGATTCTGCTGATGTATTCTTCTGCTGCGCGGGAATAACCGATTAAAAGGATGTACTTAATATTGTATCCTTTCCTGCGGAAAAGCTGAAGCACATTCCTGATTAAGGATCTGCAAAGTGTCGTAAGAACAATGTTTATCACATAAAAAAGCGCCATCATTACACGGGAGAAATCCTGCTGCTTAATCATAAACAATACCACGATAAACAGCACCATTCCCACCGTATTGGAGGTAATGATGTTAATCAGTTCATACTTACGTCTGGTGGCCCGTTTGGGCTTATACATATTAAAATAATAATAAATCAACACATATCCGGGCACAAGAAAAGACAGGAAGCTAAAATAAGTTTCCTGCGGCAAAGCACCTACGCCGGGTTCCGCACTGGCGAATATGGTTGCAAACTTGATATACCAGGCCAGCAGATATGATATTGCCACTACAATGGCATCTATCAACAGGTGCAGCCTGTTAAATACTTTTTGATTATCCTTTATCATAACCGTTACCTTCTTGCGACTATTTTACAATAATCTTTGCAAAAGTACAACTTAAAAAAACCTTCTGAAGATTCCCAGCCATAATTCCCACTGGATGTAAATATAATTTCTCAGATTTTTGAAGCAAAAGGGCACCTTATTTTGGCGTCCCTTATCGGAACAGGAAAGGGAAAAGCCCTTTTTCAGTCCCTTAACATATACGCCAAACAGCCCCTTTTTCAGGAAAAACAGCCCCTTTATCAAATATCCTGCAAGTAAAAAGGGAAGATTCAGCAAAATTTGTAAAAAGGGCATATTTTTGGCAACCAGATACACGCTGTTCTTTGCAGACAAATCCACCTTAAAGGCATTGTGTCTGGAACCGCTGACACCGCTTCCCGCATGATAAACAACCGCCTCCGGCACGAAGACATTCCGGTAACCGGCTATATTGGCGCGATAACCGATATCAATATCTTCCAGATAGGCAAAATGCAGCTCATCAAACAAACCGATTTCATCCAAAATTTCTTTGCGGTACAAAACGGCAGCTCCGCAGGAAGCAAAAATCCGGTCCTTTTTTTCATACTTATCTGCCGGTTTATCTTTTCCGCGGGCAAAGGCCCAGCCAAGGGCACTGTAAAAATCCCCCGCATCATCCAGTTTCTCCGGAAAATGCATATTTATCAATTTTGCGGCAGCGGAAAAATTCTTTTTGTTTTCATCCAGTACTTTTACAAGATGACTTAAGCAATCCGCTTCCACGATTGTATCATTGTTCAATAAGAAAACAAACTCCGTATCTGCCCGCAGAATCCCTACATTCACCGCATGGCAAAAGCCCGTGTTCTCCGAAAGAAAAACCGGTTCTATTTTGTCATTGGAAGCACATAACCCCTGCAAGAGCTCCACGCTACCGTCTGTGGAACCATTGTCCACAACAATCACCTTCGCCGGTGCATTGCCTGCAAGCAAACTTCCAAGGCACTCTTTAAGATATGCAGTTCCGTTGTAATTGGGAATGACCACCGTTACACGGTTGTCCGTTTCCGCTCTACTTAGATTTTCCATCTGCTAAATCCTCATTTGACGCTTTGCGTTCAAGTGTTATTTAATCAAGTTTCTCCGTCATGGAAGGGTCCCAAACAATCCTCAGATTCTTCTCCTTTACCATCCGGCAGAGATTCCTGCTGATTTCCATATAATCTGCTTCCTTTTTCAAAGAATTCCTAAAATCAAATCTTCCTGTTACGGGATTCTTTAAATAGGGAAGTCCTAATAATTCTTCCAAAAGCTTCTCCCCTTCCGGCGAAGCCTTCATACACCGGATGTCAATCATTTGTGCCTCCTGGCGCAGTACCGCCCGGTGCATATAGCCGCTATATTCCTTATGCAGTCCCTGGTACAAAGAGGTTCCGTCTTCCGAATAAATACCGCCCGTTATTCTATTATGAGTATCCAAAAGGCGGCCGCCTACCAGCGCCACATCGGTTCTGTTTTCAAATAAATCCGGTTCATATTCTATCTGATAAAATCCTAAATGTCTGCTATGGGACACGGTTCCCTTAAAGCCTCTGGCACGCAAAAAGTCCTCCACTGCCCTTTTCCCCGCTTCGTACGCATACCGCTTACTTTCAGGGTTTTCGGCTGTAGAAGCCTCATGGCAACGCCAATGATAAAGCACCTTGGGAATATTGGCAATGGGTAGTGTTTTCGCCTGACCGGGCCGCTTGTCTTTCCCCATCATGGTGCTGACCGCACGAAGTACCAGATCAAAATCCTGGGCCCCGTCACACACACTTCTGAATTGCAATTCCTGCATCAGCTGCCGCTTCATCACGCAAAAATGGCAAATATAATTATTGCTCAATATTAAATCAAGATTAAACTTCGGTTTTCTGTGAGGTTCAAAGTATACCGTCGCATCTGCGTTACATTTATCCTCATCCGAATAAATCAGTTGTAATTCTTCGCCCCGTTTAGATGCGGTTTTGATACAAAGCGCCATCTCATAAAGGGCATCCGGTGTCAGCAAATCATCATGGTCAAGGAGTCCCACATAATCTCCCGTGGCATACATCAGGGCTTGGTTGGTATTTAAAGAGATTCCTCCGTTATGGGTAAGCCTCTTATAAATAATCCGGGCATCCTCATAGCCCGCTATTACCTTTTCCACCCGATTGCTCTGACTTGCATCTGCCAAAATCAGTTCCAGATTCCCATAGCTTTGGTTCAGCACGGAATCCACCATATCCTTTAAATATTGCTCATTGGTTTCATAAGCAGGCACTAAAATACTAAACTTAATATCAAACGCATCGCTCTCCTTTTTCTGCGCAGCAAGAACCTCCTCAGATACCGGTTCAAACACATAGGTATCCGCTTTTTCCTTTTCCATACGTTCTTTCGCCGCATAAAAAGCACGCTTAAGGCCGTGACGCTTTAAGTAATGATAGGTCTTTTTGAAATTACTTAACTTTAATATCCTGCTCATAAACATTTCCTACTAAACTTAAGAATCGCCCCTTAAAGGCGGGGCGATTCCATCTTTTACTGATTTCTGATTCACGATTTAAATAAATGCCTTTAAATCTTCTGTTAACTTCTCAACCTTAGCCTGTGCATCTTCAAGGCTGGTTCCTTTAACACCCATGTAGAACTTAATCTTAGGCTCGGTACCTGAAGGTCTTGCACAACACCAGGATTCATTGGTGAGGTCAAAGTAAAGAACGTTTGATTTGGGAAGTCCTGTGCTGTATTCTTCACCGGTTTCCAGATTTTTCGCTACATCCCTGTCATAATCCCTGAATTCCTTCACAGTTAAATCACCGAAATTCTTGGGAGGATCGTTACGGAGATTGTTCATCATTTCTGCAATCTGAGCCGCTCCGTCAATACCCTTTAAGGTAATTGCATACTGGGTTTCTTTGAAGTATCCGTACTTTTCATATAATTTCAGCATCTGGTCCCAAACGGTAATACCGTTCTTCTTGCACCATGCAGCCACTTCGCACAGACACATAACTGCTACGATGGCATCCTTATCTCTTGCATGGGTTCCTGCAAGGCAGCCGTAGCTTTCTTCCAGACCGAATACATAATTATTGGAACCTGTCTGTTCGAATAACTTAATCTGTTCACCAATGAACTTAAATCCGGTGAGCACTTCGATAAATTTCACATTATATTCTTTCGCAATTGCCGCTGCCATATTGGTAGTAACAATGGTACTTACCATAGCAGGATTTTCAGGCATGGTACCTGTTGCGGTTCTTTCTCTTAAGATATATTCCGCAATTAACATACCGGACATATTTCCTGTAAAAGGAATATATTCGCCGCTCTTAGAATCAAGGGCATAAATACCGAGTCTGTCTGCGTCAGGGTCTGTCGCAAGAACGATATCCGCATTCTTTTCCTTTGCAAGCTTCAGTGCAAGTTCAAATGCCTTGGGATCTTCCGGGTTGGGATAATCCAAAGTAGTAAAGTTGGGATCGGGCATTTCCTGCTCGGGAACTACATAAACATGCTTAAATCCAAGCTCTGCAAGGATTCTTCTGGCAGGTACGTTACCGGTACCGTTGAAAGGAGAATAAACAATCTTAATATCATCAGCCACTTCCTTGATGATTTCGGGATGGATAATCTGTTTCTTTAATTCTTCCATATAAGCATCATCAATTTCCTGACCGATTACCTGATAAAGACCGGCCGCCATAGCGTCTTCCTTAGACATGGTCTTTACATCATGGTAGTCTGTTACGTTCTTAACTTCTGTAATAATTTCTTTGTCCTTGGGTGCGGTAACCTGTGCGCCGTCTTCCCAATATGCCTTGTATCCGTTGTATTCCGGGGGATTGTGGCTTGCCGTAATCACGATACCGGAAATACAGCCTAATTTACGGAGTGCAAAGGAAAGTTCAGGTGTAGGACGAAGTGCGTCAAACACATATGCCTTAATTCCGTTTGCACAAAGACAAAGCGCTGCTTCATCCGCAAATTCGGGGGACATTCTTCTGGAATCGTAAGCAATTGCAACACCTCTGTCCTTGCCGCCCTGTTTGATAATATAGTTAGCAAGACCCTGGGTTGCCTTTCTTACTGTGTAAATGTTCATACGGTTGGTACCTGCGCCGATTACCCCACGAAGACCGCCGGTACCAAATTCCAGCTCTTTATAAAATCTGTCTTCGATTTCCTTCTCGTCTGATGCAATGGCCTTTAATTCTTCCTTGGTAGCCTCATCAAAATACGCGTCAGATAACCAAAAATCATACTGCTCTTTGTAACTCATAAATAACCCTCCTAGTTTACATTTGCTACTTACGTAAAGTATAACACAACCTGTCTATATTTTCAAAGCAAAGTCACTTCTGTCCAAAGAAAAATTCGGATTATAGTAAGGATCGCCCTTCTCTAAGACCGCTTTCCATTTTTCCCTGAATTTTTCGGACTCTTTATTATAGCGTTCTGCTTTTTCGCCCTTGTCATCAAGTCCTCTTGAAATGGACTCAAAATGATAAAGCTCCGCAAACGGTGTAAACACATTCAAATAGCCTTTTTCACGTAATTTCAAGCAGAAGTCCACATCATTTAAGGAGATGGCAAACCCTTCATCCAGGCCGCCCACTTCATCAAACAACGCCTTTTTCACCAAAAGACATGCACCGGTAACCGCCGAAACATTCTGGGTATAACAAAGTCTGCCCATGTATCCTAAATTATCCCTGTGCTGGCCGTAGTGACTGTGACCTGCCGTACGGTGTGCCCCAAGGGCAAGTACCACGCCGGCATGCTGGATGGTTTTGTTCTCATAATACAGCTTGCCTCCTACCGCGCCTACATCCTCACGCTGGGCATACATCAGCAGTTCTTCCATCCAGTTTACGGTAATCACCTCTGTATCATTGTTCAAAAGTAAAATGTATTCACCGGTTGCAAAGGAAGCGCCGAAATTATTCACCCTGGAATAATTGAAGGTTTCTTCTTTGTCCATATTCCAGTAGGTCACCACATTTACCTTGTCCATTTTGGCAATCTGGGTGTAATAATCAAAGGTCTCCTGCTCGGTACTGTTATTTTCCACCACAATAATTTCATAATTTTCGTAGGTTGATTTTTCCATAATGGACGTGATACAACGCTTCAAATCCGCCACATGATCCTTGTTGGCAATAACGATGGAAATCTTCGGATCCCCCATAATCTGATAGCGGATTTTAAAAATCGTTTCAAATGCTCTGGTAGACGTAATCTGGAAATGCTCATATCCGTGACGCTTTAAGTGGTCCGCCACAGCACCCTTAGCTGCCTGTACCGCATAGGGCTTGGCATCAATACCGGATGCAACACTTCCCGCATGACTTCTCCAATAATAAAGCAGTTTCGGCACATGAACCACCTTCTTTGCCCTGTCTGTCAGACGAAGAATCATATCATGGTCCTGGCTTCCGTCAAACTTGGAGCGGAACAGCTCCGTTCCATCCAGCAGTTTCCTGGAAAATACGCTGAAATGACAAATATAATTATTTGCACGCAAATTATCAATTGCATAATCCGGCTTAAAATGCATGGTCAGCATATGATTGATGTCATCCCCCTTAAAGGTGGTTTCATCGCAATAAATATAATCAGCCTCCTGCTCGTTAATGACCTTAACATATTCATAAAGGGCACTGGGATGAAGAATGTCATCCTGGTCAAAAAGACCGATATATTCCCCGGTTGCCAGAGTCAGGCATTCATTGGTATTACCGGAAATGCCGCCATTTTTCTCCAGCTTCTTATAGACAATCCTGCCGTCTGCCTTTTCCATATATTCGCGGCAGATTTCTTCCATGTAAGCATGCTCTGCATCGGAACCGTCAGCCAGACAAAGCTCCCAGTTCTGATAAGTCTGGTTCATCACGGACTCCAGCATCTCCACCTGAAATTCCTTTTTGTTATTCCAAAGGGGCACCAAAATACTGATTTTGGGCATATAAGGAAAAACTTCCTCTCTTTGGGCTTTGGCAGTTGCTTCATCCGGGAAACTTTTGGTTCCGTAATTCTCCATGGCCTGCTTTTCAATCTTTTTGTACTTGATTTTGGCTACCACGCCGCGCAGATTTCCGCAATTCTTAATGCGGTCCTTCTGACGGATGGCAAAATGCATGCCTTTCCGTAAAGGTGCAGAAGCTTTCCAAAGAGGATTGTTCTTTATTCTGTTAATTTTAAAGTTTAAGTCTTCATTTTGGGCTTCCAGCATTGCTACACGCTCTGCCAAATCAGCGGTTTTAATATGTTCTTTTTCATAAGCCGCTTTGTAGTCTATGGTAGCCTCTCGATTTTCACTCATTTTTCTTCTCCTAAATCCTGATTTATCCGATTCACTTAAATTTTGGTCTCTTTTGCTTTAAAATTTTTATTTCCGGCAACCGGAAATCCCATATAATATCATGTGTTATCGTTCTTGATAACCTCCAGTGTCCAACTGCTCCAATTCACTAATTTCAGGCGTGAACACTTATCCTTAACCAGCATTCCGAACCGGTACTCTCCGTCCGGTATATCCGAAAGACGTACCTTGGCAGCATAACCGGTTAAATCTACATTTAGCTGGTCCTTCAGATTTTTTCTGATATCCGGTCTGTAACGTATATCCAAAGGCACTGCGACAACCTGGTTATTCCTTGTATTTTCAAGCAAAAGTGTCTTTTCATAACAAGCGTTATCCGAGCCGATTACAAAGGAATATCCCTGGAAATAATACCCCATTTCTTCCTCATCCGGCTTCTCTCCTGCTAATGCGGCATCCACGCCATACTTCCACTTAAAAATATCCATGGCAGCCTCCATACCGATTACCACGCAGCCGTCCTCACGGACATCACCGGGCAATTTCTCCATAAGGCGTACCTTCGCCCAAGGCATATCCAGCGTCACTTGATAACGGAGCGCGGGAGAATACTCGCTTTCCAACATATCACCAGTCAGGTATTTGTGGTAAAAAGGATCCTTTCCGTAAATTTCCCGATGGGCCAAATACAAAATATCCTTTTCCCGCAAAAGCCGCTTTTGTTTTTCGGGAGACTCCCCGTCTTTTCCACGGCTTAGGGATTCATGATGATATAACTTTACATCATTTCTCACCACATTATAATAGCCTGCTTCATAGATCTTATAACAAAGGTCAACATCATTAAATGCCACGGCCAGTTCTTCCGAAAAACCGCCAACCTGCTCAAATACCTCTTTTCTCATAAGCAGACAGGCACCGGTTGCGCCTAACATATTGTGTACACCGATATTTTTACCATAATAATGATTCTCAGCATCTGACAAAAACTGCAGCTTATGGGCAGGTCCCACACGCAAATTGGTGATTCCCGCATGCTGGATGATATCGGAATCAGGATAAAGAAGCTTCGCCCCTACGGCTCCTACATAAGGAAGGCGTGCTTTTTCCAATAACTTAGAAAGCCAATTTCCCTCAATAATTTCCATATCATCATTTAAAAACAGTAAAAAGCCGCCCTTCGCAAGCTTTGCACCGATATTACACATGGTAGAAAAGTTAAATACCATAGGCTCATAATGATACCGGATCCTTATATCCTCGCTTTCCAGCTGACGGATATGTTCTTCAATGATTTGTTTATTTTCCGGGCTGCTTCCGTTATCCACCAGAATAATTTCATAAGAACAATCTCCTTTTGTCCGCTCTGTCAGGGAACGGATACAGTGAAACAGCACCCCCGGATTATCTTTGGAAGGAATAATCACGGATACCATAGATGCATGCCGCATCTCCAAAGCTACAGGCTTAGGAAGCCTGCAGTCCTTCACTAAACCATACCCCTCTTCCTTCGTATGGAAAAGAACTTCAGGAATATGACATACCGGCTCCTGACCAAAAAGCGCCTTATGCAAGTTAAATCCGTCATTTTTCCGGATTACTTCCGCCAAAAGAATATAAAAAAATGAAAAAACGTCTTCTTTTTCTTCTAAGCCGCCCCAAATTTCTTCCGCATCAGCCAAAGTGGCCTTCAGCGCCCCGGTTCTTACTGCCACCAGATTGCCTAAATAAAAATGATCTGAGAACGTATCCGGAGACCAATCCGGCTTAAACCACGGTAACTTCCTTTTTCCGTCATTTTTCACATCTTCATCGCCGTAAATCACGATTATATTTTTGTTTTTTGTAAATTCTTCACAAAAAAGTCCAAATGTAACTTTCGAGACCTCTCCCTCGCACAACTGAAACAGCATCACATCAGAGTCACTGTTTCCGATCGCAAAAGTCACCTCACTAACACTCATTTTTGACCGGTTTGATAAATCTAGCACATCCCAGGCCAACTTTTCAGCCGTTTCACCCTCGTCATTGCAAAAAATCATCTTCTTGCAAAAATCATCCGATTTTGAAAGGAATCCTTCATTTTTAATTTTAGACCCGTCATTTCCTTCTTTATTTTTTGCATTTTTCAGACAATTCAGCCAATTATGAAGGAACTGCTTCTCAACAAGCAGTTTTTCCTCTTGTTTTCGAATCCAGTCATCATAGGACATCTTCTTCTCCGCGAGGACCGCTTCGTACTTTTTATGCTGTTTGTTCACAAGAATTTGCTTCACGCCTGCTTTAAGTCCCATGAGAGCGAATTTCCTTTCACCTGTTATTTAATGACCGGATTTTATGAAAAAATCCACTTTTTCTTGTTTGAATCTGCCATTCCTTCCGCTAATGACTCAGACAAAGGAGCAATTTCCAATTTCACGGACAAGGTATTCTCTCCCTGCATGGGCAGCTGGGATACCATCACTGTTATATTGGGATCTGCTGTTGCGAACACAAAAGTATCCTTCTTCAAAGCCGTTCCGTTAGTTAACAAGGTCTTTCCGGAGAGCGGAACACTTACCCCATTTACCAAAAGTTCCTGAATCTTCACCACACAAGGGCGGTCTGCCGGATCAATACGAAGTGCCGTTACATTCCCATCAAAAGGAATTTCAGCCTCAATTTCATGCTCATCTACATAAATATCCGGTAAATAATAGGAATTTTCCTCTGAAAAGCCTCTTCCGCAGTCCAAATACACCTGAATACGCTTATTCAAAATCTCCTTCAGGTAATTTTCCATTAGCATCTTGGGATCTATATGGTAGGTTCCGATGGTTGCCCTGATTTCACCCATGGATTTGCGTTTTCCGGTTACTTTCTTCTGGAATTTCAATTCCCCGGCACGATATTCTTCTGCCTGGGCAGGTGTAATTCCCAATTTTTGAATAATATAATCAAGATTTAATTTATTTCTCTTTTCTTCTTCCAGAACATAACAATAAATTGCCCTAAATGCAATTTCCGATGCAGGAACAGCCTTTTCTATCGTCCACTCGTAATCAATTACGGTAAAGGTTTCCCCATCCACTAAAATATTGGCAAAAATAAGGTCATAATCCGTCACACCGGCTTCTTCCCCATAGGATATTAGGGAAACATACTTATCAAACAGCTGATAAAAGCCGTCCATATCCTCTCTCTCCAGACACTCATCCAAGAGTGTCTCTAAGGTAACGCCTTTTTCAAACGGAAATTCCACGCTTTTGCCATCCGCTGACACGTAACAGGGATTAATTTTAAGCCCGCTTCCTTCATAACGTTTCTTTAACAGTTCATAATGCTTTTCCATGGCAAGCACATGCCCGCAGGCTTCCTCTGACATGGCCGTCTTGCGGATTCTGAGACCGTCCGCAGCCTCTACCATCTCCGTACGGAGCACAAACTCACTGTCTCTGTCATTACTGTATTTCACATACACGGTTTCCGGTGCCTTTCCGATTACTACCATATAGGAATTGGAAAAAACATCAAACAATCCGTCCTTCACAATACTGTCAAACACATATTTTTCATTAAAAAGAACCATCCTGTCCCTGTCAAAATTCCGGAGATTGTCCGTCAGTTCCCCCACAAAAGGAAGTCTTCTGTCGGAAAAAACAGTGGTAGGGAACTTGTAGTCCGGATAGGGATAATAAAAAGAATACTCCTCCACGCCGCAGCTTTTCATAATCTTCTCCAGACCTTCTCTGGTAAAGGTTCTGGCACTGCCGCCCTCCGGGTAGCCCTCTAAGGAACTGAAATAGGTACCAACATGGTCTTCTTTACAACCGGCCCAGTACTTCAGGCCAAACTTATTTTCAATTGCAATCACAAGATGCCCCTCTTCCTTCTTGTGACGCAGCATAATCTTCATAAAATCTTCATAGGGGGTTTCAGACGCAATATAAGACTGACCGTACTCAAAAACACCGATTAACAGCACAAAATCATAATCAGTAGGCAATCCTGGCTCAATATCGCTGAAATTCCCCACATGAATGGTAATATTATCCTTATCCTGGTTTCTGTACGCATTGATATGGCTACGCTTGGCAGAAAGGTCCACACAGGT
Organism: Lachnospiraceae bacterium; assembly: GCA_017561085.1. Lineage (GTDB taxonomy): Bacteria > Bacillota > Clostridia > Lachnospirales > Lachnospiraceae > Suilimivivens. The sequence goes on from JAFZDQ010000014.1 coordinate 15,725, forward strand.
TACATGACCTGCCTTTTGGGATAACTTGTCTGTAATCGCGCCGCAGCCGGAACCGATTTCCAGCACCTTGTGGCTTTTGTTAATCGGAAGCCAGTCTACAATATTGGCTCTTAAGGGAGATAAATGATAAAGAATGGGCCAACTGCCTTTTTCCTCAATAATCCCGGGGAATTCCACCGTAGAAGCGTTCTTAACGATAGAAAGGAGCTCATCCTCGATGGCTCCGTCACTATACAAATCTTCGCCCGGATAAAAACTGTAGTCAAGGACTACCTTTCCAATCCGCTCCGGCAATTTCCCTATTAAATCTTCTTCTTTTAAGAAAAGCGTTTCTCTTCTTTCTTCTTTCATGGCATCTCCTGCACGCTAATTTTTGAATTCATATCATAAAATCCTACGGTATCCTTATCGGAAACAACCGTAATATTCATCACGTCATACAACCTGTGATAAACCTGAAACTCTTCCTTTTCAAATCCGGTCACCCCAAGGGAAAGCAGGTATTCGCCTCCCTGCAAATCCAAATTCTGGGTAAAGGTGATGTACTTCACACTGCCGGCCTTTACAGATTCAAGGAAGGCCTTCTCTATCATGGTATTGGTTCCGGTAATCTCAACCCCTTTAATATTTTTGATGGTAAACGCAAAAATCGGGGCTTCAATATCTTTCATAAAACGGACCTTCATATGCACGGTGCATTTCTGTCCTTTAATGATGGCACCGGTATCCCTGTCCTTTTCATCCGTTATCTTATACTCTTCAATCACGGCAGCCTTATTTCCGTACTCTAACAGCTCCGGATTCACAAGCACGCCAGCGCCTGCATTTCCGGCCTGGCCGCCTCCTGCGCCCTGACCTGCTTCTGCGCCGTTTTCTTTCGCTTCCTGTCCGGCTGCTTCCGCAATTTCTTTATCCTCTAACAGATTCTCGCCGCTCTCCTCCGGAAGGGGATACTGTCCTACCAGAACCTGTTTATAAGCATCGATCATTTCCTTGGGGCTTCCTTCCCCAAGCTTCACACCCTTATTAAGAAGCACGACCCTGTCACAGTACTTGCTGATACTGCTTAAGTCATGACTTACAAAAAGGATGGTTTTGCCCATTTTCTTAAATTCATCAAACTTGTGATAGCACTTAGCCTGGAAGAAAACATCCCCTACGGATAATGCCTCATCCACAATCAGAATCTCAGGCTCAATATTAATGGCAACCGCAAAGGCAAGTCGCACAAACATACCGCTGGAGTAAGTCTTGGCCGGCTGATAAACATAGTCACCAATGTCCGCAAAACTCAAAATATCATCCATCTTGGCATCAATTTCTTTCTTGGAAAAGCCCATCATGGTACCGTTTAAGTACACATTCTCAATTCCGCTGTATTCCATATTAAAGCCTGCGCCAAGCTCAAGCAGCGCCGAAATACGGCCGTTAACCTCCACGCTGCCGCCGCTGGGATTTAAAACGCCCGTGATAATCTTCAGAATTGTGGACTTACCGGAGCCGTTGGTTCCGATAATTCCCACGGTTTCGCCCTGATACACGGTCATATCCACGCCCTTTAAGGCATAGTGCTCCTTGTATTTCTTCTTTTTGCTTGGAAGCAGGGCCTCCTTTAAGCGGTCCGAAGGCTTATCATACAGTTTATATGCTTTTTCCAGGTGACTGACCTGTATTGCAATCTCTCTTTTATCTTCCATTACAAGCTCCTATAACACGTCTGCAAAATGTACTTTCAAACGCTTGAATATCAGCGAACCGATACAGAATAAGGTTACCACGAAAATCCAGAAATAAGTGGAGGAATAAAAATGCTCAAAAAACCACAAATCCCCGTAAATTGCCTCTCTATACCCATTTACGATATAAACCAGGGGATTTAATTTCACCACCGTAATCAGACGGCTGTCGCGGATCATACCGATATTCCACAAAATCGGTGTTGCCCACATACCAACCTGCAGGGCAATATTGATAATCTGTGCCAAATCCCGGAAAAATACCACTACCGCACAGGTAAAATAACTCATGGCAAGTACCAGGATAAACAAACAAAAACTATAATAAATAATCTGCAGCGTATATAAATTCGGATAATATCCGTAAAGGGCCGCCACAATCAAAAGGACACACACAAAGAATATATGGATAAAGGTCGCCGCAATCAGCTTGATAATCGGTAAGATACTGATATTAAATACTACCTTTTTCACCAGATAACTGTATTCCAAAAGGGCATGGGTACCATTGGTAATGGCTTCCGAAAAATAAAACCAGGGAACCAGTCCCGCCGTCAAAAACAGTACGTATGGCACCTCTACGCCGCTGGCCACCATTTCGCTCTTGGTATTAAAGATAATATCGAATACCACCCAATACATCAGCACCGTAACCACAGGCTGGACAAGGGCCCATACAAAGCCCAGATAGGAGCCCGCATAACGCTTCTTAAAGTCATTCTTTGCCAGCTTCCAAATCAAGCTTCTGGATTGCCATAATTCCTTGGGAATCACAAAAATCCTCTCGTAATACACGCCAAAAATCACACAGGCAAGCACCAAAAGAGCACAGGCACAATACTTCTTTAAGTCTTCTGTCTGCTGGTCCGGTGCAAGGGGATTATTGTGCATGACGATGATAATCCCGAATATAATACAAATTGTATAAAAAATACCGATCCCCACTGGCTTGGGCAAATTCTTAAGCCGCTCCTTCAGGGTCATTTTACTGCTACTTTTCATGCTGATGATTATCCATTCTTTTTGTTTTCGGTGTATTCCTTAATGCCGCCCCAGAGTTTATCGCGGTCAGACATAATCAGCTCCGTATCGGGAGCAAAAGGCCATTCCACGCCGATATCGGGGTCATTGTACATAAGGCCGCCTTCATCACCGGGATGATAAAAATCAGAGCATTTATAAGCAAATTCCGCATAATCGGAAAGCACCACAAATCCGTGTGCAAATCCCTTGGGAACGAAGAACTGCTTTTTATTCTCAGCGGAAAGCACCACGCCATGCCACTTACCGTATGTAGCAGAGCCCTCTCTTAAGTCAACGGCCACGTCAAACACTTCCCCGTTAATCACGCGTACCAGCTTGTCCTGGGGATGATTAATCTGAAAATGCAAACCTCTCAGTACATTCTTAACGGAGGCAGACTGATTGTCCTGTACGAACACCACATCAATGCCCGCTTCCTTAAAATCATTATAGTTGTAGGATTCCATAAAGTATCCTCTGGCATCCCCGAGCACCTGGGGTGTAATCACCTTAAGTCCTTCTATTTCACAAGTTTCTACTGTTAATTTACCCATTTTTCTCTCTTCCTTTTCCTCTTTCTTCAATTTCTGTAAGCCGGCGTTTTCAAGCCGTCACAATTACCGTATTTTATAACCCTTCCGCAACTTCCTTTAAATACTGTCCGTAATTGGTTTTCATCAAAGGCTCTGCCAGTGCAAGAAGCTGTTCTTTGGTAATAAAGCCTCTCTTATATGCAATCTCCTCAATACAGGAAATATAAAGTCCCTGACGCTTCTGGAATGCCGCTACGAAATCAGCCGCATCCAAAAGGGAATCATGATTTCCGGTATCTAACCATGCAAAACCTCTTCCCAGTGTTTCCACACGGAGGGTTCCTCTTCTTAAATATTCATTGTTAATACTGGTAATTTCAATTTCGCCTCTGGCTGAGGGTTTTACGTTCTTGGCAATTTCTACTACATCATTGTCATAGAAATAAAGACCGGGCACCGCGTAATTGCTCTTGGGATGTTCGGGTTTTTCTTCGATGGAAAGCGCCTTGCCGTTTTCATCAAATTCCACCACGCCGTATTCCCTGGGATCACGTACATAGTAACCGAAGATGGTTGCGCCGCTTTCTCTTTCTGCTACTTCACGCAGCACCTTGGAAAAACTCTGTCCGTAAAAAATATTGTCTCCCAGCACCAGTGCCACACTGTCGGAGCCGATAAAGTCCGCACCGATAATAAACGCATCCGCAAGACCTCTGGGCACCTCCTGGATGGCATAAGAAAACTTCATACCAAGCTGGCTTCCGTCGCCTAACAGTTCTTCGAAAACGGGCAAATCCCTGGGTGTGGAAATAATAAGTACTTCCCTGATTCCCGCCAACATCAGCGTGGATAAGGGATAATAAATCATGGGTTTATCATATACCGGCATAATCTGTTTACTAATCGCCTTGGTAAGGGGATATAAACGGGTACCGGAACCGCCTGCCAAAATAATACCTTTCATTATAAAATACCTCCATTTTATCAAATGAGCATAGTTTGTATTATTATAACACAAAATGGAAGTGATTTACAATCACTTCCATTTAAATGCTTCATTGTATCGCGCTCTGCTTACTTATTACTGTACATTGCTTCGTAGTATTTCTGGTAATCACCACTGGTGGCATTCTTCATCCAGTCTTCATTTTCAAAATACCACTGGATGGTCTTGCGGATTCCTTCTTTGAACATGGTCTCCGGCTCCCAGCCGATTTCTGCTTTGATCTTGTCAGGTGCAATGGCATATCTTCTGTCATGTCCCTTACGGTCTTCCACGTAAGTAATTAAGTCCTTGCTGACAAGTTCCTTACGGGGATCTCCTTCGGGAAGCATTTCCTGAAGGGTATCTAAAATAATATTCAAAATCTGAATGTTCTGCTTTTCATTGTGTCCGCCGATGTTGTAGGTTTCAAACAGTTTGCCCTGTTCCTGTACCATATCAATGGCCTTCGCATGGTCTTCTACATAAAGCCAGTCCCTGACATTCTTTCCGTCGCCGTAAACAGGAAGTTTCTTGCCGTTTAACGCATTGTTAATCATAAGAGGAATAAACTTCTCAGGGAACTGGTAAGGTCCGTAGTTATTGGAACAGTTGGTAATGTTGGCAGGGAACTTGTAGGTATCCATATAAGCCTTTACCAGCATGTCGGAGCTTGCCTTACTTGCGGAATAAGGACTGTGGGGATCATAGGGTGTTGTTTCATAGAAGAATGCATTTTCATCATCCGGAAGGGAGCCGTACACTTCATCGGTAGATACGTGTAAAAACTTCTTTCCTTCCTTGAAGGTACCATCTGCATTTTCCCATGCTGCCTTGGCACAGTTTAACATAACCGCAGTTCCCAAAACGTTGGTCTGCACGAAAACCTCAGGATTTGCAATACTTCTGTCCACATGGCTTTCTGCTGCGAAATGAACCACTCTGTCAATGTCATTCTCAGCAAAAATCTTGGCAATGGCTTCTTTATCACAAATGTCCGCTCTGACAAAGGTATAATTATCCCTATTCTCTACCGCCTTCAGGTTCTCTAAGTTTCCTGCATAAGTCAGAACATCCACGTTGATGATTCTGATGTCGTCGCCGTACTTTTTAAACATATAATGAATGTAATTGGATCCGATAAATCCGGCTCCGCCTGTTACTAAATAAGTTCTCATATTTTCTCTCCGTTTCTTTCCTGCCCGTCTTTTTCAGCCCGGTGCATCCTTTATCACTATAACGCTTTTTCCATTATTAGGCAACCTTAATATCCCAAATAGCTGATGTTCATATCTACATTTCCCTTGATTCCGGCCACTCTTCCGGTAGAAGAATACTGCCACAAATCATATTTGGTTCTGGTATAAGAAGGAGTTGCCGCATACTGGGCCAGCCATAACTTGTATCCGGTCAGGCTGGGCGTATCCATATAGGAATTAAACCAGGTCTTATTTGCATAAATACCGGCTTTATAGCCTGAGTTTTGGATGGTCTGGCAAAACGCCTTACATACCGCCGTACGGACGGAAGGACTGATGCCGTCTGCACGGCCGCCACTGGCTTCCACATCCAAAAATACGGGATAAGAAATGTTATATC
>JAFZDQ010000015.1 GCA_017561085.1 Lachnospiraceae bacterium
CAGTGTCAGGCAGTATGAAACACTTTTGGGAGAACTTCTTGATTCCCGCCTGGAAGTGTACAAAAAGCTGTATTTAAAGGATAGAACCATTGAAAATATCATTGTAATGGATGATTATATTTCGCCGCTTTTGTTAAAAGAGGAAACCGGATATCCCCGGAAAGGATATGGGGATAAAGCCCGCATTGATGCGTATCTTGCGGCTTTCCGCAGTCAAAGTATTTCCGGTCTTGCAAGGCAGTGGGATATGCCCGAAGAAAATATGCTTCTCATTTATATTACGCTGATTATGACGGGACGTATCATGGATGTGATGGGAGCCCGTCAGATTTGGGCACCGGGCGTCACATTATCGGATGGTATTGCATATGAATATGCTGAGAAGAATAAAATGATAGCATCTGTCCATGACTTTGAAAAGGATATCATTGCCTGCGCTTACAATATCAGTAAAAGGTACCGCGGCAGCAGGAAAAGAAGTGAAACCTTAGAGCAAATCGCACTGACGATTTTTGACAGTATGAAGAAAATCCACGGTCTCGGTAAGCGTGAGAGAATGCTGCTTTCCCTTTCTACCATCTTGCATGATTGCGGTAAATATATCAGTATGTCAAACTTAGGGGAGTGCTCCTACAACATCATCATGTCTACGGAAATGATAGGACTTTCCCATACGGAGCGTGAAATCGTAGCCAATGTGGTGAAGTATAACCATTTGGAATTCCAGTATTATGAAGAAATGAGCAGATACAGCAGGATGGACCGGGAAACCTACCTTACCATTGCCAAGCTGACTGCCATTTTGAAGGTGGCTAACGGATTAGACAGAAGCCACAAACAGAAGTTTAAAAATGTAAAAGCATCTTTAAAAGAAGATGAATTGATTATCACGGTAGATACAAACGAGGACATTACCTTAGAGCGGGGACTGTTCGGAAAGAGAGCCGAATTTTTCGGAGAGGTATACAGTGTGCGTCCCGTAATCAGACAAAAACGGACGATTTAATCGGAGGAAAATTATGAGTAAAGGAAACTTTGCAGACCCTGCCTTTTACGGCAACAGGGAATTGAGCTGGCTTTTATTTGATAAACGAGTGTTAAGCGAAGCCAGGGATAAACAGAATCCTTTGTTTGAGCGGTTGAAATTTTTAAGTATTTCCGCCTCAAACTTAGATGAGTTTTTCATGGTCCGGGTGGCGTCCCTTAAGGATATGGTAAATGCCGGCTATGAGAAGCCTGATATTGCGGGGATGACACCTGCTGAACAGCTTGCGGCCATCAATAAAGAAACCCATGAACTGGTACAGCAGCAGTACTCAACCTACAACCGTTCCCTGCTTCCGCTCCTTAGACAAAGCGGTCTTAAGGTTATTGAACGGCATGAAGATTTAACACCGGAAGAAGCCGTTTACGTAGATAATTTTTATGAAGAAAATGTTTATCCGGTATTAACGCCAATGGCAGTGGACTCCTCCAGACCATTTCCCTTAATCCGTAACAAATCCTTAAATATCGGCGCCCTTGTTACCAAGAAAAAGGATAAAAAGGAACTGGAATTTGCCACCGTACAGGTGCCCAGCGTGCTGCCCCGTATTATTCAGATTCCGACGGAAGAAGGAAAGAGTAAGGCAGTGATTTTGCTGGAAGAAGTGATTGAGCGCAACATCCACAAGCTGTTCCTGAATTATGATATCGTTTGTGCCCATCCCTTCAGAATTATGAGAAATGCGGACTTTTCTTTAGAAGAGGATGAAGCGGAGGATTTACTTAAGGAAATTGAAAAACAGTTAAAAAAGAGACAGTGGGGACAGGCAATCCGTCTGGAAGTAGAAGACGGCATTGACAAGAAACTTTTGAAGATAATCAAACAGGAATTGTCTATTTCGGAAGAGGATATTTACCGCATTGACGGCCCCTTAGACCTTACCTTTTTGATGAAAATGTACGGCCTTAGCGGGTTTGACCATTTGAAGGAGCAGGGATATGCGTCACCCCAGCCGGTGCCCGGACTTTCTGCGGATTGTGATATCTTTGAAGAAATCCGTAAAGGGGATATTTTGTTGCACCATCCTTATGAAACCTTTAGTCCCGTGGTAGATTTTATCAGACAGGCAGCTAAGGATAAGGATGTACTTGCCATTAAGCAGACCCTTTACCGTGTCAGCGGAAATTCCCCTATTATCGCGGCCCTTGCACAGGCGGCGGAGAACGGGAAGCAGGTTTCCGTTCTGGTAGAGTTAAAGGCACGTTTTGATGAAGAAAATAATATCGTATGGGCCAAGAAGTTAGAAAAGGCCGGCTGTCACGTAATCTACGGTCTGGTTGGCTTAAAAACCCATAGTAAGATTACCTTGGTGGTGCGTCGGGAAGAGGACGGCATCCGCAGATATGTACATTTGGGAACAGGTAACTACAATGATGCCACCGCGAAGCTTTATACGGACGTGGGACTTCTTACCTGTTCTGCATCCATCGGTGAGGATGCCACAGCGGTATTTAACATGCTTTCCGGATATTCAGAGCCCTTAAGCTGGAATAAACTGTCACTGGCGCCCTTGTGGCTGAAGGATAAATTTTTGTATTTGATTAACAGGGAGAAGGAAAATGCCAAGGCCGGCCGAGGCGGTCATATCATTGCCAAAATCAACAGTCTTTGTGACAAGGATGTGATTGAGGCTCTTTACGAGGCAGCGGCAGAAGGCGTGAAAATCGAACTGATTGTAAGAGGAATCTGTTGTTTGAAAACAGGTCTGCCCGGAACCGGAGACAATATTTCAGTCCGCTCCATCGTGGGCAATTTCTTAGAGCATTGCCGTATTTTCTACTTTGCCAATGACGGCAAGCCGGAGTATTATTGTGCCAGTGCCGACTGGATGCCCAGAAACTTGGAGCGCCGTGTGGAGATTATGTTCCCTGTAGAGCGGCCGGAGCTTAGACAGAAGCTGATGGATATTCTTACCATGCAGCTTAAGGATACCGTGAAGGCACATAAGCTGATGCCGGACGGCACCTATGAAAAAATTGACAGGAGAGGGAAGGTACTTTTTAATGCCCAGCAGGAATTCTGTAATATGGCAGTAGCTGCGGCTAAGGAGGATGGGGAGACCGTAAACCGCAGAGTATTTATTCCCAGAACACATCATGAAGAATAAAAAAATCATACTGGCAAGTGCTTCTCCCAGGAGAAAGGAGCTGCTTGCCCAAATCGGAATAGACTTTGAGGTACGCCCAAGTCATGCCGAGGAAGTGACTACGGGAACCCGGCCGGCGGAAATTGTGATGGATTTGTCGCGCTTGAAAGCAGCTGATATTTTTGGCAAACTTACGGAAGAAGAAAAGCAGGAGATTATTGTAATAGGTTCCGATACAGTAGTAGCTTTAGACGGAGAAATCTTAGGAAAGCCGAAGGATGAAGCGGATTCTACCCGTATGCTTTCAGCTATTCAGGGAAGAGAACATCAGGTATATACCGGCGTCAGTCTGTTTTGGATGGATACTGAAACAAAAGAGGAGAAAGAAACAGTATTTTTTGAAGAAACGTGGGTAGAGGTATATCCTATGACGCGGGAAGAAATTAAGAGATATCAATCGGCAAATAATTGCTTAGATAAAGCCGGTTCATACGGTATTCAAGATGGTTTTGCGGCGCACATAAAATGCATAAACGGAGACTATAATAACGTGGTAGGTCTTCCAATCGGAAGACTCTATCAAGAGATGAAAAAATTAGGTATCAGCAATTCTTAAACAAAATATAATTAGTAAAATCAGGAGGACTTAAACGATGCATGAATTTGATGAAGCAGTATTAAAATGTTTTTTAGACAAACAGGGACAATTATTTCCTGAGGAAGATGTAGCAACTACCTTAGAAGAAGCAGAAAGTTTTTTGGAGGAATGCTTTGCAGTAGTGGTAAATTCCGTAGAAGAAGTTTGGGAATATTTTGAAGAAGAAGGCGTGGATGTAGACGGCGCGGAAGGTGAAGAAATTTTAGAGGCAGATGAGGTCTTTGAAATTGGCGACGGCAGATATCTGATTGTTGCTGGCTAAGCGTTTTTATTTGCATGGATTGTCCGGTTAATAATCGGCTTGCAATCCGTTTGGAAAGTGTTATACTTTGAGTATCACAAGGATTCCTCTGTTGGGAGGAACCAATGAATTATAAAAAGAAATTTCAGGAACTGACAATCCGGGATAATTTTATGTTTGCGGCAGTGATGATGCAAGAAGAGAACTGTAAGCGTTTCATAGAGATGCTGCTGGGTATAAAAATCCGGAAAATCAACATCAGCTACGAAAAGAGTCTGATATACAATCCCGAGTATAAGGGTGTGCGCCTGGATGTGTATGCAAGCGATGAAAATAATACGCGTTATGACATTGAGATGCAGGTGGCACAGCAGATTTTAGGGAAACGCGCACGGTATTATCATAGCCAGATGGATATGGATATACTGGCAAGCGGGCAGGAGTATAAAGAACTACCGCCGGCGTATGTGATTTTTGTCTGCGATTTTGACCCTTTTGGGATGGGAAAGTATTGCTATACTTTTGAGAAAAGGTGTCTGCAGGCTTTGGAACTTGGAATGGGCGATTTCAGTCGGAGTATCTTTTTGAGTACCGAGGGGAAGGATGAAGAAAACATCCCGCGGGAACTGAAGGCGTTTTTGGATTTTGTAAAAACAGATGCGCCGGGGAATGACGTGGAAATCGACGATGTCTATGTGAAGAGTCTGCAGGAGACAATCCGTAGTGTGAAAGAAAACAGGGAAATGGAGAGAAGCTTTATGACAAAGGAAGAAATCCGCCGGGAAGGAGTAGAAGAAGGACGCATTGAAGGACGCATTGTAGAGCGTCGCGAAATGATAATAGAATGCCTTCAGGAACTTGTGAGTGAAGAAACTTCAGTTACGCTTTTAGAAGAATTAAGGGCTCGTATTGCGTCCGAAACCGACTTAAATCTCCTCAAAAAGATGACCCGACTTGTCATAGGAGCAACTTCCGCGGAAGAGTTTGAAAGAAATATTTCTAATTTGTAGTATTAGTCTAAAATGAATCTAAACATATTCTATAGACCTTTTTGCGAAGGTTTATTCTTGTAGCATATCAATTTTTTTTTCAGTTATAGGCAGAGGAATCCTTGGGAGAAATAGGGAAAATCAAAGATTGAACACAAAAATAATTCGGGGTATAATATATCTGTATGAATCACTATTTTTAAAATAAATTCGGAGATATTCCCATGAAAAAAGTAGTAGTATTTGGCGGCGGAACGGGACTTTCCTGTCTTTTGTCGGGCCTTAAATTGTTTCCCATTGATGTAACCACCATCATTGCGGTAAGCGATAACGGCAGTTCCACCGGCGTTTTGAAAGAAGAATTAGATATTCCCGCAGTAGGCGATATCGGAAAAGTGCTTTTGTCCATGGCAAATGTGGATGATGATTTTATTGACCTTTTAGGCTACCGCTTCCAAAAGAGCGGTTCCCTTTATAATCATCCTGTACGGAACATTCTGCTGGCGGCCCTGATTGATTTAAAGGGTAATCTGACGGAAGCAACGAAATATATGTGTAAGCTTTTGGGTGTCAAGGGTACGGTTCTTCCCCTTACGGAAGAGCGCGTGGAACTGATTGGGAAAAGCAAGGATAAAGAGTTTTTCGGCGAAGAGGAAGTTAGCAACAACATCAGACATATTAAGAGACTGACCTACGACCATGACATTAGGATTGGGGAAGAGGTTATCTCCAAAATCATGGATGCGGACCTGATTATCTTCAGTTCCGGAAGCCTTTATACCAGCGTGCTTCCCCATTTGTTATCACAGGAGGTACTTAGTGCTATTGAACAAACCAAGGCACCACTTATGTATATTTCCAATCTGGTGACCCAGCCCGGCGAGACTGACAATTACAGCGTCAGCCAGCATATCAAGGTACTCAATAAGTACCTGAAAAACCGCAAAATAGATATGGTTGTGGCCAATAATGCCAAGATTGATGAGAGAATCAAAGAAAAATATCTGACCGCCGAGAATAAAACGATAGTTGATTTAGACAGAGATAAGTTGAATTATCAGGAAGTCCGGATTATTGAAGGGGATATTTTCTGTATCGAAAATGATAAAATCAGACATAACGCCCTGAAAACAGCGTTTATGATTTTTACTTATCTGATGGAAAATGAATAAAAAGTAATGAAAATGCAATTCTATTCGACTGCAATCGATAGAGTTGCATTTTTTATATATTTCAGTAAAAAATGTCAGTATTTGTCATAAAATATTCTAAAATATTCCAAATGTATATTTATACAAATATTGATAAAGGGTACACCGGAGAAAATGCAAAAGCTGTTAAAATTTTATTTTATTGTTCTGTTTCAGGTTATTTTAGTATTAATAGGTCTTTTGGCAGGAATGCAAACAGAAAAAAGCAGATTAATGCAAGAAGAACAGGCTGAAGTAGTAACAGATATTGCGGTTGTAAATTTGGATGAAGGAATTTATGAGGGGAATGAAAAAGTCTTTTATTTTTCGGAATTAATGAATCTGGAAGAAGATTTTTTTGTGCCTGAAAATCTAGAGGCAGCAAGAGAAGGTATCAATAACGGAAGTTATGCAGCCTATATTCTGATACCTGCTGAATTTTCTGAAAATGCGGTAAGTATTAATGGAGAACCCGAAAAAGCAATTCTTGAGTTTGCCATGAATCCTAATCTGCGGGAAGACATAAGCCGACTGACGATGTCAAATATTAAGAATTTTGAAATTACACTTAATACCAATATGTCTTATATGTATGTCCAGGCAATTCTTGAGGAATTTCACACGGTACAGGATCAGGCAGGTCTTATTATGGAGAACGATAGTGAAGAACTGCAACGAATTCAGGAAATTAATGCGGAGGATTTGCTTACAGAGCCTGATTTTGAGGAAGTACAGTGGGCAGAGGCAGATTTGGAGACAGTAGATTTTTCGAGTTTTTACTCAAAAAATGAAACAATTGAAAAAGAACTGCGTGAGAATATTGAGGTTTTTATTGAAGAAGGAGAAGAAGCTTTTTCGGAAATAAAGGAAAAGGAAAATACAGTCATAGACGGCGTGGATAAACTCTATCAGGTGTTGGCAGAGGTGGACATCGAGACAGATGAAAACGGAAATATTGTGTATGAAAACGGTAAAAATTCACTTTCCAATTATCTTTCAGAATATGATGGAGCCTTTGACGAACAAAAAGATACTATTTTGAAAATGCTCGGGTTAAAACAACAAGCAGAACCTGTGCCAAGCAGTGTGCCGGAAGAATCACCCACAGTGTCCCCAAGTACGGAACCGGAAAGTGATGTTACACCGACACCGGAAGAAGCACCAACAGAAACACCAGTGGCAGTTCCTACGGAAGAGCCCGAGGAAGCGCCTACCGTAACCCCAGTGGCAGTTCCTACGGAAACGCCTGAAGAAGACTCGGGGGAAGAACCGGGAGAGGAAAGCACACCGGTTCCGACGCCGGAACAGACTCCAAAGCCAACAGCACCGCCGATACCGGAGCTGATCAAAGAGGTTTTTGATGAGACGCTGAAAACGGCCAATCAAAATATAGCGAAGCGAAACGAAAAGAATACGACAGTTTTAGAGGAAATTCAGAACTATATTTTACTGATGGAAGAAGCAGAATCCTTAGAAGTGGCACAGGAAAACTGGGAATTGTTGAAACTCAAAATAGAAGAATTTGAAACGGTACCATATCTGACAGAATCAGATATGTACGATATGCAGAAGGTAATAAGTGAATTTGAGAAGCTTGCTGAAGAAATAGATCAATTACCTAAGGTTGACAGGGAAAAGTTCTATGCCATATTTGAGGAGGAAATGCTGACACCCCTGCAGAATGAAATCCTTGCGGAAAACGAAAGGATTCAAAAAGAAGGAAACACTTTCATGGAAACCTTAGAAAAATATATGGAGGAGCTTTCTAAGTTTGACCCTTATGAATATTACGACAGTGAAAAGACAGATGAGTTGATGAATTCCTTTGCGGACAATATCAATAACCTGGAAAATAAGTCAGAAGAAACCTATGGGGAATATTTGGAGCTTGTATATGATACAGTCGATACGGCAAATGAGTCCGTAGCGCAGTTACAGGGAAACTTAGATACTGCCTATGAGGGAACCACAAGTAAAATACATAATGCGGTACTTCTTGCCCAAGAATATCGTGAAGACATCAATCATACTAACTTGGAAATTTTAGGTACCTTTAGGCAGAAGCTTCCCTATACCAGAATCGGAAATCTGGAGTATGTACAGGTATATGACTTTGTAGCAAATCCCGTCAAATTATCAGATACAAGCGTAGATTCACATCAGGAAATTCTATGGAAGGATTTTGATACACTTAAGAATATTATGGTGGCACTGATTGTTTTGTGGTGTATCAGCCTGCTTTTGATGCTGGTAATGAAGTGGCAGGGGGCAAAGAAGGATAACGGATAAAAAGGCATATCTATGCTTTTTAAATAAAAAAAGGAGGAAGATAAAATGGCAGAGGCAGTAAAACTTTCGTATGGTGATATGCTGGAGTATTGTGGACGGTTAAAATCACTTGCAACCCAGTACTCCGATACCGCACAACAGGTAACCAATGTAGTAAGTGCATTTACAGGTGTTTGGGAAGGTACGGCAGAGGCGAAATTTGAAGAGGATTATCAGGTTCTTACCAAAGCTATGACAACTGCGATAGACACCATGCAGGAAATTACTACATTAGCTGAAAATTATGTAAACACAATGCAGGAAGTAGAAAATGCTTATGGCGTAAATCATGTGACCGTAGGCTAAGGAGAAGATTCACACAGAGCCAGTTTTGCAGACAGCTGCAAACTGGCTTTGTTACCCTTATGAAAGCGAGAAAAGGTAATGGAGTACAACGAAGAGAAGCAAAGTGATATGGAATTACATCCCGAGCTTGCGCGGCAACGACAAAACACTCACAGTTCCCTAACGGATCTTTCCGGTATTGCTGTTTTTTCTGATGAATTTGAACGGACAATACACCAAGTAAAGCAGAAAAACGAAGCATCGGAAAAAGAAATAAAAGATAAACTCTTTTTTGGGGAAATGATGGAAATGTCCGGAAGAGATGACCTTTTACGAAGCAGGGTGTTTGCGGAAAAGAAGGAACAATCCTTTATGCAGGATTATCAAGTGGCAGAAAATAAGTTTTCTTTTCTTGAGGCAGGACTTGTGTTGGGGGCAATTCTGGGAATGTCGGCAATTTATCTGTTCTTATTTCGGGAAAAGACGTTGAAAAATAATGGAGAGGGGCGGAAAAAATGATTTTTACGTTATATAGCGAGGATACAAACCGGGAAAGAGATATTAAGGTAAACCCGGAACAAAAAATAGGAGAAACCATTTCAATATTGATGGATGGCGGAGTATTGCCTCATACAAGGATTGATTGTGTGAATCTTTTTTCAGAAAGAGCAGGAAGGTACTTGGACCTTGAGAAAACCTATCAACAGGAACAAATATATCAGGGCGATATTTTACATATAGAGACAGAAAATAAAGAATAAAAAAGGAGCTAAGGGAGATGGAATTAACAGAAACAATTAAAAAATCTGCTATGACTGCCAAGGGAGAACAGGATTTAGGAAAACTGAAAAATCCGGGAAGTCTGTTTTTGTCAGTAAATTATCAGGAAGAACAGGAAGAGATAATTTTTTACTATGATATACAGGAAAAAAATAACTATTTGAATTTACGTCAAGAAAAAAAGATTAACAAACTGCGGGCACTTCTGAGTATTGCGGAATTACAGACATACTTTTTAAAGTTTCACTTTAGTTTGGCACCGGAGAATCTTTTTTATGACAGAAATTTTATGCCTTATGTGAAAAGCAGGGACTTATATGAGCGGGGAGTGGAAGGTGAATGTGAGACCTTTGTAAAGGAATATAAGGCGTTGGTAGCTGCAATCATGCAAAAGAAGTATTCCTTCCGGGATTACCTGGAAGGAGGAGATGATTTATACAAGAAAAATCGATTTCTGAAAGGGTTGGGATTATTGAGTACGCCGGAAGAAATCGTAGATTATCTGAAAGCGGAGTATGAGACTGCGGAAGATATTTCGAGGAACAAAAAGATTGAAGTGAATAAGAATTGGTATCGAATGAACAGTACCTGCATGTTGGTGGCATTTGCGGTAATTGTAGCTGCTGTAATCGGTCTTTCTTATCTGGTATTTCAATTACTTCCCAGAAAAAATGCTCTTTTAGACGCATCTTCTCATTATCTGGAAGGAAATTATGTAAAGGTAATCGATGACCTGAATGGTATTGATTTAAAATACATGGACAAATATCAAAAATATATGCTGGCGGTGTCTTATGTAAAAGGGGAAAACTTAACGCCGGAGCAAAAAGAAAATGTACTTGAGACACTTTCCATAGACGGAGAAGAGAAGGTTAAGGATTACTGGATATATTTAGGTCGGCTTAATACCGTGGAAGCGCAGAATATAGCCATGCAACGTTCTGATAATGAAATGCTTTTGTATGCTTATATGACAGAAAAAGCAATGCTGGAAAAGAATACACAAATAACAGGTGAAGAAAAAGCAAACAGATTATCAGAATTGGAAAATAAGATAGAGGAGTTAGCGAAGCAATATGAAGAAACAACAAATACCAAGTAACGGCATATGGTTTGAAGGATTTCCTAAATATAAACGTTCTCCCAGAATCATTAAGAAAGTCCCGACCGAAACAATAAAAATACAAAATCCTCCTTCCAAGAAAGAGCTTAGTAAGACAAGTCTTGCCCAGATTATTTTGACACCTCTTGTAATGATGGCAATAACGGTTGCACTTAGTATTTTCATGAAAAGAGGAATTTTCGTACTGATGTCGGTAGCTTCTACTGTTGTCAGTATTATTGGCTCCGTCTGTAAATTTATTCGTGATAAGAAAGATACCATAACCCAAAACAGACAGAGGGAAGAGATTTATGATGAGTATCTTCTTTCTGTCAGAAAACAAATCTATCAGGCAAAAACGGCAGAGGAAGAGGCGTATGCCTATAATTACCCTTCCATAAATCGCATTGAAAGCATGATTAATCACTACAGCAGCAGAATCTATGAAAGAAGTGCGGGAGACGAAGATTTTTTGACCTTTTCCATAGGACATCGGGAAGCGCCTGTTAGTTTTCAGGTTGAGTTTTCCTATAATGATTTATTGTTGGAAAAAGACCCACTGGAACAGGAAGCAGAGGAAATCAGAAGCAGTCTTGCCCAAATCGCGCAAAAGCCGATGGTAGTTGATTTAAAGAAAGCTCATGTAGGTTTGGTAGGGGATAAGGCTGTAATTCATGAGCAACTACAGTTAATTGTATCTCAAATTGCTTTTGCTCAAAGCTATCGTGAGGTGCAGATTATTAATGTGTTTGACCACAAATACAAGGAGCATTTTCAATGGATGCGTTGGCTACCTCATGCCAGAATACAGGCACTGAATGTATTTGGAAATATTGATTCCGAGCGTATGCGTGACCAGGTGCTTGGAAGTATGCATCAAATATTGAAAGAGCGTAAAAACAAACTGGAAGAAAACAAAAAGGAAACAAGATTCCTACCGTACTATTTGTTTATCATAGATGAGCCGAAATTGATTATGGATCATTCTATCATGGAATATTTAAGCAAAGAAGGGGCTAATCTGGGCTTTTCCATCATTTACACTTCTCATATGAGAGCTAATTTACCTGAAAATATCGGTACGGTAATAATGCTGGAAAATTCTGCGGAAGGAACTTTACTTCTGGAAAACAAGGAGATTAAAAATCTTTCTTTTCACTTAAATCGGGCCATGGACGTTGATTTTGATACCATGGCAAGAAATTTAAGTGTTCTTATTCATGAACAGGGAATTGTTTCCCATATTCCGGAGAGTGTGACCTTCTTTGATATGTACCATATTAAACATCCGAAGCAATTGAACATAGCAAAAAGATGGCAAAAGAGTGAATCCCATAAATCCCTTGCCGTACCGCTGGGCTTACGTGCACCGGAAGATTATTTGTATTTAAATCTGCATGAAAAAGCTCATGGACCACACGGCTTGGTAGCAGGAACCACAGGTAGTGGTAAGTCGGAAATTATTCAGTCCTATATTTTGTCGCTGGCGGTTAATTTTCACCCTTATGAAGTGGGATTCTTGCTCATTGATTATAAAGGTGGTGGTATGGCAGGATTGTTCAAAAATCTGCCCCATTTGTTGGGTACTATTACCAATTTGGATGGTAGTGAGAGTATGCGTGCTATGGCATCTATTAAGAGCGAACTGGCAAGAAGACAGAGGATTTTCAGTCAAAACAATGTAAATCATATTAATTCTTATAACAAATTATATAAGCTGGGAGAGGTGAGCGAACCCATTCCCCACTTGTTTTTGATTAGTGATGAATTTGCCGAACTTAAAAAGGAACAGCCGGAATTTATGAAGGAACTGGTATCGGCGGCGCGAATCGGACGAAGTCTCGGAATTCATTTGATTCTTGCGACCCAGAAGCCTTCCGGTGTGGTAGATGACCAGATTTGGACAAACTCCAGATTTAAACTGGCATTAAAGGTACAGAACGAAGCGGATAGTAAGGAGATGCTGAAAACCCCGGATGCCGCATCCATTACGCAACCCGGGCGGGCTTATCTGCAGGTGGGAAATAACGAAATATATGAACTCTTTCAGTCCGCATGGAGTGGAGCAGTTTATTCCGAAGAGGATAGCGGTGTAGTAGTAGATGACAGAGTTTATTTGATGAATGAGCTTGGCCAGGGTGAATTGGTAAATGGTGAGACGGATAGAGGACAGCAGGTAGAGCAAATAAAAGCAACCCAGTTGGATGTAGTAATTGATGAAATTCATCAGGTATTTTCCGAGATGGATATTCCACAGGTCAAGAGACCTTGGCTACCTCCTTTGCAGCACAGGCTTTTGAGTCCTTATGTATCGGTTCCGGGAGAGGAAGAACTGGCGAAGGCAGAACATACCTTGGATTTAACAATTTCCATCGGTCTGGTGGATATTCCGGAGCAACAATTGCAGTGTGAGTATAAGGTCAACTTAGTGAAAGATGGAAACATTGCATTTTTTGCCACGGCCGGTTACGGAAAGTCCGTATTCCTTGAAACCGCAGTACTCAGTCTGGCGCTGAAAAACAGCGTGGACAATTTGAATTTCTATCTATGTGATTTTGGAAACAATGCATTGATTTCATTGAGTGCACTGCCCCATACCTGTGACTATATAACCGTAGATGATAATGAAAGACTGACGAAGCTTTCTGCGATTATTCAACAGGAAATAAAAGAACGTAAAAAATTATTTGCGGAAAAGATGGTTCAGAATTTTGACGTATATAATCAGACCGTCAAAGAACCCTTAAAGGCGATTGTTATCATAGTAGATAATTATGATATTGTAAAGGAACTGGGCCCTGAAATAGAAGATTTCTTTACCAAAACAGGAAGAGACGGACTGGGACTTGGTATTTATTTAATTATTTCTGCGGGTCGTAGCAGTGGAGTGAAATATACGGCAATCAATAACTTTAAGAATAAAATTGCCGGATATTTACTGGATACCACAGAGGCTGCCAATTTGGTAGGCAAATCTACTTATAAGCCGGTAGCAGTGGAAGGACGTTGTCTTGTGAAAATGGACCAGGTTAATGTAATGCAGACTTATACCATGGTGCCTTTCAAGAATGAAATAGAGTATAACCATAATCTGAAAAAATTAATTGCAACTATCAAGCAATTATACCCCGATAAAAAAGCTCCTAAGATTCCCGTTCTGCCGGAAAACTTTACCTACAATATGATTGCGGAATTTGTAACAGGAAATATGGTACATACAGCCCTTGGTCTGCACAAGTCCTCGGTAGAACTCAGAGGATATCTGCGCTCTATGTCGCCGTTCTTAATTGTTGGTGATGCAGGAAGAGGTAAGACCAATATGATTAAGGTGCTTGCAGAACAGGCAAGGGTTCACGGCCCTGTATATTTATTTGATTCGGGAGATATGGAACTTTATTTCTTTAAAAACAGAGAGAATATTAACTACATTGAAAACGATGAGGACATGGATGATTTTATTACTGAGATAAAAGAAATCAGCACAAGGAACAGAAAATTATTTGAAGATGCAGTAAAGGCAGGAAAGAACGTAACACCGAAGACGTTTTATGAATCACTTGATCCGGTTTATATCCTGATTGATGACATGGATGATTTCATTGCCAGATGTCAAAACAACACGAAGGAAATAGCAGAAATACTGCGGGCAGCAGTGGAAACCGGAATCGGGGTGGTTACCACGGTACATTCTACCAAGCCCAAAACCTTTGATGAATTAAATAAATGGTTCAAGACTTCATCAAGCGGACTGGTGATTGGAAATCAGGGAACCGGCAACTATTATCCGATGGTATCATCAAGAGAAATGCCCTCACTTGGAGAAGGTCTTCTTTATGCCAACGGTACTTATGAGCGACTGTTGTTACCGTTTTTTGAATAATCAGGTTCAGGAGGAAGATGAAGAATGTCTGAATATATCAAACTAAAGCAGGACGAATATGATGAACTTCAAATAAGGCTGAACAGTTTGCATCAAGATGTTCTATTGGGAGAACGGTCAGTCAGAAAGGATATTGTATTGTTGATGCAAAAGGATGGTGGTATGTATGTGCAAAATATCTCATACAAAATATTTGATCTGTTAAGCAAGTTACAGACAAATGTTGTAAATGAGATGGCTGACTGTTTCGGACTTTCTGAGAAGGCAATTGCACAGTTTGCAAATGATATAATACAGTCAGATATTATCAATTATTGATAGAGGTTAAGGATATGTCAGATAAAAATATGATTTACCAGTCTATTCAGACGTGGGCAACGTTTATGAAGATTCAGCAGGATATTCAAACGAAATTGCTGGATAAGAAAACGGAATATGATGCAATCCTGGCGAATTTTACAGACTCTGACTGTATACAGGCAACCGCTGTAAGAAATATGCTTGCAAAAGAAAAGGAATTATTAGATGCACTTGTGGGTTTTTACTCACAAGTGCTCATAATGCTACAGGATGCATGTGATGATATTGATAAAACGGAGGAACTTTTTAGTGGTGAACATTTGACAAAAAAGTAAATGCATAGGAAAATAAAACAAATAGTTTGTGAAAGAGGAATTGGAATATGCGAAAAGAAAAAAAGAAATTTCAGGATAAAGCAATTATTGGAAAATTAATCGATGTAGTTCGTATAGGTGGAATTATCATAGGGGCAATTGTAGCATTATGGATGGGGCTGTATCTTTTTCTGGCAAGACCCAAGAAAACAGAAATGACCCAGGCAGAAAAAGAATGGTTGCTTAAACGCTATGAAGAAGATGCGGAGCGAATCAGTAAAGGATACTTATACGGTGATCAGAAGGGGATGCTGGAAAAACTGCGAATGGGTATGACTTATCTGGAAGAAAAATATCCGGGTTATGAGTTCTATATTCATTACATAGACGGATGGGCAATAACGGTATATGAATGTGCAGTAACAGAGCAGAAAACCGGCCATACGTTTGATTTGATGTTCTATAAAAATGAAGATAAAAGCATAGACTTAGCAGATGACTTCTACAGTTATTTTATGGAAGATAAGTTGGATGCCTATCTTAAAAAGTATATGGAAGATAAAATCGACAGGATAGTAGAAATTAATTCTCATATGGGATTTGCTATGGGAAAAGAGTATGATGCAAATATGAAGGTTGAAGATATTGTAAGCGGGAAATTAGATGTTAGTCCAACGGTATTTTTTCATATATCTGCAAGTGGAATGACAGAAGAGGATTGTATTGAATATGTTGGAAAACTGGAAAAAATACTTGGGGAAATGGATATATCGGGTGTTTATAATATTGAATGTTGGAACATGACAAAAGAAGAATTGTTATCAGGAGAAGAAAGAAGTGATGTTATATATTCATGTGTATTAAAGTAAGAAAGAAGAGGGGAAATGGAAGACAAAGATTTATTAACAGCAGAACAGATTTTATTATTGGAAAATTTGACTTATTTATTAAATAAGTCGCCATTACAAAGTTTAAAGGAAATAGAAATTCAATTGATGGAAGGGAAAAAGGCCGTTACAGTAGAAAATATTCTTAAACAGATTAAAACAGACGACTTAATCGACGACAAAGACTACGGTTCTTTTATGACAGGAAAGGACTGGAAAAACCTGATAAAGGCCATACAGCAGGACGAAACTCTAAAGCAAATAAAGATGATAGAGGTGGAAGGGGACCCGGCATTGGGTGAAAACGAAACCTCTGATCAAAATACAGGAAAAGGAGCTCTATCGGTCGTATTTGTTAACG
>JAFZDQ010000016.1 GCA_017561085.1 Lachnospiraceae bacterium
AACACCTACAGCGAAGCCTACGGCAACACCTACAGCGACACCCACAGCAACACCTACAGCGACGCCGACTGCAACACCTACAGCGACGCCCACAGCAACACCTACAGCAACACCTACGGCAACGCCTACAGCGACACCAACAGCAACACCTACAGCGACGCCCACGGCAACACCTACAGCGACACCTACAGTAGCGCCAACAGCAACACCTACAGCAACGCCTACAGAGAAGCCAACAGCAACACCTACAGTGGCGCCTACGGCAACGCCTATAGTAGGACCTACGGCAACACCGGCAGGAACACCTACAACGGAGCCCACAACGGCACCTACAGCAACGCCTACAGCGACACCTACGGCAACACCGGCAGGAACACCTACAACGGAGCCCACAGTAGCACCCACGGCAAAACCTACAGTGAAACCCACAGCTACACCGAAACCGACAACAAAGCCGGTAGCAACCCCCACGGCAACGCCGGTAGCTAGCCCCACTGTAGCACCTACGGCAACGCCTGCAGCGACACCTACGGTAGCTCCTACAGCAACGCCGACAGCGACACCTACAGTCATACCTACAGTGACTCCAACATCGACACCTACGATGACAGAGGAACAGATAGTGACACCGATAGAGACACCTACACCGAAAAAGAAGCAGGATGCAGGAATCAAGTCAATATTGGATGATGATGATGCACCCGGTCCGGGTGGAGAGTTAATAGAGACGACGATGGAACCCATAGTAGTACCTGATGTTAAGAAAGCGGCAGTACTTGGTGTAAAACGAGGTCTTGATTATGCTGTGTTAGGAAAGCGCAGACGCCCTGTAACAGGAGATAGTGTTGAATCATTGATTTGGGTATTATTGATGACAATGGCATGTGGAAGTATGATAACTTCTGTTGTAATGCTTACCGCTGGTAAAAGCCCGAATAAGAAATAGTATTAAATAGCAAAGTCCCGATGTGTATGGCGCATATCGGGACTTTTTTATTTTGTTATAATGCAAATGGTAAAAGCAGTTTTCTATGTTCTATTTAAGAAAAGTATGATATACTTTATTTTGTATGGTACATAAAGCCGTACAAGATGAAACACAGGAGGCTTTTTCCATGAAGCACAAATTATATCTGGTAATCCCTTGCTATAATGAAGAAGAAGTGTTACCGGAGACTGCCGGACGATTGAAAGAAAAAATCAATTCCTTAATTGCAAAAGAAAAGATAAGTAAAGAAAGCCGAATCGTCTTTGTGAATGATGGTTCCAAGGACCGTACCTGGGAGCTGATTCAGCAGCTGCATGCACAAGATGAAATGTTCAGCGGTATTAATTTAAGTCGTAACAGAGGACATCAAAATGCACTTCTGGCAGGGCTTATGACTGTGAAAGATCATGCTGACATGGTCATTTCCATGGACGCAGATTTACAGGATGATATCAATGCCATTGATGAAATGGTGGACAAATATTTAAGCGGTATTGACATTGTTTACGGTGTCAGAAGCAGCCGCGCCAAAGATACTTTCTTTAAAAAGGTGACAGCGGAAGGTTTTTACCGCCTTATGAATGCAATGGGCGCCAATACGGTGTTTAACCATGCTGACTACCGTCTGATGAGTAAAAGAGCGTTAGAAGGGCTTGCAGAGTTTAAAGAAGTGAATCTCTTCCTGAGAGGAGTGGTTCCTATGATTGGCTATTCCTTTGATGTGGTTTATTATGAGAGAGGTGAACGGTTTGCAGGGGAGAGCAAGTATCCTCTTGCAAAAATGCTTTCCTTTGCCATTGAAGGAATTACTTCCCTTAGCATCAAACCCATCCGTATGATTACAGGACTTGGTTTTGTCGTATTTTTAGTAAGTATCTGTATTTTAATTTACAGCTTTATCCGACATTTCATGGGTGCTACGATTGTAGGCTGGACAACCCTTATGGTTTCCGTGTGGGCAATCGGCGGATTGATTCTTTTATCCCTGGGTGTTGTAGGAGAATACATCGGAAAGATTTATTTGGAAACCAAAGCAAGACCCAGATTTATCGTGGAAAGCTTTTTACACGGGGAAGGTTCTGATGCAAAGTGCGAAAAAGAATAGAGTCTGCGACGAATAAAGATTGACAGTGTGCGGTTTTACCGCTATACTTGAGAAGTTCGTAAGTAAAGTGAATGAAGACAACACTTGGGGAACAGGTGTTGTCTTTTTTACTTTGCGGGTAAGTAATTCTGCATGCAGAATTTGATGAAAAGAATTGGAAAAGGAAACAAAATGGAAGAAAATAAAGTAGTAGAAACTAAAATGTTATATAGGGATGCGGATATTCATCCTGAAATACTGCGGGCAGTAGAAGAAATGGGTTTTGAAACCATGTCACCCATCCAGGAGCAGGCGATTCCCGTGCTTTTGACCGGAAAAGATATCATCGGTCAGGCGCAAACAGGAACTGGAAAGACAGCGGCTTTCGGAATTCCCATGATTCAGAATGTTGACCCGTCCCTGAAGAAATTGCAGGCAATCGTGCTTTGTCCCACCAGGGAACTGGCAATCCAGGCGGCGGAAGAAATCCGTAAGCTTGCTAAATTTATGCATGGAATTAAAGTGCTTCCCGTATACGGTGGCCAGGATATCACCAGACAAATCCGTTCCCTTTGCCAGGGAGTTCAGATTGTGGTAGGTACCCCCGGAAGAGTGATGGACCATATGCGCAGACATACCATCAAAACGGCTAATGTGAAGATGATTGTACTGGATGAAGCAGATGAAATGCTGAATATGGGCTTCCGTGAGGATATTGAAACAATTCTTAAGGATATGCCGGAAGAGCGCCAGATGGTTCTTTTTTCAGCAACCATGCCCCAGCCTATCTTGGATATTACCCATCAGTATCAGAAGGATGCAGAGTATATCAAAGTGACACCCAAAGAAATTACGGTAGACACTGTTAAGCAGGCATATTATCGTGTCGGTAAAAAGGATAAAACAGCAGCGTTATGCAGATTGCTTGATTATTATCAGCCCAAACGCAGCCTGATTTTCTGTAACACCAAAAAGATGGTGGACGAAATGGCAGAATTCCTTAAGGGAGCCGGATACCAGGCGGAAGGGTTACATGGGGATTTGTCCCAGTACCAGCGAGATGTGGTCATGAATTCCTTCAGAGGCGGCAGATGTGCCATTTTGATTGCTACGGATGTGGCAGCCAGAGGTATCGATGTAAGCGGTGTGGACGCGGTGTTTAACTATGATGTGCCGGAAGACATTGAATATTATGTGCACCGTATCGGCAGAACCGGAAGAGCAGGAAAGGCAGGACATTCCTTTACCCTGGTAACCGGACGTGAAATCTTTAAAATACGTGATATTGAACGGATTTGCCATACCAAAATTAAAGAAAGAAAATTGCCTTCTTCTAAAGATGTGGTACGTGCCCGTTCCGGTGCGGTAATTGCTGAGATTCTGGATATTCCGAGTCAGAAGGATTTAGAAAAATTAAAAGCAGTGATTGAAAAGGCAGCGGAAGAAAATGATTTATCCGTGCTTGATATTGCAGCAGCGTTCATGTATCAGAGGGTGGGCGATGAGCCGGAAGAAATTAAGGAAGAAAGACTGCCTTTTGAAAAAAGGTCTTCCGGAAGACGCGGTGAATATACAACCCGTTCCGGCAGAGACAACCGTGGCGGTGGAGAAAGAGATAGCAGAGACAGACGCGGCGGCAAAGACGAAAAAGGTGGCAGAAGCGGACGTGGCAGTAGAGACGAAAGAAACGGCAGAGACGGACGCGGCGGTAAGGACGAAAGAGGCGGTAGAGGCGGACGTGGCGGCAGAAATGAAAGAAGTAACAGGTCTGCAGAACGTCGTGGCAGAGAAGAACGCCTTGGCAAGAAGCATATGTAAAACAGATAACGATGTAGATAATACCCGAAAAAGCAATAGACTTTTTCGGGTGTTTTTTATGCTCGTTTTTTGCAATAATTATCATGGATGAATTTGGATGTGAAAGAATAGAAAGAGATAATTGAGTATAATTATTCATTAAAAAGGGTAAAAAGATGAAGAAGTATTTGTTGATTATATTTAGTATGACTTGCGCGGTGAACCTTTTAGCCTGCGCGGAAAAAACAGAAACCATGACGGCTGACAAAGTAGTTACCCAAGCGGACAGTTTTGTAGAACTGGCGGCAAAAAGCCGAAAGACGGAAGAAGAAACCGGGAAGAAAAAAATTTATAAAGCAGAAGACGGAAACTCAAAATCGCAGGCTGATGTCCAAATTGAGGGAATTGTACCGGAGGTATACCGGGAACTGTTTTCGGGTGGTTCTTTTGACACAAATCTGGTATGGACAACAGATAATGAAGCCTATACGGAACTGACGGAAACTTTACAGGAATATTGTGAAAAAAGTACGGTCGGAAGTATCATGCTTGCCACAGATGAAGAGATTATTTTTGTCGGTGGTTTCAATGCAAAGGAAGTGGATGAAGCAACTGCCGTAAATCCCTTTACGACGTATGAAATCGGCAGTATAACCCAACAGTTTATGGGCGCGGCGATTATGCAGCAGATACAAAAGGGCAATTTACAAACAAGTGATACCATTGATCAATTTTTCCCGGAGTATCCTTATGGGGATCAGATTACGGTAGGCCATTTGTTACATATGAGTTCGGGAATTCCGGATTATATAAATGATTCCAACAAATTTTTTAAAGGGCGTACCGGAGAGCAATATGATGCTTTTATGAACGGACGGATGTCGGATGAGGAAATGCTGACATTTTTGAATAAAGCACCGCTTAACTTCGAGCCGGGAAAAAATGCCGGCTATTCCAATACCGATTATTATTTGCTGGCCCTGATTCTGGAACAGGTGACTGGCGAATCCTACGAAACCTATATGCAGAAGAATCTGCTGGATGTATGTCATTTAGAAGCAACCACTTGCCTGGAAACCGGAAATTTAACCAGTGTGCCCCTAAGAAACGGAACCTATATGGCAATTGGTAAGGCCTGTAGAGGGGCAGGAGATATGCACTCTAATTTGTGTGATATCCTTTTGTGGAACAAGGCGCTTTTGTCGGGCAAGGTAGTGGATGAAGCCTGGCTTACGGAATTGCTGGATGTAAGCGGCGGTTTTTCCGGCGGCTTTATGCACATGGGAGAGGATACGCTGGGCTCTGTCTCTACCACACAGGGGTATGCGGCAGTGAATATCATTTATGAAGTAAATGGAGAGAAGTTTTATATGATTTATATGTCTCCGGAGGCACGCAATATTATGACCTTTGGAAAATTGGATGATATGATGCGGGAGTACCTGGGAGAATAGTCCGGGAAAACAGGCTGTGATTTAACGGTTTTGAATTCATAAAAAGGATTGAAAAGATATGAAAAGAATTGTGCTTTTATTGCTTTTATTATCGGTTCTGTGCGGATGCACCAAGGCACCGGAGGAAGAAGTGAAAATTATTACGGAGGAGGCTTCGGAAGGCGGCTCCTATTCCTTTGTTGCCGTGAAAAGAGGAACCATAACCAATGAAATCGGCATTAATTGCAGATATGCGCCAAGAGAGGCCATCGGCTGTGCCTTTACCGGTCAGGACAGGGAAGTAGCGGAAGTTCTGGTAGAGAGAGGTGACCTTGTGAAAAAAGGACAGGTCATTGCAAGACAGAATGTGGAAGAGTTTGAAGAGCAGATTTTAGAAGAACAGCATGCCATGGAAATGGCACAAATCCGTATCCGCCAGCTTCAGGAAATGAAAAAAATGGAGCTTGATATTATGAAGCAGACCTTTGAGTATGAGGATGAGGATACCAGGGACGAAGAGGCGTACCGATTAAATGTGGAACAGATTGAACGGATGTATGAGCAGCAGATTGTGGATTTACAGGATGAAATCACGGTGCATACACTGCGGATACAGGAATATCAAAGTTATATCCTGGAAGGAACCTTAATCAGTCCGGTTACGGGGATTGTGTCAGCCAGTCATTCGGATTTGGTGGGACAAATATCCAAATCTTCTGAGGATGTAATTACTGTCATCCGTAGTGAAGATTTGATTTATGAATCGGCAGAACTTGAAAAAGTAACCTACTTGGAAACGGATAAAACTTATTATGTGGAAGTGCCTAAGGGCGATAAAATGCGTGTCATAGAAGTGAAGTATTTACCGGATGCGGAAGCAGAAAAATTGACGTTTTTGGTACAAACACCGAATTTGCAGGTGACAGTAGGTGATAGCGGCACGCTTTGGGTAGAAAAAGAAAAGAAAGAAAATACGTTATACTTACCAAATGACGTGCTTTATATCGGCGCCGGCAAGGCGTATGTCTATGTTATGGGAGAAAACGGTGTCCGCAAAATCTGTTATGTAAAGACAGGCATCAGTGACCGTGAGAATACGGAAATTTTGGAAGGGCTGGAAGAAGGAGATTATGTTTTACGGGAATAATTTGAAAAAGAAATGGATATTAGGTTTTTTATCCGCTCTTTTGGTTGTGACAGGGGCAGGTCCCGTGCAGGTAAAAGCAGAAGAGCCACCTAAGGAAAAAGAACTGGTAGAATCAACTGCTGATATGCCTCAGCTGATAACCGTAGAGCGTGGAAAAATCAGGGAAGCAGAGTATTATCAGGGAGAAATTAATCCCTCCATGGAGGTCCTGCAGTTCCCCAGAAAAGGGATTTTTCAGGAATATAAAGTAGTACTTGGTGATACCGTAAAAAAAGGACAGGTTTTAGCAGTAACACTGCCGGAATACAGACAGGAAATTGAAACCGTAACGGAAAAAATTGAGGCGCTTACTAAAAATCATGATGATCAGATGGAAAGCTATGAACTTAAGATGTATACCAATGAGTGGGAAGTAAACCGTCTGCGCAAATGGATTGAGTCCATGAAGCCGGAGATGCCCGGCTTTGATGATATTTGTATTGCCTTTGAACTTACCATGGCAGAAGGCAGAAAGATTGATTTGGAAAAAAAGCAGTTTATGGAAACAAGTGAAAAGGAAATTGCTTTTTGGCAGGCAAAATTAGAGCGTCTGGAATCCAAAAACAAAACCAATATCATTACCGCACCGCGGGACGGAATCATTACTTATCTGGCTGATTTAAAGGTTGGTGACCCGGTCAGTGTGAATTCTTATCCGATTGTGCTTGCCGACACTTCCAAATGTCTGGTGCAGTGTGAATATATTTCCGTGCTTGATATGGAGGAAGTTGAGTTTGCTTACGGTGTAAAAGACGGTAAAAATTACGAACTTACCTACCTTCCTTATGAAGCAGGAGTATACGAGCGTAAGGTGGCAAAAGGAGAGGGCGTTTATACCTTCTATGAAGTGACAAATCCGGATGAAAGCATTGCATTCGGAGAAGATATCGTAGTGGTTACCGTAACGGAAAATAAAGAAGATATACTGATTATCCCTACAGAGTGTATTCATAATGATATCGGCAGGGATTACGTTTATTGCGATAAAAACGGCCATAAAGAAGCGGTATTTATTGAAATCGGTATTGCGGATGAGAGAAATACAGAGGTCCTTTCCGGACTGAAGGAAGGAGATGTGGTTTATGCTTCCAATTAGGATGAGAAAAACAGCATGCCTTTTTGCCCTTTTATTATGTGCCGGTAGTTTGTCAGGATGCGTAGAATCGCCTAAGCAGACAACCCCTTCCGCACAGAAGGAAGCACAGGACACAACACAGGAGGCAGCACAGGACGCGGTGCAGGGTACAACACAGGAGGCAGCACAGGACGCGGCGCAGGAAGAAGCGGTGGATACACCGGAAGATGCAGTGGATGTTTCCTATTATCTGAATGAAAAAGCGCTTCATGCAGACCCTGAGAATCAGCTTGCATCCTATCAGATAGAAACTGCGTTTAAGGGAACCTTCCGCATTACACAAAGTGCCAAGGCCCAGTTTTATGTGCAGGATTCCGTGGCGGCATATGCAAGGTATGATTATGGCACTATGATTTTTGATGAACTGGTTTCTTCCACAGGAAAATATGTGGAGGCCGGGGAAGTTATTGCTAAAGTACATATTGATGTGAAGGAATCTGATTTGACGCAAGTGCGCCTTGCCCTTACGAGGATGGAGGAACGCCTTTCGGATGACAGGAGCCGTTATGAAAAAGAGGAGCGGGAACTGGAAATAGAAGCTTATGAAATCGAAGATTTTCACGATAGAGGCGTGGCTCTCCGTCAAAGAGAAGAAATAAAGGAAAATCATAAGCAGGATATCGAGAACCGTACCAAAGAAATTGAAAAAACCAAAGAACAATTAGCAAAGATGGAAACGGCGGCAGCCTTGAAGGAGATTACTGCGCCGATTTCCGGTTACATCAGGGATGTAGGCGTCCTGGTTAAAGGCAGAGCCATCCCAAATGAAACCATGGTGGCGGTATTAGAGCCCCAAAAGAGTGCCATCGTGTGGGTAAATAACCCGGATAATGCTTTCCGATATGGAAAAGAGGTAACAGTGACCTGTGCCAACACTACAAACGAGGAATCCTTTACGGGTGTGGTGATTACGCCTTCGTTAATGTCTGTGGCAGAGCAGGCGACTGACCGCAGGGCTTGTATCAGACTGGATGATGAATGTGTAAAATATTTGGAAACTGCTATGGTTGATACCATTACTGCCAAGGTAAATACCGTCGAGCAGGAGGATGCCGTTATGATAAAGGCAGAAGCTCTTGAAATAGAGGAAGAGGAGTTTTATGCAACGGTTGTCCTTGAAAACGGAAGTTTTCTGAAAAAGAAGGTACTTGTAGGCGGGATGAATGGTGAAACTTTCTGGGTTATGGAAGGTTTGAAAGAAAACGACCGGGTTGTAGTCCCGTAAAAACTTATTTCTGAATTGGAGATAAATGATGTTTCGATTTATGTTAGCGAAATTAAAACATAAAAAATGGATGCTGCTTTGTCTGTTGATTGGTAATATTTTACTGGTTGCAGTCTCTTCCAGTTATGCAATTTATCAATCTGCATCCTTTGACCGGATGTTCATAAAGGAGTTTGACAGGAAGTGGGAAAAGACGGGGAAATGGCCCTTTATGCTGCGGACAAGCGGCTGGGTAGTAACGGAACCGGCGATTGAGAATTTGTATCTGCAGACAGATAAAATGGTATCCGAGCTTAACCTTCCGGTGAAGGAAATACAGATTCACCGCAAGGTAAGAAGTGATGTTGCCAAACCGGTAACACCCCGAAAAGGAATGGATCAAATCCGTGTGGGGATCGGATATATTACCGGTATGGAAGAGCATATTACCATGATGGAAGGCAGGATGTATGAAGAAACACCTTATGATAATTATATCGAGGTAATCGTCAATCAGTCTGCCATGAAAGAAAACGGCGTGCTTTTGGATGAGGAATTTGTCTTTGAAACCATGACAGATGACCGCAAAAATCCTTTGTACGTGAAGATAGTCGGTATTTTTGTGCCCAATGATACGAAGGATGCTTTTTGGACGGATTATCAAAAGGATTTTGCCGGAGAGTTCTTTATGATGGAGGAATTGTTCGGGGAAACCTTTGCAGGAAGGGAACACGACGGTTATGAAATCAAATGTGATACCCTTTTGGATTACCGGCTGATTGACTCCGACAGGGTAGAAAATATTGTATCGGTTACGGAGAAGTGGCTGGGCAAACGCTTGGAGGGTTTCAAAATCCAGGAGCCCTCATATTTAGAGGTGCTTAATTCCTATGTGGTTAAGGTGGAGAGAATATCTGCCACGCTTTCTATTTTGCGGATTCCCTGTATGGTGCTTCTTTGTGCCTTTTTGTTTATGATATCCGAGCAGATGCTGCGTATGGAGCAAAACGAAATCTCTATGCTAAAGAGTCGCGGTGCCAGAAGAAAACAGATTCTTTTACTGTATTTCATGCAGAGCCTTTTGGTTGCCCTGGTGGGCCTTTTATTGGGTATTCCGTTCGGTATGTTTTTAAGTGCCCTGCTGGGTTCGGCAGGTGCCTTTTTGGAGTTTGATTTTGCGAATTTACTGCCTGCTGCTATGACAAAGGAAGCAGTACTTTATGCCCTGGTTTCGATGGGAGTATCCGTAATGGTAACGGTATTTCCCGTGATTAAGTACAGTACGGTTACCATTGTTAATTTAAAGCAAAAGAGCCACAAGGCAAAAAAACCGTTTTGGCAAAAGGCTTTTCTGGATGTAATCTGTCTGGGCGCGGCAGGATATGCGTATTATTCTTTTTCCCGGTCACAGGAGAATATCAGGGAGCAGATTTTACTTGGGGAAGCATTAGACCCCTTCCTGTATTTCGGGGCAACGTTCTTTATCTTAGGCTGCGGTCTTTTGTTCCTGCGCCTGCATCCGGTGTTTATGAATCTGATTTATCAAATCAGGAAAAAGTGGCTGTCATCGGCTTCTTATATGTCCTTTTTAGGGACCATCCGCAGTGCATCCAAGCAGCAGTTTATTATGCTCTTTATGATTTTGACAGTTTCTTTCGGTATCTTTTATGCCACCATTGCCAGAACCATATTGGAAAATGCGGATAAAAATATATCCTACCTGAATGCGGTGGATGTACGGGTTTTAGAGAAGTGGAAAGACAATGCCGGTGCCGAGATGGCCGGCAGTGACCTGAAAGTAAAATACTATGAGCCGGAGTATACCAATTACGAATTTTTGGACGGGGTAGCTGCGGTTAGCAAGGTATTGCATGACAAAGTGAAAATCATCGGCGGAAGAAAGCCGGTGAAGGAGGAATGTACGCTGATGGGCATCCAGACCAAGGAGTTTGGAGAAATGACTTCTATGCCGGAAGACCTTTTGCCGCTGGATTTTTATGATTATCTAAATGCCCTTGCCAATACCTCAAACGGTGTTCTTTTGTCCGAAAATATGAGAACGGAATTCGGCTATGAGATTGGAAATACCATCGTTGTTGATTTGCAGAACAGAACCTTCGGGTTTAAGGTAGTGGGATTTTTTGATTATTGGCCCACCTATCAGCCTAAGGACTACAGTATAGGGGAAGACGGGGAGATGGTTGTGAAAAACCAATATATGCTGGTTTCCAACTTATCCTATGTTCAGTGGAAAGCGGATGTAACCCCTTATCATGTGTGGATGAATTTTGCGGAAAACACGGACGGATTTTATGACATGGTGGAGGAGAAGAATATTCAGGTAAAATCCTATACGGATATGACGGTTGCCAAAAGTGATTTACGGAAGGATGCCCTGTTCCAGGGAACAAACGGAGTATTATCCTTAAGTTTCATCATTATTTTGCTTTTGTGCGGTGTGGGATATCTGATTTACTGGATTTTGTCCATCCGCTCCAGGGAACTGTTATTTGGTGTCCTTCGGGCCATGGGAATGAGCAAGAAGGAAGTGTTCCACATTTTGTTAAATGAGCAGCTTTTCTGCGGTGTTTTATCCATTCTGGTAGGAATCGGAATCGGTGCGGCGGCAGCTGTTTTGTATGTACCGATTATTCAGAATGCGTATGCGGCTACGGACCAGATTCTTCCCATGCAGTTAGTTTGCAGAAAAGAAGATTTGATTAAACTGTTCGGAACGATCATTGCGGTACTGGTGATTTGTATCACTGTCCTTTTACGAAGCGTATCAAAGAGTAATATAACCAGTGCCTTGAAATTAGGAGAAGATTGATGAATCAGAATCATATCATAGAAATAGAGAATATCGTAAAAGCGTTTCCGACCTACCGGGGTGAGCCCTTTTATGCCCTGAAAGGAGTAAGTGCCTATATTCCGAGAGGAGAGTTTACGGTTCTGAAAGGGCGAAGCGGCTCCGGAAAAACAACGCTGATTAATATGCTGGGGGCTCTTGATAAGCCTACGGAAGGAAAGGTGTTTTTTGACGGACGGGAGATTACCGCGCTTTCTGAAAGTGAAAGAGAACTGCTTAGGAGAACCAAGATGGGATTTGTATTTCAGTCGGTGTCCCTGATTCCTATGCTGAATGCTTATGAAAATGTGGAGTTTGCCCTGCGTCTTTCCGGAATCAAAGAAAACCGGGCAGAACGTGTGAAAGAGTGTCTTCGGATGGTAGGTCTTGAAAAACGTATGAATCATATGCCTCAGGAGCTTTCCGGCGGGGAGCAGCAGAGAGTTGCAATTGCAAGGGCTATCGTACATAAGCCCCGGATTTTGTTTGCGGATGAGCCCACTGCAGAGCTTGACAGCCATTCTTCCAAGGTGGTGGCAGGACTGTTCCGGGAACTGGTGGAAAAAGAAGGGATTACCATCCTTATGACGACCCATGACAGTTCCCTGATGAATGCGGGAACACACTTAATTGAACTGGCAGATGGAGAAGTAGTAAATGAGTAATATCATGGTACAGGCCGATAACCTGATGAAAATATACAAAACAAAAGATATTGAAGTTGTTGCGCTGCAGGGACTTGACTTGACGGTAGAAGAAGGAGAACTGATGGCCATTATCGGCAACAGCGGCAGCGGTAAGTCCACCTTTTTAAACATGCTAGGAGGCTTAGATAAGCCCAGTGCGGGAAAACTCTATGTAGACGGACAGAATCTATTTAGTATGACAGAAAAGCAGCTTGTGGACTACAAACGAAAGACCGTGGGTTTTGTATGGCAAAATAATGCCAGAAATCTGTTTCCGTTCCTTACCGCCATGGAAAATGTAATGGTACCCATGCAAATCAGTTCGGGTAGGAAATGTAAGGAACGTGCCCTGGAACTCCTTGATATGGTGGGACTTGCGGATAAAAGAAAGAACAAATTGTCCCAGTTATCAGGTGGTGAGCAGCAAAGGGTTGCCATCGCCATTGCGGTAGCAAATTCACCCAAATTATTACTGGCAGATGAGCCTACCGGTTCCGTAGACAGCAAAACCTCGGACTATATCCTGGATTTGTTTCGTCGTCTCAACAGGGAGTGGGGACAGACCATTATTCTGGTTACCCACGATGTGATGCTTTCTAAGAAGGTACAACGTGTGGCAGCCATCCGAGACGGAAAAATCAGTAGTGAAAGGATTTTAAAAGATTCTCATGCGGAACTGTTAACCGGCGGCGTGACAAGCTGGGAAGAAGAAACCCAGGACGAGTTTGCTATCATAGACAGAGCCGGCCGTGTCCAGATTCCCAGGGAAATCTTAGATACTATGGACTTAGACGGTAATAAAATCCGCCTATCCGTAAAAGACGGAAAGATTACGTTAGAAAAGTAGTGGCTGCGAAGTATCCTGCAGAAGTTTAATAATTATAGTTAGTTTTTAGTAAATTGTGTGCAAAAACAATTGCATCTGTCAGAGCAGTGCCTTTTAGATTTTTCTTGGTAAATCAAGCTGATGCATTCAAAAATTAATACCCGGAATTCACCTGTCCGAAGCGGAGCAAGTTTGAATTCCGGGTATTGTTTTATTTTTGAAAAGTCAGCGTAGTATTTACCTGAAAAATATATATGCACAATCGACAGATGTTTTTGTTTTCTTTACACAATTTACTCCGGCAGTACCATCTGCGCCATATGCAGTTTATAGTACGTGCCTTTCTTTTCGATAAGCTCTGTTACGGTGCCTTCCTCTGCGATACCGCCGTCATCAATCACGAAGATGCGGTCCGCCTTTTGGATGGTGGAAAGTCTGTGGGCGATGACAAAGGAGGTGCGTCCTTTCAGCAGCGCTTCAATACCCTCCTGCACCAGTAGTTCCGTATTGGTATCGATACTGGAAGTGGCCTCATCCAGGATAAGGATTTTGGGGTCGGAGACCATGGTCCGCGCAAAGGCAAGGAGCTGCTTCTGACCTACGGAAAGACCGCCTCCACGCTCACTAAGCTCGGTATCGTAACCTTTTTCCAGTTTCATGATAAAGTCGTGGGCATGGACCGCCTTTGCGGCCTGAATGATTTCTTCGTTGGTGGCATCCAGTTTGCCGTAGCGGATATTATCCTTAATGGTACCGGTGAACAAGAAATTATCCTGGGTCATGATACCCATCTGTCTGCGGAGACTTTCGATGGAAACCTTTTTTACATCGTGACCGTCAATTTTTACGGTTCCCTTTTGTACATCATAAAAACGGCTGATGAGGTTTACAATGGTGGTTTTGCCTGCGCCGGTAGGCCCTACCAGTGCAATGGTTTCACCGGGCTTTATTTCAAAGGATACATTGTCCAGAACATCGGTTTCTTCATCGTAAGAGAAGGAGACGTTTTCAAAGGTAACCTTTCCTTCGATGGGAGGCATTTCACAGACGTTGCTTGCATCGGTGATTTCGGGTTTGGTATCGAGAATTTCAAAAATACGTTCTGCGGCCGCTAAGTTGGTAATAATCTGATTATAGAAGTTACACAGATTCATAATAGGGCTCCAGAACATACCGATATAGGTTCCGAAGGCCACAATGGTACCCACGGATACATTGTCCGTGCCTATGATACAAATGGCTGTGTAATAAAGGGCCGCCGAGCCGAAGAACCAGCACAAATCAATAAAGGAAAACATACTGTCATTAACCCGCACCGCTTTAACAAAAGATTCTTCATGTTCTGCAATTAAAGTATCGAAGGTTTCAGCGGTTTCCTCCTGGGCAGTGAAACTCTGGATAATGCGGATGCCCGACAAATCCTCATGCACAAAAGCATTTAAGTTTGAGGATTTTTTGCGGAAAATCTGCCAGCGCTTGTGGGAGATGGTCTGCACCAGAAAAAGGCTGATTGCCATCAGCGGCAGGGTACAAAGGGCAGCCATTGCAAGCCTGGCGTTTTTGGCAAACATAATACCTACAACCGCAGCAACCGTTACAAAATCAGGCAGAAGCGTAGTAACCACATTTCCCAAAACATCCTTTAAGGAGTTGATATCACCGATGATACGGGAGAGTATTTTCCCGGTAGGGCGGGAATCAAAAAAGTGAAAATCCAGGGTCTGGATATGGGTATATAACTCTTTCCGGATGGTAACCAAGATGCTGTTACATACCTTTGCCATAAGATACATCCGCCACTTGATACCCAGAATCATAATCAGATTCAGAACAACGGCTATCAGTACCAGCCGGTATAAACCGGGGAGATTTCTAACGGATATGTACCTGTCAATGGCCCATTCGATAAAAAGCGGGTTTAAAAGGGATACCACCACGCAAAAGGCCATGATGAAAAGTACCAAAAATATAATCTTTTTGTAAGAAAGAAGATAAGAGAACAGGCGAAGCAGGGTTTTGGCTTTACCGGCTTCATAGGTCTGTTCATCATCCTTGTAAGAATTAACACTCATTTACCTGATCCTCCTTTCTGTAAGTGCCGTACTGGACGGTATAGGTTTTGTGATAAAGACCTTTCTTTTCCAGCAGGGATTTGTGGGTTCCTCTTTCTTTGATGGAACCGTTTTCAAGTACAATAATTTCGTCTGCGTGACAAACTGCGCTGATACGGTGGGCAATAATGATTTTCGTGGTGTCCGTAAGTTCCCGCAGGGTTTGTTGGATACTTTGTTCCGTTTCCATATCCAGGGCGGAAGTGGAGTCGTCAAGCACCAGAATGGGGCACTTACGGGCCAGGGCACGTGCAATGGTAATCCGCTGTTTTTGACCGCCGGAAAGGCCCACGCCACGCTCACCGATGACCGTATCGTATTTATTACTCATCCGCTCCACAAAGCCTCTTGCCTGGGCATCGCTTGTTGCCCTTTTTACGGCATCGGAGGTCATGGTGTGCTTTTTGCCCAGTTTGATATTTTCGGAAATGGTATCCGAGAACAAGAAAATGTCCTGGGTAACGGAGGAGATGCTACCGCGAAGCTGCTTTAAGGATAAATCCTTCACATCTACGCCATCCAGACAAATCTGTCCTTCCGAAACATCATATAACCGTTGCAAAAGCTGGATAATGGTGGTTTTGCCGGCTCCGGTGGCACCCATAATACCGATGGTTTTTCCGGGCTCTACGGTAAAGGAAATATCCTGCAGAATATTGTGACCGTCTGCTTTGTGGAAGGTTACGTTCTTAAATTCTACCTTACCCTTTACGGAATCTAACCGGATGGGAGCCTGGGGTTCCGTAATCACCGGTTTTTCTGCATAAATTGCTTTTAACTTCTTGTTGGATGCTACGGCAGAAGAAATACTGTTGGTAAGCCAGCCGAGCATTTCCATGGGCCATACGATGTTCAT
The DNA here is from genome assembly GCA_017561085.1 of Lachnospiraceae bacterium. Taxonomy (GTDB): domain Bacteria; phylum Bacillota; class Clostridia; order Lachnospirales; family Lachnospiraceae; genus Suilimivivens. Next base: position 16,155 of record JAFZDQ010000016.1, read on the forward strand.
GGAGTATTCGATAAAGGCTGACAGGGTACCCAGCGTTATTTCTCCTTTAACAGCCATGGAACCGCCGATTAACAATACGGATAAAGGAAGTATCTTGGTAATCAGATTGATGTAGGGGTAGTATTTTACGAAAAGCTTTGACTGCTGCATATTCAATTCGTAGTACTGTTTGTTGTGGGATAAAAACTTGGCTATTTCGTGTTTTTCACGGGCAAAGGCCTTTACGGTCCGCACCCCGGCCAGGTTTTCTTCGGCTACCGTATTTAAGGTTGCATTTTCTTCACTGATGGCACCGTAGACACCATCTAATTTCCGTTCCATGTAGATGGCAATAAACGCAGCCAGTGCCATACAGATGGTGGGGATGATTGCAAGCTTGGGACTTAAGCTGTACATACAAAACAAAACGATGGAAGAGTGCACCACAACTTCGATAATCAGCATGCCTACAAAGGTAAGACCGTCCCAGATGCGGTCAAGGTCGTCCTTAATACGGCTCATCAGTTCACCGGTCCCGGTCCTGTCAAAGAATTCCGCACTGAGGGACTGGATATGGTCAAAAAGGTTCTTTCGCATTTCTCCGATAATGGTAGCGCCGGTTTTATCAAAGGTATATTCCTTTGTGTAATGGAAGATGGCGCGTCCAACCCCGATAAAGCAAAGTCCAAACAACAGATATTTCAAGCGGTTGGTTTGTCCGCCGATAATGACATCATCCACGATTTGTCTGGTAAGCTGTGGGGAGAACATATCCAGCGAAATACTGATCAGCATGGATAAAATGGCAAATCCGTAAGCCCATTTATGTTCAAAGATATAAGTTGATAATTTTTTCATGGAATCCCTCCTTGGTATTGGTGTGGCGCGCGAGCTGCATTGTGATTGATTGCGCAAGAGCGGGTCGCGAAAGCGACAATTCCCGTTCCGCGAGCTGCATTGTGATTGATTGCGCAAGAGCGCAATCCTGCGCGCGAGCGGGTCGCGAAAGCGACAATTCCCGTTCCGCGAGCTGCGCATTAAAAAAACTGCCATGGAAATCACCATGGCAGTCTGTCTGCATCGTTAGTTAATAAATTTGCAAAAAAGCATTTAACCAAAGACATTTGCTATCCCTGTAAAACAGAACCGGAGGGTAATTTCGTCATGAAGCATGTTATGTAATTCTTAGCTGTAGAAGTCATAATTCTATTTGTCATCATTCATTACCTCCTTTCCGTAAGTCGTCTGTGAATAGTTACAAAGCATGCCGTGCTGACACGCATGTCTATAAGATACGCCAGGAAAAAGGGTTTGTCAATACTCTTACTTAAATTTTGTATTGTTGTATTTTGTGCTGAGTTATATTAAAATAAAAGGAGTTATTGTTTTATGAAAATATATGATGGAATAGGAGCAAATGAAGAGCGGATGATTACCATATTAGCCCGGTTTTTTATTAAAGATAAAGAGAATATTGCAGATTTTAAGGTGCGACAGTTATACGGCATGCTTTGCAGTGTGGTAGGGATTTTTTTGAATGTGCTGCTGTTTGCGGGAAAAGCATTGGCAGGTATTTTGAGTTCCTCTATTGCCATTACGGCAGATGCTTTTAACAACTTATCGGATGCGGCATCGTCCTTAATTACCTTGGTGGGATTTAAATTGGCCGGTCAGAAACCGGACCCGGACCATCCTTTCGGTCACGGCAGAATTGAATACATTTCCGGACTTATGGTGGCTTTTTTGATTTTACTGATGGCATTTGAATTGGTGAAATCTTCGGTGGATAAGATTTTGCATCCCACGGAAGTAGAAGCGACTCCGCTGATTATTGCCATACTGGTTGTTTCTGTTTTTGTAAAGCTTTATATGTTCTTTTATAACAACAGGGTCGGTAAAAATATAGACAGTGCGGCTATGCTGGCTACGGCGAAGGATTCCGTCAGCGATGCACTGGCAACGACGATGATCTTACTGACGACGCTTCTTGCGAAATATACAGGGCTCAGAATTGACGGTTATTGCGGTCTTGCGGTTGCGTTAATTGTATTTTGGGCGGGAATCAGTGCGGCAAGGGATACCATCAGTCCCCTTTTAGGGCAGCCGCCGGAGCCTGAATTTGTTGAAAAAATTGAAGAGATTATCATGAGCTATGAAGACCGGGGCGTGATAGGAATCCACGACCTGGTGGTACATAATTACGGTCCCGGCAGAGTGATGCTTTCCGTTCATGTGGAGGTACCTTCCAGCGGGGACATTCTGGCGCTTCATGATATGATAGATTTGATTGAGCACCGATTGAAAAACGAGTTGGAGTGCAGTGCGGTCATTCATATGGATCCGGTTTGTGTGGATGATGAGGCTACCAATGAACTGAGAGAAAAGGTGGCGCAGATGATAGCGGAAATGGATGAAAAGATAGGTTTTCACGATTTTAGGATTGTACAGGGACCTACCCATACCAATTTGATTTTTGATGTGGTGGTGCCGTTTGGCATGAAAAAGACCGACGAGGAAATTGTAAAGGAACTGGGAGAAAAAATACATGCATTCAGCACATCAAAGATGGAGTATTTTGCTGTCATTGATGTGGACCGGGATATGTATGGAAAAGCAGTGAAGGGTGAAAAGTAGTGGGTAAGAAAAACAAAAAGATGATAGAAGCCGCTGCAGGAAATCAGACGGTGGATAAGTATATCGATGTGCTGGACGGTATCCGTGCAATTTCTATTGTTATCGTAATCTGGTTTCATTTTTGGCAGTCTACCTGGCTGACACCGTATATCAATTTTAATAATACCATTACCAGGTATTTCGGAATTTATGAAAGTCATTTACATACCTATATCCGATATGGTGCTGCGTTTGTGGAAACCATCATTATTATCAGTGCCATCTGTAATCTGTGGCCTTATGCCAGGTCCATCGTACTGAAGGAGCCCTGGCCGGACACGATTACCTTTTGGAAAAAGAGGGCCATCAGGGTTTTCCCGTCGTACTATTTATGTATTCTGTTTATGTTTATTGTCGCATTAGTGGAAAATAAGTATCCTTCCACAAAGGCAATGTGGGTAGACCTGTTGACCAGAGTGACTTTTCTTTGCCCGTGGAAGGGAAATTGGTATTTGAACAATACCAATTTGAACGGAGCATTGTGGACGGTACAGGTTGAAGTGTGGCTGTATTTACTGATGCCCTTATTTGCAAAACTGTTCCGCAAATGGCCGGCAATTACCTGCGGTGTATTCTGGCTTGTGGGAATTGTTTCCAGCAATGTTGTGTTGGTGCATTGTGAGGGGGCAGTACGTAGCTGGGAGAATTTTCCCCTTATGTATGCAGGCTTTTTGCCCTGCGGCATGTTGATTTGTATTAGCTATGCCCTGATTAAGAAGGCGGGGATTGAAAATAAATATACGCACCTGTTTGCTTTTATGATTATCGTAGGAAGCTGGGTAGCATTTGACGGTCTGGTACATACGTATAAAGGGGTAGCCAATGAGATTATCCGTGTTGAGGGAAGATTTGACAGAATGATTTTATTTTCTGTTATGATTTTTGCAATTATGCTGGCAGGACCTTGGATAAAGAAAATCTTTGCTAACAAAGTCTTGAAATTTGTGGCAACGATTTCATATAACTTGTATATCTGGCATCAGGTGGTAGCTTTTTGGTGCAAGGATTACAAGATTCCCTATTGGGAGGGAGAAAAACCGCCGAATATGTTGGGAGATACGGCATGGAGCTGGAAATATCAGATTATTATTTTGGTATTGTCTTTGATAATTGCCGTAGTATTAACTTATGGCTTCGAATTGCCGGTTGCAAAATATTTACGTAAGAAATGGAAGGTTTAAGAAGAAAAGACGATGACGATTATCAATCAAATCTGTTTGTGGACCATTATCCTATTGATATTGTTTTATGGAACGGAACTTTTTAAGGACCGTTCAAAATCGAAAAAAAAGACTGTTAAGGAAGCTGTGTTTGCAGAAAGTAAGCGTTTTTATTTGCTTTTGGCATATGGAATCGTTGTGTTGCGATTTGTGGCACTGGGAAGTATTCCCGGAGGATTTAATCAGGATGGTGCGATGGGAGCGGTAGATGCGCTGGCACTTTCTGAGTATGCAACGGACCGATTTGGTAATTTTATGCCTGCCCATTTTAATGCCTGGGGCTTTGCACAGATGAGTGTGTTTTTGTCTTATTTGACAGTTCCTTTTGTAAAAATCTGGGGCTTAAATGCCGTAGCAGTGAGAATGCCCATGCTGATATTAAGTCTTCTGGGAATGGCTGCTGTTTACGGCATTGTGAAGGAAATGCTTTCGGAAAAAGCGGCACTGATTGCCCTTTTATTTACGGCGATTAATCCCTGGCATTTTATGCAGAGCAGATGGGCCATTGACTGTAACGCCTTTCCGCATTTGTTTTTGATAGGTACCTATTTTCTGCTGAAGGGAATCAAAAAACAGAGATATTATTATATTTCCATGATTTTTTATGCCCTGTGTATGTATGCTTACGGGGTAGCGTTTTATATGGTGCCGTTCTTTTTGTTGTTTACCTGTATTATGTTGCTTGTATGTAAGAAAATTAATTTTAAGCAGACAGGCCTTTGTATCCTGGTTTATTTCGGAATTTCTTTTCCCATATACGGAACTATGCTGATTAATTTTATGAAGTGGGAGACTGTGAAGCTTCCCTTTGTAACCATGCAGTATTTTAATGGCAGTGTGCGTGCAGCGGATATTTTGTTCTTCTCGGAGGAGCCGCTTAAGCAGCTTGTGATCAATGCCAAAGCGTTGTTACAGGTTGGATTCCTTCAAAAGCCTGATTTAATTTGGAATGCTATTGATGAATTCGGTACCATGTATTTGTGTACCCTGCCGCTTATTTTGCTGGGAGTGGTAATTGCGGCATATCTGGCGATAAAGGGTGCGTCCGAAACTGAAAAACTGGGAAGTCGTATGCTGCTGATTTATTGGGGATGCAGCATATTTATGGGGATTTCCATTAATTCCGTAAACGTGAACAGAATCAATATCATTTTTTACAGTCATATTATTTTTGCGGCCATCGCGATACATTATTTGCTGAAAATGAAAAAGAGCAAGGTTGTTGCAGTGACTTTGCTGGTTGTTTATATGGTGCAGAGCCTGTTGTTCTTCCAGGCATATTTTACCCGTTGGGCGGATAAAATGGAGGATAAATTCTATGCTGACTTTTTGGATGCGGTAGAGTTTGCGGGAGCGCAAAACTGTGATTATTATTTCATTACGCCGGATACTCAGTATACCGGTTCCTGGAATGTCAGTGAAATATTGACTCACTTTGCCCTGGAGATGGATGCGGAATATTATCAGGGCAAAACCAATACCTTTAACGGTGTGGAAAATTCCTACGGAAACCGTTTTCGGTATAAAAATCCGGAAGCCGGAGAAATCTGGTCTGGTGTTAATGCGGCTTACGTTATTAAGAGTGAAAATCTGGTGAATTTTGATTTGCACCTTTTTGCAGTGCAGTTTTTTGATGATTATGCAGTTCTGATACCAAAGCAATTTGCGAATTGGTAAGAACCGGTAAGAGAGGAAAAACTCTTTGGTACTCTTTGGAGGCAGGGATATGAACAAAAGAAGTAGAGCAATCTTTTTGAGTGCGATTTTGTTTAGAATATTGATTTATGCAGTTTCGGTTTTTCTTATGGGGATTACAGGGACTTATGAAAATCCGCTTACGATGAATGATTTTTTGGCTGCCTGGACCAGATGGGACGGCTATGCCTATCTTAGAATTGCAGAAGGCGGCTATGCAGGAAATCTGTTTGACGGACAGTTTCTGGATATGGTTTTTTATCCGTTATATCCCTGGTTAATCAGGTTAGTGGCAGTGGTTGTAAGAAATTATCAGTTATCCGGTCTTTTAATTTCTACTGTTTGCTATGGCTTAGGATGTGTATTTTTTGATAAGCTGCTGACCGAAGAATATGGAGAAGCGGTATCGGAAAACAGCCTGATATTACTGTCTGCATTTCCCTTTGCCTTTTTCTTTGGGGCAATTATGACAGAATCCTTATTCTTTTTCCTGTTGGCAATGTTTTTGTATTTTCTGAGGAAGCATGCCTGGTGGAGATGCGCGATAGTAGGATTTTTCCTGTGTATGACGAAGGTACAGGGGATGCTTCTGACACTTGCGGTAATTGCGGAGTTGTTTTATGGCTGTCACGGATTTAGGTTATTGAAAGAAAGAAAATGGAACCGGTTTTGGAAGGATGTTATTTTGAACGGCCTGAAATGTGTGCCCATGGTTGGCGGCATTTTAGTGTATCTGTATATGAATTATCTGATTACCGGAAACGCTTTTATGTTTATGGAATATCAGAAAACGAACTGGCACAACGGTCTTTACCCTATTTGGAAAACCATCAGTTATGTTTTTGATTATGTAAAAGGCGGCTGGTATACTTCTACTGGGATGAGTCTCTGGGTGCCGGAATTTTTGCTGTTTTTCGTGTATATTATTGTTATTGTATACAGTATTTACAAAAAGATGCGTCCCATGTATCTGACGTATTTCATCGCATTTTTCATACTGACTTATTCTTCTTCCTGGCTGATTAGCGGCGGAAGATATACATTGAGCGCGCTGCCGCTGTTTATGGCAGGAGGCATATTTGTTACGGAGCATCCCCGTTGGAAAATGCCGGTAGGTGTTTTATCATATTCCCTTATGATGGTGTATCTGGCAGGCTACTATCTGGGCAAACAAATTATGTAAAACCCTTGCATGAATGCGCTAAAATGTGTATAATGCCTTTGGTGAGAAAGTTAGTAATAGAACCAATATAGATAAGCAATGAAAAGATAAGGAGAAGCGAAATGAAGAAACCTACAGTATTAATGATTTTAGACGGCTATGGTTTGAATGAAAAGGCTGACCACAATGCTGTTGCAGAAGCAAAGACACCTGTTATGGACAAATTGATGGCAGAATGTCCCTTTGTAAAAGGAAATGCTAGCGGCATGGCAGTCGGACTTCCCGAAGGACAGATGGGAAACTCTGAAGTTGGTCACTTAAATATGGGCGCAGGTCGTATCGTATACCAGGAACTGACCAGAATTACCAAAGAAATCCAGGATGGTACATTCTTTGAAAATCCCGCACTTGTAAAGGCGGTTGAAAATTGTAAGGCAAATGATTCTGCACTTCATGCATTCGGTTTATTATCCGACGGTGGTGTACACAGCCACAATACCCATCTTTACGGACTCCTTGAAATGGCTAAGAAAAACGGTCTTTCCAAGGTTTATGTTCATTGCTTCCTTGACGGACGTGATACACCTCCTGCAAGCGGCAAGGGATATGCAGAAGAATTAGAAGCAGAAATGAAGAAAATCGGCGTAGGTGAAATCGCATCCGTAACCGGCCGTTACTACGCAATGGACAGAGATAACAACTACGACAGAGTGAAGCTTGCTTATGATGCACTTACCAAGGGCGAAGGTCTTACGGCAGAAGGCGGCCCCGCAGGTATCCAGGCTTCTTATGACAGAGAGGAAACAGACGAATTCGTAAAGCCTACCGTTGTAATGAAGGACGGCGCTCCCGTTGCGACAATCAAGGCAAAGGATTCCGTAGTATTCTTTAACTTCCGTCCCGACAGAGCAAGAGAAATCACCAGAGCTTTCTGTGATGATGATTTTACAGGCTTTGACAGAGGCGCAAGATTGGATATTACCTTTGTATGTTTCTCTGATTACGATCCTACCATCCCTAACAAGGATGTTGCATTCCACAAGATTTCCGTTACCAATACCTTTGGTGAATGGCTTGCGGCTAACAACATGAAGCAGGCGAGAATTGCAGAAACAGAAAAGTATGCCCATGTAACCTTCTTCTTTAACGGTGGCGTAGAAGAACCCAATGAAGGCGAAGACAGAATCCTTGTAAATTCTCCCAAGGATGTTGCTACTTATGACTTAAAGCCTCAGATGAGTGCTTACGAAGTATGTGACAAGCTTGTAGAAGCAATCAAGGCTGACAAATATGATGTGATTATTATCAACTTTGCAAACCCTGATATGGTTGGTCATACAGGTGTGGAAGAAGCAGCAATTAAGGCTGTAGAAGCAGTTGATGAATGCGTAGGAAAGGCAGTGGATGCACTGAAGGAAGTTGGCGGACAGATGTTTATTTGTGCTGACCACGGAAATGCAGAACAGCTTATGGATTATGAAACAGGTGCACCTTTTACCGCACATACCACAAACCCTGTTCCTTTCATCTTAGTGAATGCAGACCCTGCTTACACTCTTGCAGAAGGCGGATGCCTGGCAGATATCGTACCTACCATGATTGAAATGATGGGTATGCAGCAGCCTGCAGAAATGACAGGAAAGTCTTTATTAATCAAGAAATAAAGAGATTAAATAGCGTAAATAGAGTAAAAAGCCGGAGGAAATTCTTCCGGCTTTTTCTTATGCGCAGCTCGCGGAAAGGGGGATGTCGCTTCGCGACACGCTCGCGCGCAGAGGTTATAAGAATTCTTAAGACAGTCTTAAGATAGCCTTAATTGTGGGTTAGGTGCGTTGACAGCGGAAAATGCGGGTGTTACGCTGAGTGTATTAGAAACAGTAATACACTTTTGCGGAAGGAGAAACAATTGATACCGATAGATTTTCACGATGCCAGACCAATCTACGAACAGGTTTTTGAACGGTTTAGATTACTCATTGTAAAAGGTGTGCTTTCCGGCGGGGAGAGGATACCCTCCGTGCGTAGTCTGGCTGTTGAATTGTCCGTGAATCCCAATACCATCCAGCGGGCTTATACGGAACTTGAAAAGCAGGGATATATTTATACACAAAAAGGAAAAGGGAATTTTGTGTCGGATAGCGGTGAGTTAGTGCTCCGGTACAAAAAAGAAATATTGGACGGTATGAAAGAGGCATACCACGCAGCTCTTGGCCTTGGTATGACGGAAGAGGAAATTTTAGAACAGATAAAGGGGTGGAAGAATCATGATTGAAATCAGGAATGTAAGTAAAACATTTGATCAAAATAAAGCAGTTGATAATGTCAGTGTATCCATTAAGGATAATACGGTGTTTGGTCTGATTGGCACAAACGGAGCCGGAAAGAGTACGGTCTTGCGTATGCTGGCAGGAATTTTGGAGCAGGATGAGGGAGAAATCGTAGTGGACGGCATGCCTGTATTTGACAATGTAGAGGCGAAACGGTTGATTTATTTTATTGCTGACGAACCTTACTTTTTTGCCAATTCCACGGCTACGGATATGCAAAAATATTTAAGCAGCGTATATCCTTCTTTTGCAAAGGAAGATTATTATGCATACCTTAGCAACTTCTCTTTGGATAAAAACAGGAAAATCAATACTTTTTCCAAAGGAATGAAAAAGCAGCTGGCCTTGATTTGCGGTATTTGCAGTAATACCAAGTACCTGCTTTGTGATGAAACCTTTGATGGCCTTGATCCTGTTATGCGACAGGGAATTAAGAGTATTTTTGCAAGTGAAATGGAAAAGAGAGGCCTGACGCCTATCGTAGCCTCCCACAATTTAAGAGAGCTTGAGGACATTTGCGATCACGTAGGTCTGCTTCATAAGGGTGGTGTTCTTTTGTCCAAGGATTTGGAAGATATGAAGTGCAACATCCAGAAAATCCAGTGCGTGTTTGCCTCAAATAAAGACGAAGAGCGGGCGGTAGCGTCTTTGGATATTATGAAGAATGAAAAAAGAGGTTCCTTAAATACCTTGACGGTAAGAGGGAATAAGGCAGAGATTCTGGCTATTTTTGCCACGGTTAATACTGTGTTTTTTGAGGCCCTTCCTCTGACTTTGGAGGAAATCTTTATCAGCGAAACGGAGGTAGTGGGATATGACATCAAAAATCTCATTTTGGGTTAGCTTGCTGGAAAACAGCAAAAGAAGAATCTGGTTGTGGGCGCTTTCCATCCTGACATTTGTCATCGCCCTTCCTACGGCTGTGGCGCTGAATATCAGCCGCGGTATCTCTGAAAAGGAAGGCTTTTATACCCACGGTATTTTGGATGGGGAGCGGTTTAGTACATATTTATCGTCAAAGGTAGAGCAGATTTTTGGCATAAGAGGAGCAATCTGGGTATTTGTTGCAGTAATTGCTGTTGTGAGTGCTATTCAGGGATTTTCTTATCTGTATCATCGTCACAAAATAGACTTTTATGTGGCAATGCCGGTAAAAAGAAGCCGCAGATTTTGGCTGATTTGGTTAAACGGCATCCTGGTGTATCTTTTGCCTTATTTAGCGGGGGTTTTGATTAGTTTGGTGATTGCATCCGTAAACGGCGCATTAAATGCGTTATTGATACGGAATCTGCTGATTGCTTACGGAATCTTTTTCCTGTTTTATTTGGGAGTCTATCATGTGACAATCCTGGCTGTGATGGTAACCGGTAATTTGGTGATTACCTGCTTTGCGGTAGCGGTTCTCTTTTTGTATGAGCTGGTAATCAGAAATCTGCTTAGTGGTTACGGAAGACTTTTTTACACCTTTTATTCTTCAATTACGACTGAATTGAATCCGGTATTTTCGCCTTTTGCCATATATTTTAAGATAATGGACTTATGGGCGGCACATGGAAATCAAAAAGCTGAACCGGAGCTTATAATCTATCAGGGCCTGTTTTTGCTTTTGTTTGCGTTGTTGGTGCTGCCTGTTGCCTATATTTGCTATTGGAAACGACCTGCGGAAGCTGCCGGAAAAGCCTTGGCATTTCCGAGATTTAACGGAATGGTTAAAGTGCTTCTTGTGGTACCTGTTACCATGATTTCGGGAATTGCAATTGCGGAAATTGTCGGATATCAGCCTGTTTACCACCGGGGCGGAACGGGACCGGTCTTGTTCGGAATGGCGCTTGTGATGATTGTGGGCAGTTGTCTGATACAGGTTATTTATGAGTTTGATATCAGAGGTGCCCTGCATCAGAAGAAACACATCCTGATTTCAGCCATTCTCTGCAGTGCGCTGTTTGGTGTGTTTAAGTTTGATGTGTTTGGGTATGATTCCTACATTCCAAAAGTAGAAAAGGTGGAAAGTGCCTATCTGATACGTCCAATGGATACCTTCCGTTACGGACAGCGTTATTTTGATGAGGATTTGAACAGTATTTCTGTTTACGAATATATTGAGGAGCATATGTATCTGAAGGATATCGGTGCGCTGAATAAATTGTTGAAGCTTTCTCAGGAAGCGATTGGCGGTATGGAATCCTTGAATGATATTTATGAAGAAGGTGCCGGAACATGGTATCAAATTGAGCTTAGTTACCGCATGAAAAATAACAGGGAAGTAAGCCGTGAACTTTAT
>JAFZDQ010000017.1 GCA_017561085.1 Lachnospiraceae bacterium
AAACTGATTGCGGAGATCTTGGATAAGCTGGATTATGAAGGCAGCCTGATTTATGACGAGTATCCCGACAGGTGGCAGCTTTACAAGCTTTCCATGGATATTTTAGACCGTATCAAGCGGGAAGAACAAAAAGAAAAGATGACAAAAATAAAACCCGTAAATCCGGATGTGCCCGGAATGCCGGGAAATAATCCGGAAATGAACGGAAACGGACCGGGCAATGCGCTTGTTGCGGAAAACGAAGAAAAGTGGGAGTGGATTGGTGATTTGATTCAGATTTTACTTTTCTATGAAATCTATAAAAGAAGACACAATTCCCGTCGCGGGTTTTTAAAGTTTTAGTTGAGGTTTTAGGAATAAATCAGTAAAATATAGTCATAACGTATCGTTATGGCTATATTTTATGGAGCCAAGGAGAAAAACGGTGGAAGAATTAAAAGCGAAATTAAGCGGAATGCTTTCCGATAAATTATATCAGGTCATTATCAGCAATCCCCGGGAAAAGGGCGGTGTCCAAAAGGTGAAAATCCGTCCCGTTTTGGTGAAAAATGAACTATGCTTTCAAGAGACGAAAACCATAGGACCCCAGGTGTTTCATGAAAACTTAAGCCGGGAGGAAGCACTCTTTCGCATCATGGAGCATATGTCTGCCTTTAAGCAGCTTGAGGCGGAGTCTACGGAAGGGAAGCTGACAGCCCTTGTCAGTAAAAAGGGCAAGGTGACCGTGAAACTGTCCGCAAAAGGAAAATCAAATGCGAAAAGCGGACCGGATTTGTCCCATAACCGTGCCAAGAAATATATTCTGGAGGAAGGAAAGCCGGTGCCCTTTTTGGTGGAGCTGGGTGTCCAGACCAAGGAAGGGGCTATTGTCCGTTCCCGTTATGACAAATTCCGCCAGATTAACCGGTATCTGGAATTTGTGGAAGATATTTTGCCGGTTTTTGAAAAAGATGAATGCATACATATTATTGATTTCGGATGCGGGAAGAGTTATCTGACTTTTGCACTTTATTATTACCTGCATGAATTGAAAAAGTATCAGGTTTCCATTACCGGACTTGATTTGAAAAAAGATGTGATTGCCCATTGTAACAGTCTGGCACAGAAGTACGGTTATTCGGGACTTACCTTTTTGCATGGAGATATTGCGAAGTTTGAGGGTGCCAACGCAGTGGATATGGTGGTTACTTTGCACGCATGCGATACAGCAACGGACTACGCCCTCAAAAAAGCAGTGGATTGGGGCGCTAAAGTGATTTTTTCCGTGCCCTGCTGTCAGCATGAAGTGAATGCCCAGATTCAGAGTGCAGACCTTGCGCCGGTCCTTAAGTACGGCCTGATTAAAGAGAGACTGTCTGCCCTTTTGACAGATGCCATCCGGGCGAATCTTTTGGAAGAGGCCGGATACGAAACGCAGATTCTGGAATTTATCGATATGGAGCACACCCCTAAGAATATTTTAATCCGTGCCGTGAAAGGCAGGGAAAAGGCGGATACCGGAATCGGAGGATTAACCAATACATTGGGTGTGAATACTACCTTACAAAAGCTTTTTGATGAAAAGTAAAGAAAAAACATAAGGGAGCATCAATGAAGAAGTTTCTAATCAAAGGAGCCATTGTACTTGCGGTTTTTATCGCGGCTCTGTTTACCATAAGTAATATTATGAATAAAGGCAATACCGACATGACTACAGAGATGGCGCAGGCGACCTTTCCGGTAATCACGTTGCATCATGGTGGCTGGGAGATCAATGAACTTCACGGCTATGGGGATGAGATGGACGTCAATTACATGAGGGAATGTATCACACCCTTAAGTGTGGGAAGGAAGCTGAATTTGACCATGGATACTCATGCACGGCAGATTCGGGAGCTTTCCTTTGAGGTAAGAAGTATTGACGGCGAGAGACTGATTGAAAATTCCAAGGTGACGGATTATGAAGAGGCAGGCGGAATCCTGACGGCAAGCCTGCAACTGAAGGACCTCATCGAGGATAATAAAGAGTATATGCTGGTGATTCTGGTGAAGATAAACGGGGGACAGGAAATCCGTTATTACACCAGAGTGATTCATGCGGAAGAGTTTTATACGGCGGAAAAGCTTGACTATGTGATGGATTTTTCCGGCAAAACCTTTGATAAAGAGCAGGCAAAGGAACTGACCAAGTATTTGGAATCCAGCTCCAAAGGGGATAATACCACCTTTGCCAAGGTAGATATCCACAGCAGCTTTAAGCAGGTAACCTGGGGCGATTTGAACGTGGAGCGGCTTACTTACCCGAAGGTTACCATCCGGGAACTTTCTTCCCAGACAGGCAGCTTTTTGCTGAAATATTATGTAGGAATTAAAGAAGGAAAAAGAACCGGCTACTTTGCGGTAGAAGAATTTTATCGAGTGCGTTATACCGCGGAGCGTATGTATCTGCTTGATTTTGAAAGACGTATGGAGCAGATTTTTGATACGGAAAGTGATGTGTTCGGAAACAGCAGCATTGACCTTGGTATCATGGGTGATGAGGTGGCCCTGAAAGAAAACGAAGGCGGTAATGTGATTGCGTTTGTTGCAGGGAACAGACTTTTTTCTTATAACGTAGTAGACCACAAACTGGCATTTTTGTTTGGTTTTTATAATAGTGAAAATAAGGATGAGCGTGCCCTTTATGACCAGCATCGGATTCAGATTTTGAATGTGGATGAGGGCGGTAATGTGACATTCATGGTTTATGGGTACATGAACCGCGGACGCCATGAGGGCAAGACGGGTATTTCGGTATTTTATTATGACGGTACCGTAAATACCACGGAAGAGCTTATTTATATACCGTATTACAAAGCACCCGAGTTATTGCTTGCGGAGGTTGAGCAGCTTTCTTTTGTCAACAGGGACGGAACGGTTTATCTGATGATTGATAATGCCATTTACGGAATCAACGTGGTGAGCCGTATGTGCGAGACCATTGTAAAGAATCTGCAGGAGGGCTGTTATCAGGTTTCTGACAGTAACCGAATGATGGTGTGGCAAAAGGGCAATAAGCTTTATGAAGGCAAGGAACTGGTACTGATGAATTTAAATACCGGAAGACAGACCGTAATCAGTGCCGGCAGGGATGAAGTGATTGCACCCATCGGTTTTATGGGTGAGGATCTGATTTACGGAATTGCCAGGGAGAATGATATCGTCCTTGATGATACCGGAAATATTGTTTTCCCCATGTATTGCGTGAAAATCCAAAATGAAACCGAAGGAATCTTAAAGACCTATATTCAGGAAAATGTGTACGTCATAAAGGGAAGCGTAGAAGAAAACCAGATTATCCTAAACCGTGTAAAAAAGGATGATGACGGTGAATATGAAACCATTCCGGATGACCATATCATGAATGCGGAAGTGGCTGAAAAGATGATAAATAATCTGGAAGTGGTAGCCATTGATGTTTATGAGAAGATTACCAGAATCAATCTAAAGAACGAAGTGGCAAAGACCGCGGTGAAGATTCTTACCCCCAAGGAAGTATTGTTTGAGGGCGGCAGAAACGTTTTATTCGAAGAACAGGATGTGACGCTGCAAAGATATTATGTGTATGGCAAGGGCGGCATGGAAGGAATTTTCATGGATGTCGGCAATGCGGTAAACCTCGCCTATGACGTCTCCGGCGTGGTGGTGAATGATGCCGGCGGCTATGTATGGCAAAAAGGCGGCCGCAGTACCAAGAACCAGATTATGGCCATCAAGGGTGAAAAAGCAACCGAAGAAAAGAGTGCCCTTGCGGTATGTCTGGATACCATGCTGGAATTTGAAGGAATCAGCCGGAATGTGCCACAGCTTTTGCAGAGCGGGGAAACCGTCATTGAGATTTTGGAAACCAATTTGGAAAGTGCCAAGGTGATTGATTTAACCGGTTGCAGCTTGGATGCGGTTCTGTATTATGTAAACCAAGATATTCCGGTGCTGATTATGTTAGAGGATGGAAGCGCTGTCCTTTTGATTGGCTTTAATGAAAAAAATACGGTAGTAATGAATCCTGAAAACGGAGAAGTATATAAGGTGGGAATGAACGATTCCAAGGAATGGTTTGAGCAGAACGGAAACAGATTTATTACTTATATCAGGACAGATTCCTAAGAACGGCTGAAGAAGTAATCAGAAATAAAAATTGAAAGTCAGAAACTGAAAAACGCCGTATTTTCGGCGTTTTTTGGGCTCCGCAACCAATAGTTTCCCCTTTTTCAACCCAGAATTGGTAGTGCAACCAAGGAAGAAACCGCTATAATCACCTCATAAGGCGGCCGAGAAAAGCATTGAAAAAGAGGAGAAAGGCAGAAGAAAAAATGAATATTGAAATTGCAAACAGATTAGTACAATTAAGAAAAGGAAACAATTTATCCCAGGAAGCTTTAGCAGAAAAATTAGGAATCAGCAGACAGGCAGTCAGCAAATGGGAACGTGCGGAAGCATCTCCTGATACTGATAATTTAATTTTACTGGCAAGGCTCTACGGTGTATCTTTAGATGAACTTCTTTCTACCGAGGATGAGATTCCCATGCCGGAAAAAGAAGAATCCTTCCAAAATGATTACACGGAGAAAGAGACGCATTCCTATAATCAGGATGAGAAGGCTGAATATGTACATATTGGTTTAAGCGGTATACACGTAAAAGACAAAGGCGAAGAAGTACATGTGGGCTGGAACGGAATCCATGTGACGGAACGTGGTGGTGATAATGTCCACGTAGACAAAAACGGTGTGTATGTAAACGGAGAAAGAAAAGATAAAGAATGGATTTCCCATCATGCTCATTTTCCGATTGCCGTGATTGTGGTTATTGCTTACCTGATAATCGGTTTAGTATATGGAGCGTGGCATCCGGGTTGGTTGATTTTCTTCCTGATTCCGATCGGACATTCCCTTATGGAAGCGTTTGAACACAAGGATGCGACCCGCTTTGCTTATCCCGTATTGGCAACACTGGCTTATTTGTGCCTGGGATTCTTTAAAGGGATGTGGCATCCCGGTTGGGTGCTCTTTTTGACCATTCCTTTATACTATTCGCTGGTTTCCTATTTCAAGGCATTGGCGGAAAGACGCAGAATGAAGAACGATGCTAAAGCACAGCAGGAGGGTGGAGCCGGTGAAGAACAGTAGTATTTTTTGGACCACACTAATCATGATTCCGCTTCTTGTCGCAGTATGCGTGGGAGTAGTCCACAGTGCGAAGGAACGGGAAGAAAACGGCGGACAGCAAGGCTATGGAACTGCCAGCCTTAGAAATGAAATTAAAATTCCGGCATCGGAAGCGGATGCTTTAGAAATTATTTACACCAGCAAAAATATCAAAGTATATCCGGCTACAGCGGATGAAATTGTAATTAAAGAATATTTATATAGCGGCAGAGAGGATGCGAAAGCAACCGTCAGCCATGATGAAACGGAAAGCGGTAAAAAACTGGTAACCGTAACCGGTGCTAAGTTGCAGGCAGAAGAAATTTTCCTGATGGGTATCGGGGAGCGGATTGAAGTATATTTACCAAAAGCGGCAGTGGAGTCTTTAACCATTCGTACCAATAGCGGGAATATCAGTTGTGAGGATTCCGGATTTGCGTTGCAGGCAAAGGGAGTAAACGTGCAGGCAAGCAGCGGAAACTTAAGATGGCTGAATACCACGGCTGATGAAATTACTTTTACCACCAATAGCGGAAATATCGATGCAGAAAATTTAAGTGGTGAAGTATCAGCGAAAGCCGGCAGCGGAAATATTCACGTTGGAAATATTGCCGGAAGTATGACTGCGAAGACAGGCAGCGGAAATATCCGGATTGAAGAACTGGCAGGCGCAGGAAACGCAGAAGCAAACAGCGGATCCGTACATATAGCGGTAATTGAGCTTACGGGAAATCTGGAAATGAATACAGGAAGCGGAAGTATAGGAGCCGTGCTGCCGAAAGATGCAGAGTTTGTGCTGGAAGCACAGGCAGGCAGCGGAAAAGTCCGTACCGGTTTTGATGAAAAAGTTATCTATAACGAAAAGCATAATCGTGCAGCCGCTACGATCGGCAACAGCCCTGCTTTATCTGTGAAGGCCGATGCCGGAAGCGGAAACATTAATATTACTTATCAATAACTATTTGATTTTAAGCGTACGATTTCATCATGTTTGAAATATAGTCAGCTTAGTTTTCGTAAAATAACTTCCCGGCATATTTTTGCAGGGAAAAAAGAAGCAGCATACCCAGCACGCCGCAGGAGATGATTTCTCCGATGGTTACGGTGACAAAGGAAAACCAAAGCGGTCTGATGCCGTATGCATAGAAAAGCACCAAGGGCACAATGACAGCGTTAGCCACAATAGGAGGCACGGGCGCAAGCCATTTGAACCTACGGAGTTTACGGGTAAAAATCGCCCCGATTAAGGTTGCCAGGGAACCGAAAATAATATCCGGAAGTGCGCAGCCTGTCAAAACATTAGACAGAATACACCCGATGAAAAGGCCCGGAACGGCAGCAGGGGTGAAAAAGGGAAGAATGGTAAGTGCTTCTGAGAAACGTACCTGAATGGCTGAGGAAGCAAGTCCCAGTCCATTGGCAATAAAAGTGAGCACCACATAGAGTGCAGCAATCATGGCAGCTTCTACAAGCTGCTTTGATTTGTTTAAAGACTTGTTTTTCATATGAAAATATCTCCTTTAGTTTTGTTTTACGAGTGGAAGGTCTCGAACACTCGGTTAAAGCCCAATATCGACCTTGTTTTTGGGGCATTAGTGACGGAATTAAGTATAACACCCAAATAAAAATTGTCAAGAAAAATACTATTTTCTCATCAATCTATGATATACAGAAGGGCAGTTTTCGCAGTAAAATAAAGAGGTACAGTGCGCGGAGATGATGATGTAGTAATGAGACTTGCGCGCGCTAAGAACTGTGCGGATGAGGTACTTGTTTGATTTTCGTTGGAGGGGACAAGGATGAATTATCAGGAATTAAAAAAGGAATATATAAAGGGCTGGCACACCTGGAATGTGCGAAGCGTCCTTTCCCATGTGCATATGCCGGACGGTTTTGCACTGAATGTGGCTTTTAAGGAATACAGAGAGGGACACTATCTGAAGGAGACGCTGGTGGGACGTTTCCCGGATGAATACCGACGGATGCAGGCTGAGGTGGCTTTTCCCGGCGTACATGCTTTTGATGAGTCTTATACCGAGATGTCTGTGAAATGGTGCGACATGGAGATTTTAGTGGAGTCAGCCACCGTAGAGGACGAACTGGTACTCCTTATTACACCCGTGAAAAAGCAAATAAAACCGGCTATGTTGGTATTAGAGGGAGGTTACCTATGGGGGCGTCCCGGCTGGGTGGAAAGAAGCGGAGATACGCTGGTAGGTCATAGTCTGCCCGCGGGTGACGGGTCGCTGAGAGAACACGGAGCGGTTGCAAGCCACGATACGGTTATAAGTCATGACGCTGCCGGTGACAGAGTAGTTTACACCACAGGTACTTTTATGGAGGATCATAATATCCCGGTGCAGACGGCCTTTTTGTCGGTGGTATTGGATGGCCCCGTGGCCTTTTCTTCAGGGGTAAAAAGAGACCTTACGGAAGTGCAGGAACTGATGAAAAAAAGACGCACGGAGCACAAGGAAAAATCCTTTGCAAAATACGGCGAAATGCAGGAAATGTATGAAGCCCTGGAAAGTGCATTAAGCTGGGATACGGTTTATGATGCCAAGCATGACAGGGTGGTTTCTCCTGTCAGCAGACTTTGGAGTATATCAAGCGGCGGGTATGTGCTTTTTTGCTGGGATAATTTCTTTGCGGGCTTCATGGCAAGCCTGGGCAACAAGGCGCTTGCTTACAGTAACTTAAGAGAAATCCTGAATGAACAGACCAAGGACGGTTTCGTGCCGAATCTGGCATATGCTACGGGGCAGGTCAGCGCAGACCGTTCCCAGCCGCCGGTAGGCAGTACCATGCTGCTGGAAACCTACCGCCGATTTGGAGAAAAGTGGATCGTAGAGGATATGTACGACGATTTGCTCCGTTGGAATGACTGGTTTACTTCTCAGCGTATGAATGAAAGCGGTGCCCTTTGTTGGGGAAGTAATGAAATTCCCGTACTGTTCGGAAACCGTTGGGAGTCAGACGGCGTGCACGCTACCTTCGGCGCGGCCTTAGAAAGCGGGCTGGATAACTCCCCCATGTATGATGATATTCCTTTTAACAAGGAGACCAACCGGCTGGAACTTGAAGATGTGGGGCTGACCGGTTTATATATCAGGGACTGCCGTTCCCTGATGGAACTGGCAGAAATTATCGGGCGTAACGATGATATTCCTAAGTTGCAGGAGCGGATGAAGCGTGCCTGCGCGGGACTTGAGAATCTTTGGGATGAGGAGAATGGTTTTTATTATAACCGCCGAACCGACACGGGAGAATTTTCGAGACGGATAGCGCCTACTAACTTTTATGCCCTGTTTTCTCCGGAGGTGTCCGTGGAGCGGCAAAGACGGATTGCGGATGAGCATTATTATAATCCGGAAGAGTTTTACGGAGAGTGGATGCTGCCTTCTATCGCCAGAAATGATGCGGCTTATTTGGACCAGGAATACTGGAGAGGAAGAATTTGGGCGCCTCTTAATTTCCTTGTGTATCTGGCACTTGCGGGCACGGAACTTTCTGATGTGCGTGCGGATTTGGCACAAAAATCCAAGAAGCTCTTTATGAAGGAGTGGACCGAGCATCGTCATGTGCATGAGAATTATTCTGCCCTTACCGGCGAAGGTTGCGACTCCGGAAACAGCGATAAGTTTTATCACTGGGGCGCACTGCTTTGCGTCATTGCTATGACTGAGGCAGGGTATATTGAAGAGTTGGGAATGCCGCTGGAAGGAGAAATATAATGAAATTAACGGATTTTGCAGAAGTGAAGAAAATTGAAAAGGGATGGTCTCATGAGCAAAAGTTTCAGGTGACGGACCAAGAAGGTGTGAATTACCTGCTCAGAATTTCGCCTATGGAGCAGTACGAACAAAAGAAAGCTGAGTTTGAAAATATGCAGAAGGTTTCAGCACTTGGAATTCCCATGTGCCAACCTATTGAGTTTGGTACTTGCGAAGAAGGTGTATATTCTTTGCAAAGCTGGATTGAAGGGACAGATGCGGAAGAAGCAGTTAAATCACTTGAGGATAAGGAAGTTTACCGCTATGGTTATGAGGCCGGAGAAATACTGAGTAAGTTACATTCTATTGAAGCACCGGAAGGAATTTATGAATGGGAACCTTTCTTCAATCAGAAGATGAATCGTAAAATAGAGAATTATCAAAACTGTCCGTTAAAATATGAAAAAGGAGAGTTATTCATTAACTTTATTGATGAGAATCGTCATTTGTTAAAAGGGCGTCCGGTTACCTATCAGCATGGAGATTATCACATCGGAAATCTGATGATAGATAAAGACGGAAATCTGATAGTGATTGACTTTAACAGGAATGAATACGGTGATCCGTGGGAAGAATTCAACCGCATCGTTTGGTGTGCGCAGAAAGCCCCCTTATTTGCGACCGGCATGGTGGATGGATATTTTGGCGGTGAAGTTCCTATGGAATTTTGGAAACTGCTGGCACTGTACATATCCAGTAATACTTTATCTTCCTTACCTTGGGCGATTCCGTTCGGAGAGGATGAAATTGCGGTGATGCAAAAGCTGGCAAGTGATGTTTTGGAATGGTATGATGATATGAAGAATGTTGTGCCGAAGTGGTATAAAAGATAGATTGAAGTAATTCAAGCATTACTTGAGGTATATAAAAGTGTAAACTCAACCATCACTTGCTGTACATCTGTGTACGGAAGACGTAGACTGGCAGTGTAAACACCGGTGAAAACGAATTCCAAATGAAAAGAGGTTGTAGAATGTTTGATACAAATAAGGTTGCAAGTAATATTAAGAATGCAAGAACCAAAATGAATATGACACAGATGAATTTAGCTGATGAGATGGGGGTTAGTTATCAGGCGGTTTCCAATTGGGAAAGAGGAAATTCTATGCCGGATATTTCCAAATTGCCGGAGCTGTGTAAAATTTTGAATATCAGTTTTGAGGAGTTGGTCGGAGAACGGACCGCAGAAACTACTGTAGCGGAAAAACTGATGCAGGATGAGGATGCCGATGTCACCTTAGAAGAAATGGCGCAGGTAGGCCAGCTTATTAAGCCGGATAAAATAGAGCAAAAAGTAAATGAAGAGATTGACAAAGGCAAAAAGATTCCTTTTTCAACATTGGTGTGTCTGGCTCCATTTATGGATAGGGAGACCTTAAATCGGCAGGCGGAGGAACTGGCAGAAAAGAATATTAAAAAGCTCAGTATCATTGCTCCCTTTATTGATAGAGAAACAATGGACAGAATTATTGATAAAAGCATTCAGAAGGAACAACTTGATGTGAAAAGAATCGTTTCGATTGTACCTTTTTTATCAAGCACGTCCATACAGAAAATTGCAGATTATTTAGTTGCGCATGGACAGTCAAGGAAGCTTGTTGCACTTGCCCCGTTTATGGGAAATGTTACGTCTGCGGGTACTTCTGCATGTGAAATGCCTGACGTGCAGATGGAGTCGGATGAAGTTAATGAAATGGTGGAATCCGATGCAAGCGGTGTCGATTTACCCTATGCTGCGTTGGATTATTTGAACGAGGATGAGGTTGCGGAGATTGCATTTGCAGCGTTGGAAGCAGGCAAGCCTGTTGATTGTTACTTAGATTATATGAAGGAAGAGGATATTAAGAGATTGATGTTGAAAGCATTAGAAAAGTAATTTGAGATAAGAAGTTATTAGAAGCATGTAAAAAATACTCTCAAGTAGAAACTTGAGAGTATTTTTTATTTTGAAATTTATTGGGTGATTAAGAAGTCTGTGTTTACCTGTAGATTTCGATTTAGTCTGTCCAGATTTCAATCGTCTTTAATAGCTTTTCTTTTTCTGTCGTATCTAATTTAGTAATAGCCTGATACAATTTCCGGTCCAGTGCGGTTTCCGAATATTCCGGTTCTAATTCGCCCACCAGGGAATCCAAAGAGCAGCCTACTAATTGTGCATAATAGGTCAGTATGCGCAGGGACATAGCGGTGCGGTTATTTTCCACGTTGCTGATATAACCCGGAGTGACACCCAAAGCTTCAGCCACCTGATTTTGGGTAAGGCCGTTTTTGATTCTTAAGTCTTTTATCAATGCTCCATAGTTTTCAGATTCCATGTGATGTACTCCTTTTGTATATTAAATATAATAAAAGTATACAATAAATATTGCTTGAAATAAATAGATTAATAGTATACAATATATTCAATAAATATATATCGTGTGAATGGCGGAATGATTAAGTGAAAAATATAGTAGAAATGAATATTGATAAGTGTAGGAATTGGTTATACTATTATAAGTAGAGAAGGAGTGATATTATGACACCTTTAGCGAAAACCAATGCGGTGATTACGAATAGTGGAAATGATAGTTATATAGAGAGAAATTTTGATGCTTTATACTGTGAATTAGAAAAGGGTATACAGAGCATGAAAAAGGGTGAAGTATATACTATTGAAGAAGCATGGGAGGAAATTGACAAGATTTAAGGATGATTAAACCTGGGAAGTATAAGGTTCTCTTGTCAATGGATGCGATTCAAGATATTGCCGATATCAAAACCTATATTTTGGAAAAATTCAAATTTAGGGAATACGCGATAAAGTTTTCAAAAGAAATTAAGAAAGCAATTAAATCATGAGCCACGTTTGCAGAAGGATATGAGAAGTCAGGATATGTAATTGAAGGCTTAGAGGTATTCTACAAACCATATAATACATATATGATTTTCTTTGTGGTAGAGAATGCTAATGTGATAGTTATTAGAGTATTAAAGGACAGAATGCATTGGCAAGGAATTATTAGACGAATAAAAAAGATAAACAGATAATCGGAAGGTGTGGCATTTATTGCCGCACCTTATTTTTTTGTAAGTCATATCCCCTCAGCGTACTGGAATCCCTACAATTCGTAGAGAATTGAAAGGGGTAAACAATCTTTTGATATTCTGCAGAACACCACGTACAAGAAGAGAAATATGTGAGTATTTAGGATTATCATCTGTCACTTATGCAATTGAAAAATGCAGTTTTCATAGAACGAATAGTGTACCAATCTGCTGAAAGTATGTATTTATATAAACGATACATTAATGAGAGATATTTTTTGAAGTAACGGAAACGGAGGGGGATAAACATCTGCTCATTTAATGTATCGGAATGGTCAAAGGGGTGCAGGTCTTATGCACGATATAAATTGTGCTTGAAAAAATCTGCATAAAAGGTAAGTAATTTTTCAACAAAATCCTTCATGTTAGCTTCCTCCTTTCTGTTTTCTTGAGATAAGCATAAAATGTGAATGAAAATAATGCTAGCCAAATTGTTTTAAAAAGTAGCCAATTCTTGCAAATTCAAAAGCTGCGTATATTTTGAAAAGTCTTGAGTATAGAGGCTTTACTTGCTGTTTAATCTTTTACTTGCATACAAAAAGTGTATATATAAAAATCGTAAATGATGAATAAATAAGGAGAAAAACAAGAAAAAGTAACAAGTGTATAATTTTGTGCATGTTTTATCTGAAATATGATATGTATTTTCTTTTTGCAAATGAATATAATCATAATTGTAAAAAGGTTACTGCCAAGCCAACCAAGGTTTGGTCAATAAATAGCATACATATAGGGAGGTAATTATTATGCAGTCAGTACAAGTTTCTATTAACACTGTTGAGAGGGTAAAGGCATTCGTTAATGACATTACTAAGTTTGAATATGATTTTGATTTGGTTTCAGGTAGATATGTAGTTAATGCCAAATCTATCATGGGTATATTCAGTTTAGATATTGGAAAACCGATTGAATTAAATATCCATACAGAAGATAATACAGATGAAGTTCTTGAAGCTTTAGCAGCATATGTGATCTAGATAAGTAAAAAGAGCAACGTGATGATTTTCATTCGTTGCTCTTTTTTGATGGATAATCAATTATAGATTAATATTCTTACGATATTCGGAAGGTGACAGACCTTTTGCCTTTTTGAATATTCGGCTAAAATACAGTGGATTATCATAACCCACTATCTGTGCAATTTCAGTTATGTTATAGGAAGAATCATGCAGTAGAATTTCAGCATTGTATATTCGTTTGGATAGAATATACTGCATTGGTGTTGAACCGGTGCAGTGTTTAAAGGTCCGGATAAACCAACTGACGCTGACATGATTATTTTGTGCATATTCATCAATGCTGATATCTTCACTGTAGTGTTCGTTGAAATACAAAGTGGCTTTATCAATTTCTTCCACAAGATGGGTATTGTCTGCTTTTAAGGAATTAATAAAATACCTATTTAGCATGATGAAAATTTGTCTTAGATACATTTCCAGCATTTCTGCGTAATTTTCCTTACACATTTGTAGTTCGTTTATCATAGTCCGGAACAAATTTTGGTAATCCAGACCGGAACCACAGTAAAAAACTCTTTTGTCGTCGGTTAATCCGTAGGAACGCAGTATATTTGTAACATTTCCCCCTGTAAAGTGTACCCAGTACACTTCTGTCTGATCTTCCCCGTAATACTCGTATTTTTGAGGTTCTTTCGGCCGGTATAGTACCATATGACCGGCAGTTACAATTTTTTCTTTTCCATCAAAATGGAAGTGCGCTTTTCCGGCAGCGATATACAGTAATTGGAAATCCAAGCGGCCACGAGGTCTCCATGTGGGCAATTTTGGTTTGGTGTAAAGACGATATGTTCCACAGCTGGTAACAATCAGAGGTTTGGATTTATCTTTGATGTCTTGAATGGAATTGTTAAGATAAGCATTATTTGCATACATAATGGTCTCCTATAAAAGTAAGTGACTTTTCAGAGGGTAACAGAAGTTTTATAAGTAAACGTAAAGTAATTAAGGTAATTTTATCATTTTGTGCATGTTTTGTCTAATATATGATATGGATTAATTTAACTTATTTTTTATATACTTATTATAACAAAGCAAAAAGCTACGGATGAAGTAATGGAAATTAAGGAGGTACGTTATGTTGGAAGAAAAGAAATACCTTAAATGGTATAACAAAGTAGGTTACGGTTCGGGTGACATTGCAGGAAATGTGGTATATGCATTCCTTACATCCTTCGTAATGATTTATTTAACCGATACAATCGGGTTAAATGCAGGAGTTGTTGGTACATTGATTGCTGTTTCGAAATTGCTGGATGGTGTATCAGACATATTCTTTGGTTCGATGATTGATAAGACCAAGAGCAAGATGGGTAAGGCAAGACCCTGGATGTTCTATGGATTCTTTGGATGTGCACTTACATTGTTCGGTGTTTTTGCAATTCCCACTAATATGGGACAGACGGCACAGTATGCATGGTTCTTTATTGCCTATACTTTATTGAATGCAGTATTCTATACAGCTAATAATATTGCATATGCAGCACTGACATCACTTGTAACCAAGAACAGTAAAGAACGTGTAGAAATGGGTTCTTTCAGATTCATGTTCTCATTTGGTACAAACCTGTTAATCCAGTCAATTACCTTTGGAGCAGTTGAAGCTCTTGGCGGTGGAGCTGCAGGATGGAGAGCAATCGCAATTATTTATTGTATTGTAGGTATTATTACGAATACACTTTCCTGTTTCTCAGTTAAGGAGCTTTCAGATGAGGAACTTAGAGATGGAGAAGTTGTGGATGAAACAGATAACAAGCTTTCATTTGTGCAGACATTCAAGCTTCTTGTAACAAACAGATATTTTGTTATGATTTGTGTTATCTACATTCTTCAGCAGTTGCGTGCTGCAATGTTAAGTGTTGGCACCTATTTTATGACTTATGTACTGCTCAATCAAAAGATGTTTGGTGTTTTCTCATGGGCGATTAATATTCCGTTGATTCTGGCATTGATGATTACACCTACCTTGGTTGCTAAGGCAAAAGGAATGTATAAGGTAAATAAATACAGCTATATTTTTGCAACTGCCTGTCGTTTAGGAATTGTTGCTGCCGGATATATGGGAAGTATTCCTTTGATGCTGGTATTTACTATATTAACATCCCTTGGTGAAGGTCCTTGGCAGGGCGATGTGGGTGCGGTTATTGCTTCCTGTTCAGAGCATACATATCTTAAGACAGGAAAGCGAATTGATGGTTCCATGTTCTCCTGCACATCATTCGGAACAAAGCTTGGCGGTGGTATTGGTATTGCTCTTTCAGGATGGTTGCTTGATATGAGCGGATACATTAACAATGGAGCAGTTCAGCCGGATAGTTGTATCAGTATGATGAGCGTGATGTATCTTTGGTTACCGTTTGCATTTGACCTGATTATTACAGTTATTCTGTTCTTCTTAAATGTGGAAGGTGCTAATGAAAAGTTAAAAGAGAATAAATAGTTATCAACGATAGCCTCTAGAGTATTCCTTTAGGGGCTATCAATAGAAAGTGAGGAATACGAGATGAATGCAGATATTAGATGGCTTGATAATCCGGAAGTATTTAGAATAAATCAAATGGCTGCACATAGCGATCATGATTACTATCTGAATTATGAAGATATGAGCAAGCAGAATCGGAAATTAACACAGTCCTTGAACGGACAGTGGAGCTTTTGCTTTAGCAAGAATGCAAAAAGCAGACCTGTTAATTTTTATGAGGAAGGTTACGATATCAGCGGTTTCGATAAAATTATGGTGCCGGGACATATTGAACTGGCAGGATATGACCAGATCCGATATATCAATACCATGTATCCATGGGAAGGAAAAGAATATCGTAGAGGGGCCTATTCATTGGATTGTGCGGGAAACGGAGCTGGAATGTTTAGTGAGGCAGAATACAATCCGGTTGGTTCTTACGTTACTAAGTTTGACTTAAATAGTGAACTTTGTGGGAAAAAAATTACCATTTGTTTTGAAGGTGTAGAACAGGCAATGTATCTGTGGTTGAATGGTAAGTTCGTAGGATACGCAGAAGACAGCTTTACACCGTCAGAATTCGATTTAACACCATATATAAAAGAAAAAAATAATGTGTTAGCAGTTGAAGTGCACAAGATGTGTACAGCAGCTTTTCTGGAGGATCAGGATTTCTTCAGATTCTTCGGAATTTTTAGAAATGTATCCTTAAAGGCAATTCCGGACGTTCATGTAGAAGATATGTGGCTGAATCCGATTTTAAATCGTGACAATGAAAGCGGAAAGCTCGAGGCAACCATTCGTGTATCAGCAGTAGCAAATAAAAAGGTAAATGCCCGAATCATTATGAAAGATATTGCTGGTTGCGAGGTGGTGAACAGTAAAATTGATTTGGAAGAGCATGATGATTATTTGACCGGTTTTGTGTCAACAGATATTAAGAATGTTATTAAGTGGGATAACCACAGTCCTTATCTTTATAAAACATTTATTGAAATTACAGACGAGGATGGCGTTCTTTTAGAGGTTGTTCCTTACAAGGTTGGATTTAGAAGAATTGAGATTATTGATAAAGTAATGTATCTGAATGGAGAAAGACTTGTAATTGTTGGAGTTAACAGACACGAGTGGAATCCGAAAACAGGTAGATGCATTAACATTGATGATATGATTTCTGATATGAATTGCATGAAGAGGAACAATATCAATGCTGTCAGAACCTGTCATTATCCGGATCAGATTCCGTGGTATTACATGTGTGATGAAGCAGGTGTTTATGTTATGGCTGAGACAAACCTGGAAAGCCATGGTTCATGGCAGAAATTGGGAGCAGTTGAACCGTCCTGTAATGTGCCTGGTTCTCTGCCACAGTGGAGAGAGGTTGTAGTGGATCGTGCAAGAAGTAATTATGAGACTTTCAAGAACCATACTTCAATTTTGTTCTGGTCTTTAGGAAACGAATCCTATGCAGGAGACGATATTGAAGCGATGAACAAGTTCTTTAAGGATAAGAACGATGGCAGACTGGTTCATTATGAAGGTTCTTTCCATAACAGAGCATACGAAGATACGATTTCTGATATAGAAAGCCGTATGTATGCAAAGCCTTATGAGATTGAGGAGTATTTAAGTGCTAATCCTAAGAAACCATATCTGTTATGTGAATATATGCATGACATGGGAAATTCACTTGGAGGACTTGGTTCTTACATGAAGCTGATTGATAAATATGAAATGTATCAGGGTGGATTTATCTGGGATTTCATTGATCAGGCACTTTTAGTAAAAGATGAAGTTACCGGAAGAGAAGTTCTCAGATACGGTGGCGATTTTGATGACAGACCTTCAGATTATGAGTTCTCCGGTAATGGAATTGTTTTTGCGGATAGAAGAGAGAAACCGGCAATGCAGGAAGTGAGGTATTATTATGGAATGTACATCTAGAAAATTAAGAGTAGTGTATGGCGATTATACCCTTGGCGTTCACGGAGAAGGTTTTGACTATATTTTTTCCTATGCACAGGGCGGTTTGGAGTCTATTGTAAAGAATGGGTATGAGTGGTTATACCGTTGCCCTAAGCCTACATTCTGGAGAGCTTTGACGGATAATGACAGAGGAAGCAAGTTCCATATTAAGAGTGGCAGTTGGCTTGCAGCAGACATGTTTATTGACTGCAAGGATGTAGAAGTTATTACAGACGGAGTTTCACAGGGCAAACCGGTTGCACCGGAAAACAATAAATATGGTGCCGATGTATTTGCTGAAAATGTGATTGTAAAATACATTTATGAAACCATCACAACTCCTATGACTACTGTAGAAGTGACATATAATGTTGCATCTAATGGGAAAATCACAGTAGATGTTCTGTATAAGGGTGCAAAAGGATTGCCGGAGCTTCCGGTATTTGGTTTACGGTTTATCATGCCTACTTTGGCTGATAAATATATGTATGAAGGACTTTCCGGAGAAACATATCCGGATCGCATGGCAGGAGGCGTAAAAGGGGTTTATGAGATAGATGACTTAAGTCTGACACCATATCTTGTGCCCCAGGAATGCGGTATGAGAATGGGTACCGATTGGCTTGAAGTGACAAGACACACCAGTCTTAATAACAGCAGAAAAGACAATTCGGCACAGACATTAAGAATTGAAAAGAAGAATGATACATTTGCATTCTCCTGCCTTCCTTATACAGCAAGCGAGATTGAGAATGCAACACACCATGAGGAACTTCCGCCTGCAAGAAGAACGGTGCTTTGTGTATATGGTGCGGTAAGAGGTGTTGGTGGTATTGACAGTTGGGGAAGTGATGTGGAAGAGGCATATCATATTAATGCAGAAGAAGATATCACATATTCCTTTGTGATTTGTTAGAAAGAAATGAGGTGTTAGGATGCAGACAGAAGTAATGATTAAGATGATTGAAAATGGTGAGTTAGACGATAGGTTATTAGATATCTATGTGGATGCTACGAAGCTTGTATACCAGAAGGGGCGTTATATTAACGCCATAAGATGTTTTGAAACATACTATGGAGCAAGTGATGTTAATATTTTCAGTGCACCGGGAAGAAGTGAGGTCGGTGGAAATCATACGGACCACCAGCATGGAGAAGTTCTGGCTGCATCCATTAACCTTGATACAATAGCTGTGGTACGGGCAACTGAGGACAAGCAGATTAAGATTATATCAGATGATTATGATGAAGTGGTTATTTCCTTGGATGATTTAGAAGCAAAAGAAGAGGAAAAAGAAACCACAATAGCATTAATAAAAGGTGTTCTGGCAGGTTTCGTGGAAGGTGGACATCAGATTGGCGGTTTTTGTGCCTATGCTACAAGTGATGTACTGATAGGTGCAGGACTTTCCTCTTCCGCAGCTTTTGAAACATTAATCGGAACCATTCTCTCCGGTTTATATAACAATATGAGTGTTTCGCCGGTAGAAATTGCCATGATTGGACAGTATGCAGAGAATGTATATTTTGGAAAACCATGCGGTCTTATGGACCAGATGGCATGCTCGGTTGGAAATCTGGTCCATATTGATTTTGAGAATCCGAAAGATCCGAAGGTTGAGAAGCTGGACTTCAATATGAGCGAGCATGGTTACAGCTTATGTATTACAGATACGAAAGGTTCCCATGCGGACCTGACCGCTGAATATGCAGCAGTACCGCAGGAAATGAAGGCTGTAGCAAATTATTTTGGTAAGGAAGTTTTGCGCGATGTTACTTATGAGGAAGTTTTCAGAGAAATTGCAACACTTAGAAAGACTCTTGGCGACAGAAGCGTACTTAGAGCAGTGCATTTTCTGCGTGAAAATGAAAGAGTGGTAAAGGAAGTAAATGCTCTGAAGTGGGGCGATATGAATCTGTTTTTGGATAACGTAAAGGAGTCAGGAGATTCTTCCTTTAAGTATTTACAGAATGTGTATTCCAGTAATGATGTGGAAAACCAGAATATTTCAATCGCCTTGATGATGAGTGATGTGTTGCTTAAGACGGAAGGTGTAAGCAGGGTTCATGGAGGCGGATTTGCCGGAACCATTCAAGCTTTTGTGAAAAATGATTTTGTAGCAAATTATAAGGAGAATATGGACCATATTTTTGGAGAAGGTTCTTGTAAAGATTTAAGAATCAGAAAATATGGTGGAATGAAAGTATTATAAGAGGAGGATGTAAGCGATGAGAATTTTAGTATTAGGCGGTGCCGGATATATCGGTTCACATACGGTTTATGAGTTGATTGATGCCGGACACGAAGTGATTGTAATTGATAATTTATTAACAGGATTTAAGGCAGCGGTACATCCGAAAGCAAAGTTTTATGAAGGTGACATTAGAGATAAAGCGTTTTTGGACGAAGTTTTCAGCAATGAAAAAATCGACGGAATTATTCATTTTGCCGCAAGTTCTCAAGTTGGAGAAAGTATGGTTGACCCGTTGAAATACTATAATAACAATCTGTGTGGTACAGAGATTTTGTTAGAGAGTATGGTAGAACATGGAATTGATAAGATTGTATTTTCCTCAACTGCTGCAACCTATGGTGAGCCGGAAAGTATTCCGATTTTGGAAACAGACAGGACAGAACCTACCAATTGTTACGGAGAAACAAAGTTGTCCATGGAAAAGATGTTCAAATGGACATCGAAAGCACACAATTTAAGATATGTATCCTTAAGATATTTTAATGCCTGTGGTGCCCATCCAAACGGATTGATTGGAGAAGCACATAATCCGGAGACACACTTGATTCCATTGATTTTACAGGTTCCAAATAGTAAAAGAGAATATATATCTATTTACGGAAATGATTATGACACAAAGGATGGCACTTGTGTAAGAGATTATATTCACGTAAATGATTTGGCGCAGGCACATATTCTTGCAATGGAATATCTGGCGAAGGGCGGAGAAAGTGATGTCTTTAATTTAGGCAATGGCGTAGGATTTACGGTTAAGGAAGTAATTGATGTGGCAAGGGAAGTTACCGGTCATTCCATTCCGGCAAAGGAAGAACCCAGAAGAGCAGGAGATCCATCTACACTGATTGCATCCAGTGCAAAAGCAAAGACGATTCTTGGCTGGAATCCGAAATATGCGGATTTGCATACGATTATTAAAACTGCATGGGAGTGGCATGTTAACCATCCAAGTGGATATTAGGATGGAAAAAGGAGGTTTTGGTATGGATAAATTGATTTCAGAATTAGTAAGCTATGGAATTCAAAATGGACTGATAAATGTAGAAGATAAAACATATGTTGTAAACAGACTGTTAGAGGAGTTTGGAAAAAAGGATTTTACATGGAGTGAGGTGCCGGTAAGACCTATACATCAGATTCTTGAAGACATGATGTCTTACTCCATAGATATGGGCATCTTGGAGGATGATTCCATTACAATTAAGGATTTGTTTGATACCAAGATCATGGGATTGATTACACCCATGCCTTCGCAGGTAAGGGCACAGTTTAAGGAATTATATGCTGAAAATCCCAGACTTGCCACCCAATTTTATTATAAATTCAGTCAGGATACCAACTATATCCGGAGAGACAGAATTGTGAAAGATGAGAAGTGGACCACGGATACAGAGTATGGACAGATTGATATTACCATTAATCTGTCTAAGCCGGAAAAAGATCCAAGAGATATAGCAAAGGCTGCTTCACAGAAGAAAAATGACTATCCCAAGTGCCTGCTTTGTGAAGAAAACGAAGGATATGCCGGACATTTGAGTCACCCTGCAAGACAGAATCATAGAATCATTCCTGTGATGCTTGCAGGATGTGATTACTATTTTCAGTATTCACCTTATGTGTATTATAACGAGCACTGTATTGTATTTAATAAAGAGCACGTTCCTATGAAGATTGATAAAGATGTGTTTAGGAAAATCCTTGATTTTGTGAGACAGTTTCCTCACTACATAGTAGGTTCTAATGCGGATCTGCCGATTGTTGGAGGCTCTATATTAAGTCATGATCATTTCCAGGGAGGCTCTTATCAGTTTGCTATGGCAAAAGCTCCTTATGAGTATATGTTTAAGATAAACGGATATGAGGATGTAACAACAGGTATTGTAAAATGGCCCATGTCTGTTATTAGATTGCAAAGCGAGAGTATGGAGAGAATGGTGGAACTGTCGGATTGCATTTTAAAAGCATGGCGTGGATACACAGATGAAGATGCATTTATCTTCAGTGAAACCAATGGCGAACCGCATAATACCATTACACCTATTGCGAGAATGAATGGTAATTTATATGAGATGGATTTAGTACTTCGTAATAATATTACTACAAAAGAGAAGCCATGGGGCGTATATCATCCGGATGAGAAGCTTCATCATATCAAGAAAGAGAATATCGGTCTGATTGAAGTTATGGGACTGGCTATTTTGCCCGCACGATTGAAAAAGGAAATGGCTTTATTAGAAGAAGCTATTTTGGCAGGAAAAGATATAAGAGCAATTGAAGAAATCGAAAAGCATGCAGATTGGGTAGAGCAGTGGCGTGATAATTATGACATCACTTCAGATAATATCAATCAGATACTCAAGGATGAAATCGCAAAGGTGTTCGTAGAGGTACTGGAATGTGCGGGTGTGTATAAGCGTACAGAGGAAGGGCAGAATGCATTTAAGCGATTTGTTTCTTCTTTAAAATAAAAGGGTAGTAACTTTTGCAGAGGAGATGAATAAATGTATCCTTCGTATGAAACAAGAAGTAAGGAAATTGCTTACGAATATAAAGATTCCGTGCATGTACCACCACATTTGCATGAAGCAATTGAGGTGGTTTATGTAACAAAGGGAAGCGTAGAACTAGGTGTAGGACAAAATCTATACCATTTGAATGAAGGTGATTTAGGGGTTGTATTTCCGAATGTTATTCATCACTATCAGGTTTTTTCAAAAGGAGAAAATAAGGCAATATATTTGTTTATCGCCCCTTCTTTATTTACAGGATTTTTGGACGATTTTAAATTGTACTGTCCAGAAAATCCTGTAATAGCGAAGCAAAATCTTCAAAGGGACATTGTATCTGCTGTTAAGATGCTTACTCAAATAGAGGATGAGAACTCTATTATGGGTCACGCTTATGCACAAATAATACTTGCGTATGTATTCACAACCGTGAAATTGGTAGAGAAGGATTCGGTTACGGAAAATAATCTAATTACGAATGCTGTATCATACGTAGCTGCGAATTTCAGAGAAAGTATATCTCTTGAAAAGATGGCACGGGATTTAGGAGTAAGTAAATACGTTCTTTCCCGTATGTTTGCTAAAACTTTTCACTGTAATTTTTGTAAATATATAAATAAAACGAGACTTAATTATGTGGTTTCTTATTTAGAAAATACAAATATATCAATTACCGAATTATGCTTGGAGTGTGGCTTTGATAGTCAGAGAACTTTTAATCGGGTTTTTAAAGAAGAATATAAAATGACACCAAGAGAATATCGAAAACGATTAACAATAATTAATAGGGCTTGATAGCTTTCTTCGCATTTGGCAGTAATGTGAAGATCGTGATAGAAAAATCAATTGCAATTATTCATATCCCCTCAGCGTACTTCATACAATGTAAAAAAGTATTCTGAGGGGATTTCCTTTGAAAGATTATATTGAAGAGCGAGCAATGAACATTGCCAACTATATTATTGAAAACAATGCAACCGTACGTCAGACCGCTAAGGCATTCGGTATCAGTAAATCCACAGTACACAAAGACGTCACCGAGCGTCTTATGCAGGTCAATCCGACCCTTGCCAGGGACGCCAGGAAGGTGCTTGATATCAATAAATCAGAGCGTCACATCCGCGGTGGTCTGGCCACCAGGGAAAAGTACCTGCACAGGCAGGAATTTACATAAAAACCTACATAATCTTCGTAAATGTCCTTATCCTCCTTTATTGTATGAAGAAACGAATTGTAGTATAATAAATAGCGGAGGGTACACCAATGAACAAGAAAAAATGGCTTCGCCGCAGGAAACGTTTATTTGAGATATTAGAGGTTGGTAATGACTTAGATCATGCCAGCAGGGCATATGACTTTTTCAGTGCATTTATGATTGTGCTGAATCTTGCAGTCAGTATCATGTATACCTATGACAAGTACAGATTGCAATGCGGTCCGGCGCTGCTTTGGATAGAGCGTATTACCGTAGCGACCTTTGCTGCAGACTATTTTCTGCGGATTTTTACGGCATGGTTTTTGTACGAAGATGAAGATGATATGACGGATGTAAAGGCGGCCCGCAAATATGTGTGCTCGGGAACGGGTATTATTGATTTGCTGTCCTGGCTTCCTTATTTTTTGCCTATCTTTTTCCCGTCGGGAACCGTTGCATTCCGTATGATCCGAATCGTAAGGATTTTCAGACTGTTCCGTATTAATGCTTATTATGATTCCCTGCATGTCATTACACAGGTTATTTATGGAAAGCGGCAGCAGCTTGTTTCTTCTGTAGTTTTGATTTTGATATTGATGATTGGTGCCAGCCTTTGTATGTACAGCTTAGAGCATGAGGCCCAGCCGGACGTGTTCCAAAATGCTTTTTCCGGTATCTGGTGGGCAGCATCTACGCTACTTACCATAGGTTATGGTGATATTTATCCCGTAACCATCATGGGAAAGGCGCTGGGAATCGTCATTTCCTTCCTGGGAGTGGGTATGGTTGCCATTCCTACCGGTATTATTTCCGCCGGATTCGTAGATATGTACGCAACCATTAAGAGAAGACAAGAGTACGGCTATGAGGCCGATATGCAGTTTATTAAGGTCCACATTGAAGAAGGGGACAAATGGGAAGGCAAGAGAATCGCCGATTTGGCTTTTCCCTCCGGACTGATTGTCGCCTTGTTGAAGAGGGATGAAGAGGTCATTATTCCCAGAGGTGACATCATCATTCAGGCAGATGACATGATTGTACTTGGTGCAATCCCGTATAAAGAAGTAATGAACGAACATATTTCATTAAAAGAAGTTGTTCTCAAAAAGCAAAACCCGTGGACCGGTATGAAAATCAAGGATTTGGATATTTCCAGACAATCCGTAATTGTATTGGTGAAGAGACGCAATAAGTCGCTGATTCCCCATGGAAATATGATACTGGAGCCGGGTGACAGAGTATTTTTGTACACGAAGTTACATCTGGCAGATGCGAGCACGATAGAGATTTGATATTAAAAATAGAAATCCGGGGATGAAATACATAAGAGGAGACAGTTTTTTATGGGTATGAAAAAAGCAATTGCAGCACCTTTTACAAAAGGGGTTAATTTTACCAACTGGCTGGAGTTTAAGACGGCGGAGCAGATAGATGCGTCTTATTTTACCAGGCAGGATTTTGAGAATGCGAAGAAATTAGGCTGTGATGTAGTGCGACTGCCGATTCACTTTGAGAAGATTTGTGAAGGGATGCCGGATTACGAAATCCCGGAAAAGGTGTTTGGTATCTTGGATAATGTGGCAGCATGGGCGGAAGAACTTCAGATGTATGTGATTTTTGACTTCCACAATGCCACGGATACGGATTCCCGGACCTCAGATGATGTAGAAAGCGTACTTACACCTATTTGGAAGCAGGTGGCTACCCGTTATCAGGATGCCACGGAATATTTGATTTTTGAGCTGATGAATGAACCTCACGGCATTGATGTGCCTCTTTGGAACGGTATCATTGAGCGTGTGTTTAAAATGGTGCGCAGTATTGACAGGAAGCATTATATCGTAGCAGGCGGTGCGGATTGGAACAGCTTTGCGGCGATGAAAACATTACCCGATTTTCAGGATGATAAAGTGATTTATACCTTCCACTTTTATGACCCGCATACCTTTACCCATCAGGGAGCACCCTGGTGCCATATGGAGCGTGTGACAGGCATTCCTTTTCCTTATGATGCGGACAAGATGCCGCCTCTTCCGGAGAATCCCACGGAATTGGAAAAGGAGCGTTTTGCCGATTATCCGAAGCACGGTACGTTAGATGCTGTGATTCAGTATTTTGACCAGTATGTGGAATTTAGTGTGGAGAGAAATGCGCCGGTATTTTGCGGCGAGTTCGGTTGCTTTATCCCGTTTATCGAGCATGAGCAAAGAGTGAACTGGTACAGTCTGGTGACCGGTCTGTTAAAAGAAAGAGGTATTGCCCGTACTAGCTGGGACTACTATGGCGGCTTCGGATTATTTAAAAAGGAAGCGCTGGGATTTGGTCCGCAGGGTGAGAGGAAACTACTTTCTTTCCCCGAGGATTTGGATATGGACGTAGTGAAGGCGTTGGGTCTTTCCTTAGAAGTGAATGAATAGGCCGTGAAAAAATAGAAATATAAAAAAGTATAAATATAAAAAAGTATTATTAAAAGAGCCCCGGATTTGTCCGGTGCTAAGAATACATCGAGGAGAATGATTTGTCATGCCCAAATTAAGTGACAGAGTATATACCTTTACGGATTCCGTAATCCGTCGTATGACGCGAATCAGTAATGCTTACGGAGCCATCAATTTATCACAGGGTTTTCCTGATTTTGACCCTCCTGCGGAGATTACACAGGCGCTTGCAGAGGCAGCAGTAAAGGGACCCCACCAATATTCCATTACCTTTGGAGCCAAGAATTTTAGGGATGCCCTTGCAGTCAAGCAGAGCAAGGCCATCGGCAGGGAAATCAATCCCGATACGGAAATCGTGGTAACCTGTGGCGGAACGGAAGCCATGATGTGCGCTATGATGACCATTTGTAATCCCGGGGACAAAGTGATGGTCTTTTCACCGTTTTATGAAAATTATGGCGCGGATGCGATTTTGTCGGGAGCAGAGCCTATTTATATCCCTCTGGTACCGCCTGCTTATGATTTTGATATTTTCCTTATTGAAAAAGGATTTAAAGAAGGTGCCAAGGCGATTATTGTCTGTAATCCGTCCAATCCCTGCGGTAAAGTGTTTACGAAGGAAGAACTGACAGCGATTGGGGAACTGGCAGTGAAATATGATGCTTTCGTGGTAACCGATGAGGTTTATGAGCATATTGTATATGCGCCTTATGAGCACACCTATATGTCAGCCCTGCCCGGTATGTATGACCATACCATTACCTGTAATTCCCTGTCCAAAACCTATTCGGTGACGGGCTGGAGACTGGGGTATGTAATCGGGCCCGAGGCGATAATAGAGCATGCGAAAAAGGTACATGACTTTTTGACGGTGGGAGCGGCGGCACCCCTTCAGGAGGCGGCCACGGTAGGTCTTGAATTCCCTGCCTCCTACTATGAGGAATTGCAGGCTGTTTATACCGAAAAGAGGGATTATTTCCTGAAAGGGCTGGATGAAATCGGTCTTAAGCACAATGTGCCCCAGGGGACCTATTTCGTAATGGTAGACATTAGTGAGTTTTTGGCGTTGCCGCAGTTTGAAGGATTTACGGACTTGGAATTTTGCGAGTGGATGATTCAGAATGTGGGCGTGGCAGCAGTGCCCGGTTCCAGCTTCTTTAAGGAGGATGTGAATCATTTAATAAGGTTCCACTTCGCCAGAGGCAAAGAGACCATTGATGAAGCATTAAAAAGGCTTGCGAAGCTGAAAGAACTGACAGCGTGAGTATTGATTTAGTATGAAAAGACAGAAAAATAAAAATAAGCATGGCAGGGAAACTGTCATGCTTGTTTTTGATTAATAATTAATTTTCTGGGCTATTGACACCAACTGTTTTCTGGAAGAAACACCTAATTTACCGTAAATGTTTTTGTTGTGGAATTTTAGAGTATTTTCCTTGATGTTTAGCATTACCATAATTTCCTTGGTGGATTTTTGATCCAGATAGAAACGAAAGATGGAAAGCTCTGTTGGTGTAAGGGATGCAATGCCGGCAATAAATTGGTTATACATTTCCTCATCTGTTGAAGGAATTGTAGTGTCAGCCGTCAAAGTGCTGCTGGGGTTATCCGGACTTTGGACGGGCAATAGTTCATCCGTGATGTTAATGTTGTCGCTTGTACCGATGTTCGTTATCCGGCGGGCTTGTTCTTTTAACAGTATATGCAGACCAAGTAGGAACATTTCGGTGATAACATAGGAAACAGAAAGAATTTCAAAGTTAATATCTACGAACTGCTCCATCAGCCA
Source organism: Lachnospiraceae bacterium (assembly GCA_017561085.1). Classification (GTDB taxonomy): domain Bacteria; phylum Bacillota; class Clostridia; order Lachnospirales; family Lachnospiraceae; genus Suilimivivens. The sequence continues at coordinate 27,649 of JAFZDQ010000017.1, forward strand.
AACTCCGATATTTACAAAAACTGCAATAGTCAGAATAGCAGCATGACCGGTGGATTCCAGTCGTTTTTGGGCAATGCTGTACGCAATTGCAACAATCATCAGACCAAAATAACTAAACAGGTAAATATAGTACAGAAAATGCCAGGGACCGTATATTTTTTGCAGCGTGGAGACGCCGTCCAGGATTTCTAAAGATACTTCCCGGTAGTAGATATCCAGGTACCCGGGGGTTATAGCGATGAAAAGCACGAAAGCACTAAAACATATAAGTAGCAGGGTCCCCCATTTTCGTGACTTTACTTTACATACATTCAAAATAATCATGAGCATGGATAAGGGCAGGCAAACAGAGCCTAAATAAGAAATTCGGTTTGCCCAAAGTGCTTCTGCCAGTGTACTTGAAACCGCAAGAGCCAAATAGCCCACATTCACAATTAATACAGATGAAAATAATGCAAGAAACCAAGGCTCCTTCTTTATTGTCAGGCAGCAATATAAAACCAGTAAAAGCAAAGAAAAAACTGCCATAATACCATAGATAATGGAAAGGCCGACTGCTTTTCCTTCTATGGTGTTGCAACCTGCTAATAAAAACAGAAATAGCAGAGACGAAAAAGTTATCAACAATTTCTTCATAATAAACTCCAAAAAACAATTAATATGTGAGTATAGAATAGCATAGTTTTGTATTTTCGTCAAAAGAACAGTAAACGGATTCCCACACTTTTTCCCACACTTTTTTCAAATATGTGAAAGTATCCCACACTTTATATTATATAAAGTGTGGCGACATTTTCCGGTGGATTTAGGATAATGGAAAAAAGGAGGTTGGGGTAATGAAGATAAGAAGATTGAAACAAGCTTTTTGTGTGTTTTTGGTTTTAGTAATGATGATAAGTGCGATTCCTATGTCTGTGCTTGCAGCGGAAGAAACGCCTATAACAGAGGAAGAGCCTGTGGCGGAGGAAATACCTATGGCAGCAGAAGAGCCTGTGGCGGAGGAAATACCTGTGGCGGAGGAAACATCTGTGGCGGAGGAAACACCTGTGGCGGAGGAAACACCTGTGGCAGCAGAGGAGCCTGTGGCGGAGGAAACACCTGTGGCAGCAGAAGAGCCTGTGGCGGAGGTGCTTCTTGAAGAAGCCCCGGTGGAAGAGGAGGAACCGTCTGAAGAAGAATCTGTCGCAGCGTCTGGAGCAGAGGAAGATGAATTTTCGTTACAGGGCGAAAGTGCCAGAATTAAAATCAGTGAAGTGGAAGCATATACCTACGTTCCCGTAGGTGGTAGGGAAGCTGATTTTACAGCCTGGACTTTAACAGAAGGTGCCAGAATATATACGGAAGCGAAATATTCGAATACCTATCATGGAGTACGTTGGTATGACGTGACGGATGAAACCTATTTACAAGAAGGAGATAGGTGGATAACGGGACATAGCTATAAAGTATTTATTTATTTGTTTGTGAATAATTATTCTTATGAATTTGCAGTAACAACAGCAGCCGGAGAAGGACAGGTGTCGTTAATTCCTGATACACTAACGACAATCAATAATGAATATGCAAAGTTATATTCGATTTATGATACGCGACCGACTTCAGGATATATTGCATCGTATACCTTCCCGGCATGTGAAACGGCGCCTCCTGATATTACACAGGTGGGAGTGGAAAACCTGACAAAGCCGGTTGCCGGTCAAATGATAGACTTTGATGTCACGTTGGCGGGAGAAGGTTATCAATTTAGCTATGAAACTGAAAGTCATTATACGAACGGTCTTTTATGGTATGACTATACCGGTGGAAACTATGTAAAAAAAGGAGATACCTATAAAGCCGGTCATGAATATTGGTTGATTATTCCGATTAGTCGGAAACAGCCTTATCAATTTGCGGTAGGAGAAGACGGAAAGAGTACTATGACTGCAACGAGTATTGCGGATGAGACTTATGTGATAGATCCGTATTCTCCGGGGGAGCCGCAAAAGAGAATGGAGATTCATTGTGAATTTGCAGCAGTGAAAGAACCCATTAAGAATGTTGCCATAAAAGGTATCAACGAGCCTGTGGAAGGAAAAACGCCGGATTATTTTGCGGAGGCTTTAGAGCCGGATTTATATGGAATACCGGTGAAAGCGTTGGAGCCCATTGTCTGGTATGAGGATGGGGATATTATGGAGCCTACCGATACCTTTCAGGACGGATGCGTCTATGCGGTGGGGATTGATATTTATGCAAAAGACGGAAATTATTTTCAAACGGATGACAACTCCCCTATAGTCGTAGGAACCTTAGATGGAAAAACAGCTCAAGTAAGAAAAGCTTATGAACAGAATGCTGCTGAAATTGTTGAGTTGTATTATGTTTTCGGAGAGTGTCCGAATCGTGTGATTGAAGAAGTGCTGATTACAGGTTTGGAAGAACCGATTCCCGGAAATTATCCGGATTATACGGCTACTGTATGTGAGGAACTTTATTATATTCCTAAAAACAATTATCCGTCTTACGGAGATTATTTTGAAAAACTGAACGGCATTTATTGGTATGATGAAACTGACGATAGAAGAATCTACAATACGGAAACATTTATCGCAGGACATGATTATTCTGTAGGTATAGATTTATCAATTTCAGATGTAAGTTCGTATGTTTTCGATACGGATGAAGATAATCAAAGCCATGTAACTGTTACGATACAGAACAATTACGGTAATGAAATCCCACAGACTACCGAGGCTCTGGCAAAAGCGAGCAATGGTTTTTGGGAGCATACTGTCAAATGTTATTTCCCTTGGGAGTTACTGCAAATGGGTTCTGTAAAAATATATGATATTGAACATCCGACCGCAGGAAAGAAGCCTGATTTTGAGGGGAATGTTGAGCATGATAATTTAATTGAAATTGATAGTGTGGAATGGTTTAAGGAGAATGGCACTGCGGTAGCTGCCACGGAGTTATTTGAAGCGGGCGAAAAATATACCCTGGAGGTAACTTTAAGGCCGGTGCAGTATGATTCGGCAGATGCCTGCAAATTTGTTACGAATGGTGCATATGTCCTGATTAACGGAAGCGTTTACGGAGATATTTCAAATCAGAAAATCGAAGTAACAACAGGTGCTAACGGAGAATGGATGAAACTTCGTGCGGTTTATATCGGACAGAAGGAAGCTGATTATATTCCGATAGAATCCTTATCTTTTGAGAATTCATGTATCTTTTGGGAACCGTATAATGGTGGATCCGTAGGGTTAAAAGTTTTTCCCGATAACGCAAACTATCAGGAAATAGTATATACTTCTTCAGATCCTTCTGTAGTGGCAATTGTAGACCGTTATGGTCCGTTAGCCCTTCAGCCCGGTGTTGCAATCATTACTGCGTCTACAAGAGACGGGAAAAAGAGCGCACAGGTTTTAGTTTGGGTGTCTGATGATGGTTCCGGCTGGCCGGAGGAATTTGTGAATGTTCTGGCTATGTTTAATGAAATTCAGCCGATTAACGGATCTAATTATAAAGAAGAAATTCAGGATGTACGAAAAGCCGGAGAAGCATATAGTGCACTGGGGAATGATTTGAAAAAACTGTTGGGATTCTATCAAATGCTTCCAAACAGTTATGAAGGACAATTGTATAATCGCTTTTTAGAGGCCGAAGCCTATTACAAAGAAATGGGGCTGTGGAGTACAAACATTCCGGTTCAGACCTACAGCGGAAAGGCCATCAAACCTTCTTTTCAAGTATATTATGGACTGACCTTATTAAAGTCCGGTAAGGACTATAGTGTAGAATGGGTCAATAATATAAATGCAGCAAAAAGTAGTTCCCTTAAAGCACCCAAAGCGGTAATTACGGGCAAAGGCAACTTTAAGGGATCGTTGGAAAAGAAATTTACCATCGAACCTATCAATTTGAGTGAATACTCAACGAATAAAGAGTTGCAAAAAATCTTTAAGGTCAGTCCCATAATAGTAAAGCATACCGGTAAAAAAATCAAAAGTGAACCGGTAATCAAATTAAACGGAAAACTGATTGAAAAGAAATCGAAGCAATATCAGTTATTATACGAGGAGCCTTTTGAAGGAGCCTATAGGGATGTGGGAGAATGGCAGATTACCATTGTCGGTTCCGGAAAGAATTTCGTGGGAAGCACGACGGTGACACAAACCATTTCCCCGAAGCTGCTTACCAAGGCGACGATTACCTTAGATAAAGAATCCTATACATACAACAATGTTACCGGTGTTACTTATCCTAAAAAGGTAGTAGTTAAGGATGGTAAAAAGACGCTGACAGAAGGTACGGATTATCAGCTGAGTTACAAAAACTGCGGAAAAATAGGAACAGCAACCGTGGTGGTTACGGGCTGTGGAAATTATAGCGGTAATAAGACTAAAACATATCAGATTAAAGGAATCAAGCTGACTGCAGAGATGGTTACCCGGATGAAAAACTTTACTTATGACGGGGAGTCCCAAAATGTGGAGCAGAATGTCAATTACAAGTTGTCTTATAAAGGTGTTGAATTAATTAGAGGCACGGATTATACGGTATCTTACTCCGGAAACAGGACAAATGCAGGAACATTTAAGGTGATTTTTAAAGGAATCAATAAGTATAGTGGTTCCGTGACCAAGACTTTTTCTATAGGAAGTGCATCCGTATCAGGTGTACAGGTGTCTTTGAATAATATTGACAATGTAACCTTTGCAAAGAATGGGGCAAAGCCTAAGCCGGCTGTGTATTTCCAAGGGAACCTTTTGACGGAGGGAAAAGATTATATAGTCACCTATGTAAATAATAAAAAGGTTGCATCAAAGGATAGTAAAAATGCACCTTACTTCTATATTACGGGTATAGGAAACTTTAAGGGAAGTACAAAGAAAAATCCGGTTAAGTTTAGCATTGTAGGGGCTCCGCTTAATTTATTTACGCAAATAAAGGTGGGGGATCTGCTGTATGTGAATGAGAAGAATAATTATGTGCCTACGGTTACTTTAACAGATCGTACCAGCGGAAAGAAACTGGTGAAAAAGACGGACTATAGCGCTACCTATAGTTATGAAATTTGGGATCCGGGGATGTCAGCTTATCGCAAGTTGACTAAGAATAAGGTAACCACTGCTGATTTTGACGGAGATCGTGTTAAAATGCGCGTTACGGTTACGGGAAAGAATAATTATTCCGGAACGATAAGTGCTGAATATGAAATCTACAAAAAGAATATTACTTCCCTGACAGTAGAAAAAATACCGAATCAGGTTTATACTGGAAAAGTGATTGAACCGGAAATTACAGTCAGCAGGAAAGTAAAGGAAGGCAAGAAGTATGTTTACTATCCTGTGGATGTAAGTAACTATGAAGTAAAATATCAAAACAATATTAAGAAGGGAACTGCAACAGTACTCCTTTATGGAAAGGGAGAATACGGTGGCGTTAAGAAAGTAACCTTTACAATTACCGGTCAGAAAATGAAATGGTGGAACATTTTCGATAATTAATTTGACCGAATCAGAAAGCCCCCGGCCTTTTGTTTTGAAAGACCGGGGGCAGTTTTTATAGGATAGTGATATTGGGCGGATTATGGTATTACTGGAACAACTGCAAGATAATCATCACAATCCAGAATACGCAGTAAAGAATCATTCCCAGGTTCAAGATTACGGTCGAGAAGCGTTTGCCTTTTTCGATGGTTACTTCTCCTGCGTTTAAGCGGAATTTCTTCGCATTTACAATGAAGATAATGATTCCGGCAAATACAATTGCAAGGATGAAGATAAGATAAACACCAAAGAGTGCGATGCCGCCAACGTTCTCGGTGAGAAGTTTTATCAGTTCAGCTTCATCGGTGATGGTTTCCAGCTTCTCGGCAAGTTCCATAAATCCGCTCTTATTAAGTACCAGTAATCCGAGGATGGAACCCATAAAGTTCTGAATCATATGAAGAATGATGGTATAAATCAGTTTGCCGGTCTTTACGTAAATGAAAGCAAAGAACATACCAAGCACAAAAGCATAAGAGAACTGAATCAGGTTGCCGTGGAAGAAACCAAAGGTCAGGCCGGAAAAGACGATGGCAACACCTTCACCGAATTTCGCGGTTCTGTCAACTAAGTATTTACGGAACAGTAATTCTTCCATGATAGGTGCACAGATAACGATGATAAAGAAGTTTACCAAAGGGTTAATGTTGGAAGTAACTTCCATCAGAACATTCTGTACGGGGCTCTGTTTGATCACGCCGATGATAGTGGTAATTACATTACCGATGATATTGCAAACATAAGTTGCTGCGTAGGTCATCAGGAAAGCTACGAATACATGAAGGGGCTTCATTTTTTTCTTTTCCAAAGTAACGGCAGGCACCATCTTCAGCATCAGGAAGATAATGGGGAATGCAACAACATACATCGGCAGCATACCTACCAGGAAGGAAAGGCTTCCGTTTTCAGCGATGGCAGGTACATTTTCAGAGAGCTTCATGGCAAGAATCTGTACTGCGTAGATTAAGAGGGTGCTGGCGAATAAAATCAGCCCCAGTTTTGAAAAATACTTTCTGCTCATTTTCGTGTCCGCAATATTAGTTTGCGTACTGTTTGTTTCTGTAGTGATTGTTTCCATAGTGTTTGTTTCCATTGTGAATTCTCCTTATATTATTTATTTATATGTTTTTCTATGAATTTTTGGTACCGGGTTATAAAAACATGGCGGTTAAAACACCGATCACAGCACCCAGTACGAAGCAACTTAATAAATATAAAAGAGAGGCTAACGCAGGTGAGATGATGCGGAGGTTTTCGTTACCGTTTTCCCAGGGAAGGGCTTCTTCACTGAACGGTCTTTTGTAAATGAGCAGGTTCTTTTCCACTACTGCTACGGGAGTCAGACCGTATTTTGCAGCATTTGCAATACTTGCTTCATACCAGTTAAGGCTTTGGAACATAATGTCCTTGCTTTCGTCCTTGTAAGTTTTGTTTTCCTGTTTCAGGCGCTTCTTCATATTGCGTTTGGTATCAACGAAGTAATTGTATCTGTCCTCATCTTCTTCAAAAATATAGTGACCGTCTTCGTAGGTTTTTAGGGCAAGACCGTTTTCGCTTTTTTCCTGAAGATAAACGCGAAGCTGCTGAACTTTGTTAAAGCGCTTCTTTTGGCGATATTTCTTGTACTGTTCCCATTCCTTACGGCTCATCAGAAATTCCTGATAGAATGTTTGCCCCATTTTCATATTGAAGTAGAGGATGAACAGTTCAACCAGCATAAGGATTACATAAAGCCACATAAGTCCCCGCTGGGTATCAGGTGAATCTCCAAGCACATAAAAGAAAAGAACGTAAAAGGCTGACATTACCAAAAGTAAGATTAATAATCCAAGGGAACTTTCCACGGAGTAGAACTGGCGGTAACGTTGTGCACGGTCCATGCGCAGTTCCGGTGTATCATAAAACTCATCGGTTTCATCGCCGGCTTTATCCTTTACGAAGTAGTAGTTCATGGATTCATCGTGAGTAACCTGCTTCCAGCCGAACTGGGAAGTGATATCCAGGGCTCTCGCTTTCGCAGTAAGTTCTGCTATGGTAGGGCGGGCGCTGATGGCAAAACGCTCGACTTCATATACTTTTTCACAGGGCTCGCATTCGGTAAAGTGATAAATGATTCCCAGGGTAAGGTTGTTTAACAGATATCCTTTCCGGGCCATTTCCTCTAACCAGTCTCTTTCTTTATATAAGCTTAAAAACCATTTAACTCTAATCATTTCCTTCCCCTCCTAAAATTTTCTGACCGTTTTCGCATTGCTGGCGCAGGCGGTCTACTTCCATCAGCAGAATGGCCTTGCCGTCGTCAGTAATCTGATAGGTTTTCTTTCCGTCCTCTTCCGTAACGACGCTGATCATCTTGTCCTCTACCAGTCGTCCTAACATAGTATAAAGAGTACCGGTGCCCATCTTCAGACGTTCGTTGGTCAGTTCCCTTACAAATTTCATAATGCCGTAGCCGTGGTTCGGTGTCAGCAGTGCCAGAAGCGTATAAAAAATGGTTTCTGTCATGGGACAATATTTTTTCAGTAGTTTGTCTTCCATAAGCGCTCCTCCTTAATAAGTGACAGATAAATTGTCATAATTTGAGAATATGTCATTGTTGTATTTTATGTCTCTGCGCGACATGTTCATTCTCGACGTGTCGAGGCTCGACATGTCTTATGTAGACATAGTAACGCGGTTGGTAACAGATGTCAATATATTTTTAAAAAAATTTTTTGAGGACTATTTTGGGCGGGGGGATTTCCCCTTTTGCGGTTGACGTAAACTGCCTCACATACTATAGTTAAATATGAACTTTTATGAGTTTTTTACGAAAGAAAAATAAGGAGAAACGGTATGGATTTCAAAGAATTTAAATGGGTAAATGAAAGCAGTGCAGAGTACAAGGACGGAGTGCTTACAGTATATGCGCCTGCAGAGACGGATTATTTTAACAGTCCCGTAAAAGAAAACGGGGCATTTCCGGAGCTTGTGGCTTCCGCTTCTTTGTATTATACGGAACTGACGGGGGATTTTGTATTTAAGACAAAGGTAGAATTAGAGTTTAAAAATACCTATGATGCAGCGGCACTTTTGGTATATGAAAATGAAAATGTATGGGCAAAGTTAGCCCTTGAAAATTCAGACCTTCCCTGTAAAAAGCCCGCGGTGGTATCAGTGGTAACCAACAGGATTTCCGATGATTGTAACGGTCCTGTCAGAGATGCAAACTATGTATGGCTGCAGGTTTCCAGAGTGGATGATTGCTTTGCCTTCCACTATTCTGCCGATGGTAAGGAGTATCAGATGGTACGTGTATTTACCCTCCCTGTAGGAAAGACCGTGAAGGTTGGATTTGAAGCGCAGGCGCCCATGGGAGAAGGCGGAGAGAGATATTTCAGCGATATCGTGATTGAAAACAAGCGCGTGGAGAATATCAGGGCAGG